>NZ_BDMN01000001.1 GCF_002189065.1 Bathymodiolus platifrons methanotrophic gill symbiont
CACCAGCATTGTGTATTTCAGCTACTCAATAATTGGGAAACTTCAGCCACCTAATAAAGATAGGGAAAATGACGATCAATGTAAGGCGAAGAAAAAACCAGCAGGGTCTAGTACTACAATCTGTACTGGCGAATTAACCGTACAACATCAAACCACCTCTTATCGAACACTCGGACAAGAAAGATCGTTAAATCTCATTTATAAAAGCCTGAAAGCAAGTCCATACCCTGTATTTAATAGAGCCACAATAGTGGGTACCAATGCGAACCCTACCCCTAATCAGGTATCAGCTTCGGTTATAGTTAGCAATATTGACCAGGGCAATGTGCTTTATACAGATACCACTGGGGCGAGCCCTTCTGATCAGTTGCGCCAATCCATTCTCTTCGATGCCGAGAACTTTGATACAGGTAAGTACACATATCAATTTAACCGGACATCACATTTCGATAGATCCGCAATATCAAGCACTAGAACTGGATTTGTGCTTATCAACAATCAAAATCAAAGTCCTATAGGCGCTGGATGGACGATTGCTCAGGTTGATAGGCTTTATGAACAGACGGGAGAAGATGTAATGCTGGTTGAAGGTTCCGGCTCTACGCGTTTGTATCAAAAAGCATTTGCAAAATTTGAATCGCCAAAAACTCTTTCATCTATAGAAATTAGTCTACAAAATGGTATGGTCTCAGGAGATTTAAATAATGACGGAAATATTGATCTGCTAATTACTGAAGAAGGTGATAGGCCAGATGAATTTCTACTCTATTTAGGCGATGGACATGGTAACTTATCATTCAGTAGTAAAGTTAATGCAATACGTGCTTGTGGTTTTGACGGGTTTGTAGGTACACCTGAACTTGAAGATATTAACAATGATGGTAATTTGGATATTGTTGGAACAAATTCACAACGCCTAACTAGTTGTAATTCTGTCGGCATTCTTCTAGGGGACGGTAATGGTGCCTTTTCTAGTCCTATTGAATTAAATACTGTTGATCGTGTATTTGATATTGTTGTTGCAGACTTGAATTCTAACGGTAACCTAGATATTGTCGTGTCCAAGGTTTTTCAAGATCGCGTTGAGGTTTTTTATGGCGATGGAAGTGGTGGTTTCTCTGCAGCGCTTAATATACCTGTTGGAAGAAACCCCGTATTCTTGGAGGCAGGGTATTTTAACCGTGATAAGGATTTGGATTTGATTGTCAGCATAGGGAGAGCAGGAGAAAGTCAGGTTGTTCTTATTAACGATGGAACCGGCAAATTTCCAACAAAAACTTTAAAGGCAAATAATGCAGAAACACTGTTTAGCTACGATGCTGAAAATCGTTTGATACGTATTGATCACCCTAGCGGTGGATTAATTGAGTATCGTTACGATGCTTTTGATAGACGTATAGAAAAAAACGTCAACGGAACCATTACCCGCTATGTTTATGATAATGAAGATATTCTGTTTGAATTCGATGGCAGTGATGTTTTACAAGCACGTTTTACTCATGGGCTAGGCATTGATGAACCTTTATTAATGCAGCGCGATACTGATAGTAATGGAGCCTTTGAAGCCGATGAAAGTTATGTTTATCATGCGGATGGATTGGGATCTATTAACCAGTTGACTGATTCATTGGGTGGAATCGCTCAATCCTATGCTTATGACTCGTTTGGTGATATTGCTAGTACTTCTGGTGGTTTGGTTAACCCATATCTTTATACGAGCCGGGAATATGATGAGGCAAGTGGTTTGTATTATTATCGAGCCAGGTATTATGATGCTGGTCTGGGGCGGTTTGTTAGTGAGGATCCAGTTACATTCCCAGGTGGTGATTTTAATCAGTATAAATATGCACTTAATAACCCCGTAATGTTTTTTGACCCCGATGGAAGAACTGCAAGTCCTGTTGGAGCCATTCTAACAGGGATCTGTACGTATTATGTTAATGCCGAAGCAATAAATGAGATAGGGATAACTGGTAAGGAAATAATAATTGATGGGTTCGATACCGTCATCAATGAAATTTTTGATAAAGGTGATGATATATCATCTTGTATTGATCGATTTCTTACAAGGTCGAGAGATCGATTAAATAAAAACATTTTTGATAAGGTTGACCCAATCAAAACTGCTACTTGCCTTATACCCATAATATTTTTTTAAGGGAGTTCAAAATTCTGTGTCACAGGTAATTTAACCCATCTTCGTGACTATTGGTGATGTATTTTATATAAATCAATAAGTTGAAATTTTAAAAAAGGCTCAGTTGGCACTACAGATTTTATTTTTTGTACAAATCATTGAATTACGAGAATATTTTTCTATATAAAAAATTACGTCTAGATAATGATGAATTTTTGTAACTACTCAGCGTAAATAAAAAAAATAAAGGGGGTCAGGTCTTTATTTTTGCATTCTAAGCGAGTATACTCCCCCTATGGCTAGACCTTTACGAATTGAATTTTCAGGCGCTTTATATCACGTTACTTCAAGAGGTGACGGTCGAGAAGATATTTATCTTGATGGAGATGATCTTCAACAGCAGGAATAAAATGAGAGAAAAATAATTAAGTGATTATCTCAGTCTGAATACCGTATCCACTAACTCCTACCCCATGTCATGGTAAAGTAATGCCCTTTTATAGGCGGTTTAAATTTAGATATTCCCAGGAAAAATAACATGAAAAAAACGATACTCTTCAGCCTGCTCTATCTATTGAGCATTAACATTTATAGTGCTGATATTCTCCGTATGTCAACAACGACAAGCACAGAGAACTCAGGCCTACTAAGAGTTATCAATCCTTTGTTTGAAAAAACCTATGATATTCGCCTTGATGTTATTGCCGTTGGTACTGGCAAAGCTTTGCGCTTAGGAGAAAGTGGTGATGTTGATATAGTCTTTGTACATGCACCAAAAGCAGAGCTGGAATTTGTAAGCAAAGGGGACGGTATCGATAGAAAAGCCGTAATGCATAATGATTTTGTGTTAATAGGGCCTAAAACAAACCCTGCTCAGATTACCCTAACTGAATCCATAACAACTGCTTTACAGAAAATCGCTGCGAGTCAATCCATTTTCATTTCACGCGGTGATGATTCAGGCACCCATAAAAAAGAAATGGCTTTGTGGCAAGCAGCCAAAATCCAGCCGGAAGGCACTAACTATCTAGCTGTTGGCCAGGGAATGGGGGCCGTATTAAAAATAGCTGATGAAAAACAAGCCTACACACTAACTGACCGGGGAACTTATATTGCCTTTAGAGATAAGATTGATTTAATTATTACTAATGAAGGAGATCATACTTTATTTAACCCCTACCATATTATGGCTGTTAACCCCGCTAAGCATCAGCATGTACATTATGAATTAGCGAAAAAGTATATTGATTACGTAATAAGTGCTGAAGTACAAGCACTGATTGGCGCTTATAAAAAGCAAGACGAGCAATTATTTTATCCCGATGCAAATAAGGAATAGCTGATAATACACGATAGCCAGCTAGATATAATTTCCTATTTCAAGCTGACTACTTCTCCTTGCCTTTCCCAGAACAGCTGGACACAAGCTTCATTCTGCCCGTAAAAATCAGCACTTATCCAGTAATCAGCTATCGCAGCAAGCGTCCCATTAATATAAACAAGAGGAATGACATCACGCAACCAGGGAGCAATCCCCTCTTCTTGATATAGTTTCTTTAAACTGTGCCTGCCATTACGGTTGAATAAAGCTATTTTTTCTCCACCTTGCCTGTACTTAACCTCAACCCTACCCTGCATCCATAGCGTTTTGGCAATTCCCTGCGAGGCATCTTTTATTTTCAGCTGACCATTATCTGGTAAATTTAAAGGTTGGTTATTATCTGCCCAGGCAATAAGCTCGTTTAAATCCGGTATCTTTATCGGGATAACTAAATACAAGCCCCCCCGATAGCGCCGAATATTACAAGCATCATGTTCAATCAGTGGGTTTGCATCAGGCCGGGCATTTAAGATATCTACAATAATTGCATTCATTACTTTCTGGCTAGGCATCCTTGCACCTAGTAAATCCAGCCATTCGCGAATAATCAATTGTTGTGTCAGTGGTTCATGCTCTTGCAAAGCCTTAATACAGAGGCATTGTTTATCTGGGTCATAGAGTGTGTGCATTTTTTGTTTAGCACTATTCGATAATAACGTTTGCGCACCGGCACAATGCTCTGCAACACGAGCAACTGTTTTATCTAAACTCGGCCAGCGTTGTTTTAATAAGGGAACTATTTCGTGCCGCAGGTAATTGCGATCAAATTGTATATCTTGATTGCTCGGATCTTCTACCCATTGCAGGTCTTGTTGTTGAGCATATTGTTTAATTTCTTGCTGATCTATATCAAGCAGGGGCCTAACTAATAGCCCCGCACCAAAGTTAATGGCAGCAGGCATACCTGAAAGCCCTTTTAATCCAGCCCCTCTAAATAGCTGCAATAAAACAGTTTCAAGTTGATCGTCACGGTGTTGAGCAAATAGTAACAGGTCATTTTTTTTGAGTACTTGCTTAAAAGCTTGATAACGGGCATCACGCGCTGCTTCTTCAGGGCTTTGACCTTGCATAGCCTGAGCATTAACTTTAAGTACCTGAAATTTAACAGCCAGATTATTGGTAATTCCCTGGCAATGCTTAGCCCAGTGTTCAGCACTTGCTTGCAATCCATGGTGCACATAGATAGCAAAAAGTTTATGCTTTAATTCAGGAATACTAGCGAGCAAATGTAATAAAACATGAGAATCTACGCCACCACTGTAAGCAATAATAATTCTATTAGCTGAGTGATAGGCCGCTAGTTGAGAATTAATAAATTGATGGTTGAGTTTCACATTCAATGATTAGCTGAAGGGCTCCGCATTACAACCCTTTCTGTGTTAAATGGCATGCGATACAGGCCTTACTAAGGTATTTCATGACTCTAGAGACTGTGAAAGTATTCAAAAATCCCCCTCCTTAGTTAAGGGGTTAGAGGAGGTTGATATATTAAAACTAATCACGCAATGTCAATGACCTATGTTTATATACGATCCCCCCTCAATCCCCCCTTCTCAAGGGGGGAGGCTAAAAACCTATACTTTCACAGCCTCTCTAGCGACGTA
>NZ_BDMN01000002.1 GCF_002189065.1 Bathymodiolus platifrons methanotrophic gill symbiont
ATCATCACTCCGCTTAGGCTCCGTTTCCCTGATTTTAAGCGATGGTTAATATTCTGCAAGCCTTAGCGTAATACGGGAAATCAACGCTTCGAATGCCCCGTATTACACAAGCTCCATACGGACTACTTTATGTTGCAGGAGAAGCTACTTCACTTCTTCTGTATATGACCCAAAGGACATAATACGTTGATATCGTTTTTCTAATAAGATGTCTATTTTTTCATGTTTCAATTCCTGTACATGACGAGACAATACTTCCTTTAAACTTTCTGCCGTAGTTTTAAAGTCTCTATGCGCACCACCAATTGGTTCCCTAACTACCTCATCTAACAAGCCCTGCTCTCTTACCCTATCGGAAGTAATTCCCATCGCCTCAGCAGCAAGTTTTGCTTTATCAGCACTTTTCCATAAAATTGAAGCACAGCCTTCTGGTGAAATAACCGAGTAAGTACTGAATTCCATCATAATTAAGCGATCACCTACACCAATCGCTAAAGCGCCACCCGACCCACCTTCCCCAATAACGGTACAGATAATAGGTGTTTCCAGTTTTGCCATTTCAAATAAATTTCGTGCAATCGCTTCACTTTGGCCGCGCTCTTCAGCACCAATACCTGGATAGGCTCCAGGAGTATCAATAAGACAAATAACCGGTAAGTTAAAGCGCTCAGCCATTTTCATCACACGTAAGGCTTTACGGTAACCCTCTGGGCGAGGCATACCAAAATTACGTTTAATTTTTTCTTTAGTATCTCGACCTTTTTGATGACCAATAATAACAACCGCCTGACCATCTAATTTTGCTAAACCACAGATAATTGCCTCATCATCAGCATAGGTCCGATCACCATGTAATTCATGAAAATCAGTAAACATCATATCAATATAGTCCAGAGTATAGGGTCTACCCGGGTGTCTTGATAACTGAGAAATTTGCCAATCGCTTAGTTCTTTGAAAATTTGCTCTGTTAATGTCTGACTTTTAGCTTCCAGTTCGTTTAACGCAGAAGAAATATCTATATCATTTTCCGCTTCAACACGGCGTAATTCTTCAATTTTAGCTTCTAATTCTGCTATAGGCTGTTCGAAATCAAGAAAATTTAAATCCATGGCTTTTATTTTAATTATTAGGTTTTATACGTTGAATGCAGTGCAGGTTTATACCTTCTTATGCACTCATTATTTAATACTTTCCTGCTATTTTATCTAATTCTCGCAAATGTTTTAATTTTTCTGCAATTTTTATTTCCAGTCCACGAGAAACAGGCTGATAAAACTGTGTTTCCTGCAACCCTTCAGGGAAATAATGCTCTCCAGCGGCATAGGCTTCAGGCTCATTATGTGCATAACGATACTCCTTGCCATAATCCAGATCTTTCATCAATTTAGTTGGCGCATTACGTAAATGATTGGGCACAGGCAGACTACCACTCTCTTTTACTGCACGCATTGCGGCATTATAAGCCATATACACAGCATTACTTTTAGGCGCGCAAGCCATATAAACTAAAGCTTGTGCTAATGCTAACTCACCCTCAGGGCTACCTAATCGTTCTTGTGTTTCCCACGCACTGACACACAATTGCAAGGCCCTTGGGTCAGCATTACCAATATCTTCCGAAGCAATACGCACAATACGCCGCGCTAGGTATAGTGGATCACAACCACCATCCAGCATACGACAAAACCAATATAAAGCCGCATCTGGCGAACTACCACGCACTGACTTATGTATTGCTGAAATCTGATTATAAAATTCTTCGCCCTGGTTATCAAACCGTCGCACACCACCTGAGAGCACTTCCCTTGCAATCTCCTCAGTGATCACTTGTTCTTCATTTACTTGAGTCAATTCAACGGCGAGTTCCATAAAATTTAATAAACGCCGCGCATCACCATCCGCTGTCGCAGAAAACTGTTGTTTCAACTCATCAGACATCGTTAATGCAAGCTTGCCAAAACCATGCTTGGTATCTGTTAAAACTTTATCAATAAGCTCCTGTAAGTCTTCAATCGTCAACGCATTTAAAACATAAACACGCGCCCGTGATAACAAAGCATTATTCAGAGCAAAAGATGGATTTTCGGTAGTCGCACCTAAAAAAAACACCGTGCCATCTTCTACATGGGGTAAAAAAGCATCTTGCTGTGCTTTATTAAAACGATGCACTTCATCAACAAATAAAATAGTTTGGCGCTGTTCTAGTTGTTGTATTTGTTTAGCTGCCACAACTGCTGCTCGTATGTCTTTAACACCAGCTAATACAGCAGAAATAGGTATAAACTCAGCATTTGAATGTTTGGCAATTATTCTTGCCAGAGTTGTTTTACCTGTCCCCGGCGGCCCCCAAAATATCATCGAATGCAAACGGCCAGAGTTGATTGCCTCATATAACGGCTTTCCTGGCTGTAAAATATGTTTTTGCCCAGCGTAATCAGTCAGAGATTCAGGTCGCATTAAATCTGCTAAAGGCTTTGATAAATTACTACACATACTTAAAAATAACCATTTTCACTCAAACCCCCAAACGTGTTTTGAAAAAATAAGTAGTTTTGATTAATACTGACAAAACCGATAGTGTTAGTAATTCTTATAAATTGACTAGTACAGCATCCTGAATGTTTTACTAACAATAAAACGGCTAGTTCAGCACTAAGGAGCGAGAATTCAATAATACCCGAGCCTGGCTTGCCTTTTGCTATAAGCGAAAATATAGAACCCTCTATTCTGCGTATTTCAACTTTTTCTATTTGAGCAAGAACCAATAATTTAGAATGATTTTGACGAGCTTCAGAATAGGTAAATACTTGCATTTGATTACTCCAACACTTCAATAGTGAGATTAATGGTTACTTGTTTCATTCGTTAATCTAATGTGAATAGTGGATATGATAATGATTTTGCACATTGCAAAAAGTATGCATCAAAAGCCCCCGCTTCCGAATTATAACCATTCAGTCCCCTAATCAAATTGTAAGCAATTGTTTTTATAGATAATAAAAAATCAATGACTTAGAAGTGAGTCCGTATGTTTTCAGGTATTTTTACTGTTTGTAACTTACTGTAATATAAAAAATTAGGGGTCTGAATACTTACTCCGAATTTAGTTGTTTACTTTATTTCCATGTGCCTGATTTGATAAGGCGATTTCAGGAGTCCAATCGAGCCACTTTTGTTTATGGCGCTGATAGAGTTTAAAAACCTGTCCATTTTTTGCACTATCAACTGAGTCCTCATTCGGCGTTGCAAAAGCGATTCCCCCTAGAACTATGTTTTCAACTGATTCAGTATGAAATTCTGCTCCACTGAGTATACCAAAATCTATTTGTACACCACTAGCATGCCAGAATTTACTATTGCTTTTAACCAGACTCGCATATTTATCAGCTATATAGACATCTATTAATACATATTGTGAATTATTGGCTAGTTGAAAGCCACCGACTTCACCAACAATAATTTGCCGATAAGATACTGTATTGCCCACCTTAACAGAGCCTAAACGAGGAGATTTTAGAACAATATGCAGCCCTTGTTTTATTTTAGGTAGACTTAATTCACCTGCAAAATGTTTGTTTTTTGCCCCTGACCTGGTTCTATTTGCAGATAGTTTCCTTTTATTAAAGTATCCAGATGTTCACTTTTAAACAAACCTACTTTAGCTGAAACAAGCCAGAACTGGCTTCCCTGACGAGCAAATTCTGTCGCACTATTCCACAATTTTGCATGTGCAATAATCGCCTGATTATTCTCGGATAATTCAACTCGGGTTACTTCGCCCACCTGAATTCCTAGATAATTTATAGCAGTGCCTGCAGTTACCCCTTTAGCTAATGCAAATTTAATCTGTATTTGCACTACTTTCATTAATGCCTGCTGCTGATCTACATATAAATTATATAAGACAGAATCATGTTTAGCTTGCTCAGCCGATGGCACTATATTAGCAAAACTAATTCCGCCATTTAATAATGAATGTACCGGCGCCATGTTGACATCAACTCCCGAAAGACCCGCTTTTATCTTTAGACCACTATTGCGCCAGAAACGGCTGTTAGATTTTACTAGGTGTTGATATTTATCCTTGATAGCCGCGGAAATAATAATTGTGTCGTTCTTGGTATTTAAGCGGTAATCGACAATTTCACCCACCGGAATTTTCTTATAATAAAGTTTCGATCCTATTGTTAAAGAACCTAACTGTGTACAAGTAATTTGAATAATTTTATTATCGTTATCTTGCTTATAGTGCCCAACACCCGATTCTTCAGCATCGCTATGACTACTGTATAAACGGTAAACAGAATGATGTTTAATTTTCTTATGATTTAAATCCGGGGTTATAAATTCAATTCCCCCATTCAGCATGGTAGCTATCGTCCCTGTTTGTATATCAACTCCGCTAGTATCAAGGTTAAGCTGTATGCCACTAGCATTCCAGAATCGAGAATTATTGCCCACCAAATGTGCATATCTTTCGGTAATATAAATATCGATCAGAACATACTCACCTTTTTTATCTAGTTTAAAATCATGCACCTGACCTACCGCTGAAAATCAGGGAAACGTAGCCTAAGCGAAGTGATGATTTTTAGTCCGCGATAGCCGTAGGGCCGTTATTTTGTCGGAGTCTGAGCGTTAGCGAAGGTGGAGACAAAATAAAAGGCCATCCGACACGGCGTCAAGTCATTTGGAGCCTATGTTCCGACCCCTTGTTGGGTCGGGACGAGGTGACGAGGACGAATCGGGGCCGCCGGAGGCATAAGTGGTCGCGTTAAGTTTTTGCTGCTTGCTTGGGCTGGGATGCCCAAAACAAGCTTTCGCAAAAATAGCGACTCCCCGATTGTATTTTTTTTATATAAGACCGGGCTTGCATACTCAATAGAGCCAAGTGTATCTGCTTTTAACAATAGGTGTAGGCCTTTATCGCCGGCTGACATAAGCGGGGGTTTATTTAAAGCAATAAACTCTCTGACATCCTGGCCACCACCGGCTTGCATTTTAATATGATTTCCCTCCAGCAGTGATTTAAGCCCTGAAAAATCAGTTAAAGAAAGCGTAGGCGTGTCTAGCCAGAATTTTGTCCCTGTTTTTAATAGTTCTGCTGCACGCGGATCAAACATGATGTCGGCTATCACATTTTCCCCGGTTTTTTGATAACTCAGTTTTTTTACAACACCAATTTTAAAGGCATCATATTTAACTTCAGTCACTCCTTCTTCTAAATCTATGGCGGATTCAGAGCTGATTGTTACCGCAATACCTACTTTCGCATTATCAAAATCACTATGTAATTTAAAGCTTGTGTCATTCGACACGATATCTATGCTATCAGTATCGGGCGTATAGAATGCAATGCCTCCGGCAATTAAGGCGGTTAATGATTCTGTATGCACCGAAAATCCAGTTAGACTTCCTTTAATAGAGACCCCACTCGCATTCCAGAAACGTGAAGATTCCTTTACTAAATGAGCGTATCGCGGCTCAATACGAACTTTAATAATCACACCATTTTGGGCTTCTGCCAGTTCATAATCCAGTACTTCACCCACGGGGATTTCACGGAAATATATTTTAGAACCTCGTGAAACTGATCCTAAACGATCAGCAACAATATCGATATACAGTCCATTTGAATAATCTTCTAAGATAGGCGCTCTGTCCAGAGCGATAAATTCCCGTTGCGCTTTTCCTTCGCCTGGATTCATGCGGATATAATTTCCAGAAACAATCGTATCCAGACCTGTAATTTCAGTTAATGATACTTTAGGCTTTACTAACCAGAACCCTGTTGTATTCCGCAAAGCTTGTTTTGCCTCACGTTGTATTTCGGCAGTCACTTTGACTTGTTTCAGGTTTTTACTGATATGTACTTCCCGGACTACGCCGATGCGCACACCTTTATAGATAATAGCTGTTTTACCTTCTCTTATGCCCTCTGCATTATCAAACAAGATTGATATTTCTATGCCTTTTTCAATCATACTTTGATAAAGCACCCAACCACCAACTAATGCCGATAATAGAGGTAATAACCAGATACCTGATAACCAGAGTTTTCGTGTGACAACAGGTTTAGCTATGTTCATTAACATCATCCCAGATTAATCTTGAATCAAAACGTAAAGCAGCAAACATAGTCAATATGACAACAATTGCAAATAATAAGGCAGCGGGCTCAACTTCAACTGAGGCGACTTTATTAAATTTAATGATTGCCAATAAAATGCTCATGACAAATATATCTAACATAGACCAACGCCCGACGAACTCAATGATACGATACATTTTTGTATTGATATTAGCATTCCTCTGCCACTTAAATTGTACAGTGAGTAATATTAAGGCAAGTAACAGCATTTTAAGTAAAGGAACCACAACACTGGCAATAAAACAATGATCGCACATCAGTGTTTCCATTGAAAGCAACAATAGCTAAGAAACTTAGAGAGTATGCCTTATTTTAGAGGCGGTATGCGATTATCTTGTCCTACTCCCAGATTTTTAATCAATCCTAAAAATTCTTCGCAGGATAAGCACATGGAAAAACAACAAAAAACCTAAAATAAAGCTTGCAATTACGAAAAACATTTTTTTATAATTTTCCGTTTTATAAACCTTATAATCGGAAACTCTCATGTACGAATCCCAGACACTGAATGCCTTTATTTTTGATCACTGCAATAAGAGCATGGACAATGCCGTATCAGCAGAACGTTACCCTTTGTGGAAGCGAGCATGCCCAGGACTAAACGATATTGGCTTTATTCGTCTTGGGATGTTACGTTGCATCAGTTTGGTGGATAGTGGTCGCCATTTTTTACAGGCAGCAGAAGAGGTTCATGAGGAGCAATGCCCTCTTTCAACCTATTTTAAATCACTCAAGTCACCTAGACGAGTGAGAATGCTCGAAGCTGTTGAACAACAAAGCTATGACATTTACAGTGAAACTCTGTCATCGCACGGTATTGATTATCTAAAGTCATTTCCTGAACTGAATGACTATACCGTATTGGCGGCTGATGGGCACTTTATTGATCATGCCTGTCATACAGAAAAAGGAAGGAATGGAAAAGTCTACGCAGCAGGGTTTATCTACACTTTAAATCTCAGAAATGG
>NZ_BDMN01000003.1 GCF_002189065.1 Bathymodiolus platifrons methanotrophic gill symbiont
CCCAGATTAATCTTGAATCAAAACGTAAAGTAGCAAACATAGTCAATATGACAACAATTGCAAATAATAAGGCAGCGGGCTCAACTTCAACTGAGGCGACTTTATTAAATTTAATGATTGCCAATAAAATGCTCATGACAAATATATCTAACATAGACCAACGCCCGACAAACTCAATGATACGATACATTTTTGTATTGATATTAGCATTCCTCTGCCACTTAAATTGTACAGTGAGTAATATTAAGGCAAGTAACAGCATTTTAAGTAAAGGAACCACAACACTGGCAATAAAAACAATGATCGCAATAGGTACCATATCAATATTTGCCAGATTAATAATACCCGACATAATAGTATCCGTACGCATTTCTGTTACTTTATTCAGGCTCATGATGGGCAACACATTAGCAGGAATATACAAAATAAAACCACTGATTAGTAAAGCCCAGCTTTGAGCTAGACTATACGGAACCCTTGGATAGACTTTAGTATGACATCTTGGGCAGCAAGATTAATAATCAGCATTCCTGAAGCAGAGTGACACATTAAAAAACGAGTAAAACAGAACCTTGCCTTTTACGTTAAAGAAAGCTCCTTAGCCCTAATAATGAGGATAATATTATGACTACTTATAACAAACAATTTGAATTATCAATTAAAGATATCGATTTGATCGAGCGTTCTTTGCGTTTTCAAATAAGCCATTTAGCCAGTACAGAGAGTTCTGCTCAGACTAAGGAGTCAATAGAAAACCATAACAAAATATCGGGGAGTCGCTATTTTTGCGAAAGCTTGTTTTGGGCATCCCAGCCCAAGCAAGCAGCAAAAACTTAACGCGACCACTTATGCCTCCGGCGGCCCCGATTCGTCCTCGTCACCTCGTCCCGACCCAACAAGGGGTCGGAACATAGGCTCCAAATGACTTGACGCCGTGTCGGATGGCCTTTTATTTTGTCTCCACCTTCGCTAACGCTCAGACTCCGACAAAACAACGGCCCTACGGCTATCGCGGACTAAAAATCATCACTTCGCTTAGGCTACGTTTCCCTGATTTTCAGCGAAGGTTTTACCTGCTTATCTTTCCCACTCAAAATGCTAATGATTTTTTTAGCTATTTCGAGGAAGAATAAACAGAATAATCGAGTTTTTAAGCCCCTTTTACCTCCGCCCT
>NZ_BDMN01000004.1 GCF_002189065.1 Bathymodiolus platifrons methanotrophic gill symbiont
TATAAAAATACGTGACTGCTCTACCTTTCCTTGCTCAACCAGAAACTTTGCAGTATTTCTAGCACGCTTCAATGCCAGGGAAACAAGTTTATTATGATCTGGTTTAATTTTATCTTTTAACATTTTGCTGGCAACCGCATAAAACTCACCCATTTCTGGATTCGTTAATTTAGGTGCGCCAAAGAAAGACCGTTCTGCCAGGTCAGGAAAGGTATTGATAAATAAATCAGCAAGCAAACGCTGGTACTCATCTTCGGATAATTTAATATATTCAGCACGCTTGGTTTTACCCGCTTTTTGTAATTCATCCGCGTATATCTGTTTTAACTGATCGTTTAACGCAGCATCTTTCATTGCTGGCCAGTCCTGGTTGGTATAAGCTATTCCTCGTACCTCAAGGCTTAGTTCTTTTTTCTGTGTCAGAGCTGATGCCAGGTCGGTTAGTTTTTTACCTTGTTCGGCATTTATCTCCGTATTTCCAGCTGCGAAAGTAACTACACTGTAATCTGCATCACTACCTAAAAAGGCCCCTATCGCAGTGAAAGGTGAAGCAGCTATTTTTGTTAATAGATTAATAAATGTATCAAACAGTAACTGACTCACACTAAACTCAGGATCATCCATACTACCTTGCAAAGGCATACTGATAGTAATCCTGCCATCCTTATCTTTTAGCAGGATGGCTGCTAAAGCTAAAGGTAATATTACTGCATCTGGATTTTCAACTTTTTCCCCCAACTCGAACTGATCAATCACCAGGTCATTACTGGCTGTTAACTGTTTTTTATTGACCTGATACCTTAAATCCAGTGACATTTTGCCTTTTTCTATCTTATCTCCTGAAAAATCGGCCATATAAGGAGATAGAAAAGGTAGAGGAAAACTTTTAAAATGCATTGCTATATCTAAATTCTCTAAATCAGCATCAAGCTTCCCTTGTATCTGTACTGGTGATAAATCAAATGCTTTACCGTTTAAATCAAGCTTTATTTGGGCTTTTGGGTTTGAAGAAATATTCTTAATATCACCTTTTAAATCATTTAAGTGCACAACAAAAGGTAAGATAAGTGAATAATCTGAAAAATCAGATTGCCCCTGATTAAGTTTAAAACTATCTATTTTATAGATAAATGGCTTAGCTACTTGTTTTGGCTTATCCGTTTGTTCAGTCGCATTGGCAACGATAACATCACTAATATTTGTGGTTTTATCTTCCTTGATAGTCACTCGTGCATAGGGTTTATCTAAACTAACTGATTTAATTTTTAATTCACCCGGCTGCAAATTAAAATCTACGCCACTCAGAGTTAATTTCTGCCATTTAAGAAAATCCTGATTTAAAATCAGATCACGCGTATGCAATCCCTTAATATCAATGTTTCCTTGGTATTGAAGTTTTAGTTCCGCCTGCGCAGCTTGAGAAATAGCTAATTTACCCTGAGTATTAAAATCACCTCCTATAATATCCAGATGTGCACTCTGGTTAATATAAGGTTCAAAACTATCAACCCCTATCTGGCTTATAGCTACATCAAGCATAGTCTCAAGTGGTTCTAAAATAGAATAACCTGAGATTTTTATTTTTCCATGCTGGTTAAATTGGCTACTAAAAACGACAGGGAGCCGTGTTCCCTGTTGAGTATTAAAATCAGTCAGAGAAAAATTCATCGCTGATAAATTCAGAGAAGCAGGCTTGTCTAGCGTATAGTCTTTAAACTGAATAGCATAATTAGTCACTTTGAATTCATCGAGCTCTAACAACCATGGTTCTTCTTTTTCGCTAGCCTTTTCGACAGTACTCTTCTGCGCCATAGGTTCTTCTTGCTGTTCTGATGCAAACAAGCTTTGATAATTTAACTCACCATTTTTTGCTAGCCAGGCTTTTATAACTGCATCGCTGGTATTGATCGAATTTATTTTGATATGTTTATCGAGTAGATTAAAAACCAGATCGTTTATTAAAAGTTCAGGAACTTTTATAAGTTCACCCTCATTTTCTGTATACAAAACCAGGTCTTGCAGATTCAGCTTGCCATGACTGGTCGTTAATTCTAGTAATTCTGCAACGACTACCTGAGTATTCTTTAAGCCCAAATCTACAGCCTTAACATCTATCGTGATAGGGTCTTTACCACGCTGATCGTGGTAATTAATTTTTGCAGTATTAATAGCTATATCCTGAATATTAATCTTCCAGGGCAGCACTTTCTTAGACTGATCAATCTCCTTCGGTTCTATATTCGGTTCTTGCTTTTGTTTATTAGCCGCAAAGATAGTCTGGTAATTTAACTCAGTAGATAAAGGTTCAAACCACAGCTTAAAATCAGTTTCTGAAGACTCAATTGTTTCAATATCCAGAGTCTGCCTATTTAAATCAAAACTTATACCTCCCAGAATTAAATTGGGAATTTTTAGAAATTCAGAGGTATTTTTTTTACCAATAAAGGTAAGATTGTTAGTGCTTAATTTGCCTCTATTTAACGAAAACAACAACTCATCATCAGGATAAGACAGTTGATAATTAAATGAAATATCCTGGGTTCCTGCTATCCATTTAAATTGCACTAAATCCTGTAAAAACAAGCTCCATATATCGGTAAACTTTAACCCTTCAACAGTTATTGTTCCGTGTGACATTATAGGGTTAATAGAAAAAACCCCATTCCATTGCAGCTTACTCCCACCATTAAGAGCCATAGAAAAACCTAAATCAGCCCCCTTATCAGGTAAGGTGCTAAAACGCTCCAGCTGCAAATTGATATTTTTTATTACTTTATTAACAGGTTCACTTTTCAGCGCATCAATTGTTGCAAACTTGCCATTAATAAGTGCGGTCTTATTGATAATAACCGGAAAAATCCCTTCAGATTCCTCCGCTACTTGCTCGTCTTCATCCTCGGTACTCAAAAGATCACTAAAATTATAACGCTCACCTTTTAATGCTTCTATACGAACATAAGGACCAGATAAGCTGACTTCATCTAATACTAATGCCAGGTTCCAGAGACTAGCCCAAACTTGAACATTAGTAAATAACTCACTAAAGGAAATAAAAGTCTGCGAGTCTTGCTCTTGCATAGAAAAGCCTTGCAGGCTTAATTCCAGTGAAAATGGATTAAACTCTATACGCTCAAGTGATGCTTTGCGCCCAGTTTCACTCTCAATTAATTCTGGTATTTTGCTTTGCATAAACCGGGGTAACAAAACAAACCCAGCTAATGCATATACCAGTATCAGGCCTATAGTAATAAGCACAGGCTTACGAAATTTTTCAATTAACAACGTGGTATCCATAAAACCTACAAAGTAATGGGAAAAACAAATCAACATATACAGCGTTAATAACAGGATTTTTCATTCTTAAGTTTGTCCTGCCGAACACAAGTTTAAGTTCTTTTTTATAATCTGTGTATTACCCGTAGGCTGGGTTAGATTTTTTTGCGCAGCAATAAAAACGTAACCCGGCATTTTAAAAAATACCGAGTTACGTTATCGCGCTGCACTAGAGAATTTAGCCCAGCCTACATCAACCATTTTCTTCTAAGTAACAAAATACAAGTCTTTGAATATATAGTATTTTGTTACTTGAAGGTGGGCAGTCAGAAACCTGGTTTAAGATGCTGATTACGTGCAACTCTCAGCTCTGTAGAATACGCCTAGGAAATTAGCATGGTAATAACCTCGAAATTCCTGCTAAAGCTTATACTCAGCTTTACTGGGTGCTTGTAGAAATGACAGTGACTGACTGAGAGTATGGGTAATCGGGTAATACTTTACTATTTAAAGTAAGATACCTACAAATTATGGTATCCAGTTTCTTCATGCAAAACAATATCCAGCCCTTCAATTTCCTGATCTTCAGAAACTCGCAAGCCTATAACACTATCAAGGACTTTTAAAATAATATAACTGAATACAACACTCCAGATAATTGTCACGATGACAGCAATTGTCTGCACGCCAACTTGATGCATAATTGTGACATCATTCAAGCCCAATCCACCCATACTTTTAGCGGCAAAGACTCCGGTTAAAATCGTGCCCAACACTCCCCCTACACCATGCACTGGAAACACATCCAGAGAATCATCTATATGAAAATGACGTTTTACAATTTGTACCGCATAAAAACATAGAATACCTGCTGAAATACCAATCGCTAATGCACCAGCAGGACCAACAAAGCCTGATGCGGGTGTGATAGTTCCCAGACCTGCAACCATCCCAGTAACGATACCCAATACACTTGGCTTGCCAAAGCGTACCCACTCAATGACCATCCATGTTAAAGAACCTGCAGCAGCACTGATATGGGTTACTAACATAGCCATACCTGCAGAACCGTCAGCAGTTAATGCACTACCTGCATTAAATCCAAACCAACCTACCCATAACATTCCGGCTCCCGTTACAACCATAGGCATATTATGAGGAGGCATTGCAGTCTTCGGAAAGCCTTTTCGCTTACCCAAAACGAGTGCAGTCACTAATGCAGAAACACCGGCAGTAATATGAATAACAATACCTCCGGCAAAGTCCATGGCACCAAGCTCAGCTAACCAGCCTCCGCCCCAGACCCAGTGACAAATTGGCACATAAACCAATAAGGCCCAGAAAGCACTAAATAGCATCATTGCAGAAAATTTCATTCTTTCAGCAAAGCCACCAACAATTAGAGCAGGAGTAATAATTGCAAAAGTCATCTGAAACATAAAAAATACAGACTCAGGAATATCACCAGTTAAACTATCTGGCCCCATATCTGGGACAAAGGCTTTTGAAAGCCCACCGATAAAAGCTTGAACAGAGCCACCATCAGAAAAAATCAGGCTGTACATACCTGCTAACCACATAATGGAAATCAGACAAGTAATAGCAAAACATTGCATCAAAACAGATAAAACGTTTTTGCTACGTACTAAACCGGCATAAAATAATGATAAGCCCGGCAAAGTCATAAACAGAACTAGAGCAGTAGAAGTCAGAATCCATGCGGTATTTGCCTGATTAAGCTCCCCCGCTACTGCAAATCCAGGTAAAAGAGCCAATACTAGAAATAAAAATCTTTTTTTATTCTTATAAATATAGTTCATCATAAATCCCCTACTAAATAGCTTCTTCACCTGATTCACCGGTACGGATCCTGATCACTTGCTCCAGCGCAGTAACAAAAATCTTACCATCTCCTATTTTCCCAGTATTCGCAGATTTAATAATAGCTTCAATAGCCTGGTCAACAATATTCTCAGCTACTGCAATTTCCATTTTTACTTTCGGCAAAAAATCAACCACATATTCAGCACCTCTATATAACTCTGTATGTCCTTTTTGACGGCCAAAGCCTTTTACTTCGGTAACTGTTACTCCAGCAATACCAATTTCGGACAAAGCTTCACGCACATCATCTTGTTTAAATGGTTTTACAATTGCAGTAATTAATTTCATAACACCTGTCCTGATATTCAAAGAAAAAGATAAACATAATAGTAAACGATCATTCTACACAATTATTAAAGTGGGAATGCAGGCAATGTACTTTATAATTTGAAAAAGTCATGTTTCAATATTTTTTATAGCGGATAACAAAATAAATTCATTCAAATTGTCAGTACTTGTTATCATAACCGGTTATATTTTTTATTGTAATGAATACTCTCATTACAGCTCCTTATCATTCTTCACAAGGTAGACATGCTCTTACTTTCAAAAAAACAAGACTGGCTAGGCAATATCAAAGGCGATGTACTCGCTGGTACAGTCGTGGCTCTCGCTCTTATTCCTGAAGCCATTGCTTTTTCTATTATAGCCGGGGTAGATCCAAAGGTCGGTTTATACGCCTCTTTTTGTATTGCAGTGATTACTGCATTTATTGGTGGTAGACCCGGAATGATTAGTGCTGCTACAGGAGCCATGGCACTGTTAATGGTTACTCTGGTTAAAGATCATGGCCTACAGTACTTATTAGCTGCAACCCTTTTAACTGGTGTTTTACAAATTATATCGGGATATATAAAGCTGGGAAGTTTAATGAGCTTTGTCTCGCGTTCCGTAGTCACTGGCTTTGTTAATGCACTGGCAATTCTTATTTTTATGGCTCAACTACCTGAACTCACAAATGTCACCTGGCATGTCTATGCCATGACAGCAGCAGGCCTGGGTATTATTTATTTATTTCCCTATATACCTTTTATCGGTAAATCCATTCCTTCTCCTTTAGTCTGTATTATTGGCCTTACTCTGGTTTCAATTTATCTCGGTCTAGATATTCGTACCGTCGGTGACATGGGAGACTTGCCTGATACACTGCCCATCTTTTTATGGCCCGAAGTTCCTCTAACCTTTGAAACCCTACAAATTATCTTTCCTTATGCTGCTGCCCTAGCCGTAGTTGGCATGTTAGAGTCTTTAATGACTGCAACTATTGTTGATGATTTAACTGATACCACTAGTGATAAAAACCGCGAATGTAAAGGTCAGGGTATTGCCAATATAGGAGCTGGTTTATTAGGTGGTATGGCAGGTTGTGCAATGATTGGTCAATCGGTTATTAATATCAAATCAGGTGGGCGTGGGCGTTTATCTACGCTTGTCGCAGGGCTATTTTTATTGATCATGGTGGTTTTCCTCAATGAATGGCTCTCTTATATTCCTATGGCCGCTCTGGTTGCCGTTATGATCATGGTTTCTATTGGAACCTTTAGCTGGGATTCAATTATCCATTTAAAATCACACCCTCTCTCCGCTAATGTGGTGATGATGATGACTGTAGTTGTGGTGGTCTGGACTCATAACCTTGCATACGGTGTTTTTGTCGGAGTATTACTGGCCTCATTATTCTTTGCCAATAAAATTGCTCACTTTATGTATGTAGAATCAATATTAAGTGATGATAGTGACACACGCACTTATGTTGTTCATGGCCAGGTGTTTTTTAATTCAGCTGATAAATTTACCAGTAATTTTGACTTTAAAGAGGTTGTTGATAAAGTTATTATTGATTTGACTCATGCGCATTTCTGGGATCTTTCCGCTGTTGACGCACTAGATAAGGTGGTTATTAAATTCCGACGCGAAGGAGCAGATGTTGAACTACTTGGTTTAAATGATGCTAGCGCCACGATTGTGGATCGATTTGGTGTACATGATAATCCAGAAGAAATTGAAAAAGTTATGGGAGGACACTAATGGAAAATACTCAACAGAAACACACTCAACAACTAGTACTGGCCTGTATTGATGGCTCCGCTATCAGTTCAGCTGTTTGTGATTATGCAGTCTGGATTGCACAGCGAGTCGGAGCTCCACTCAAACTCTTGCATAATATTGAGCATCAGGAAACACCAGTTACCTCTGATTTAACTGGCAATATTGGCTTAGGAAGCCAGGAGCACCTACTCGAAGATCTTACTAAGCTAGAGCAGCAACGTAGTAAATTATTAATGCAACAAGGCAAGTTGATGCTGGAGACTGCTAAGCAGCGAGCTCAACAATCCGGAATTGCTGATCCTATTACTGTTCAGCGACATGGTAGCGTGGCTGAAAGCCTAATAGATCTTGAAGATGATATTCATGTTTTAGTACTCGGTGTTCGAGGTGCAGACCATGAAAAACAGCAGGAAAAAATAGGCTCGCATCTGGAAATGATGATACGTGCTATTCACCGCCCTATTCTTGTCGTAAATGATGAATTTAAAACACCTGAGACTATTATGCTTGCTTATGATGGCAGTGAAGCCGCTGAAAAAGTCGTTGATATGGTCGCAAAAAGCCCTTTGTACAAAGGATTTACCTGCCATTTAGTTTGTGTCAATAAAAATACAGAAAATGCAGAAAATGCAGATAAATTACTGCAACAAGCCAGTGAAAAGCTTGCAAAAGCTTCTGGGCTTACCCTAATTACTGCCTCTTTATCAGGTAAAGCGGATCAGGAATTGTGTGCTTATCAAGAAAAACACGCAATTGATTTAACCATTATGGGCGCCTTTAGTCATACCCGGCTACGTGAAATGTTACTGGGCAGTTTTACTGTAAAAATGCTGGTTAACACTAAGAAACCTCTGCTTTTATTAAGATAATAAAAGCGGGCGAACAGCGTAGGCGGAATTCAACACCTGTATCCGCTAATATTGCAACAGGAATTGCGGACTAAAGTCCGCTCTACAGTTCAAGAATTTGCAAAAAAAAAGGGTGCAATATTCAAAATATTGCACCCTTATAGTATACTGAAGTTTCCCAATTATTGAGTAGCTGAAATACACAATGCTGGTGTATCGAGGT
>NZ_BDMN01000005.1 GCF_002189065.1 Bathymodiolus platifrons methanotrophic gill symbiont
TCCTTAGGAACGAGAATTCAATAATACCCAAGTCTGACTTGTCTTTTGACCACACAGCCGCACTAGAAAAACAGTTGCGTAGCCTCTGCTATGCGCCTGTTTTCCTTGCGCAGCTGTGCAGCCAAAATCCTGCGTCATACTTTCGGGTATTATTAAATCCTCGCTCCTTAGAGTCATCACAATAAAACATAGCTAAACATTACTTACCAGAATTAGTGAATTCAGGATAGGCTTCCATTCCACATTCTGAATAATCAACTCCCTGATATTCCTCTTCTTCAGTAACACGTATACCCATTACTAATTTAATGATATACCAGGTAATCAAACTAGAGACGAATACAAAACCAAAGATTGTTCCAATTCCAGTTAATTGTGCAATCAGGCTAGATTCATCATTGGATAAACAAACAGCCAGCAAGCCCCATATACCCACGACACCATGTACTGAAATCGCACCGACTGGGTCATCTATTTTTACTTTATCTAAGCTAATAATAGCAAAGACAACCAGAATACCTGCAATGGCACCGATAATAGTTGCTAATAATGGTGTCGGTGTTAAAGGCTCTGCAGTAATCGCAACCAAACCTGCTAAAGCACCGTTTAAAGTCATTGATAAGTCAGCCTTACCAAATAAAAGATGTGCTGTTAATAGTGCAGAAATAACACCACCCGCAGCTGCTGCATTAGTATTAACAAAAACCATAGCAACTGCATTTGCTTCACCAATATCAGAGATCTTAAGTTCAGAACCACCATTAAAGCCAAACCACCCCAACCATAGAATAAACATACCCAAAGTCGCTAATGGCATATTACACCCTGGAATCGGATGAACCTCTCCATTGGGCCCATATTTACCTTTACGTGCGCCTAATAAGATAACACCCGCTAACGCAGCAGTTGCACCACATAAATGCACTACACCTGAACCAGCAAAATCAAGGAATCCTAGTTGATCAAGAAAACCAGCGCCCCATTTCCAGTACCCTTGAATCGGATAAATAAATCCGGTCATGACTACTGCAAAAGCCAAAAATGCCCATAGTTTCATGCGTTCTGCGACAGCACCGGAAACAATAGACATTGCTGTTGCAACAAAGACCACCTGAAAAAAGAAGTCGGCCATATTAGAATAATAAGTCTCGCCGCCACTTTTTAATACATCTGCAGCTGCATGATCATCGCCTAATAAAAAGCTCATCCCAGGCCAGACACTATTAACTGCTTCAGCTGGATACATAAAATTATAACCACATAGCATATACATCGTACAAGCTATAGCAAATAACGCGACATTCTTGGTTAAAATTTCTGTGGTATTTTTTGCTCTTACCAGTCCTGCTTCCAGCATGGCAAAACCAGCAGCCATCCACATAACAAAAGCACCACTAATTAAGAAATAAAACGTATCTAACGCATAACTCAATTCAATTAACTTATCCACTTGTTCCATTTGTATTACCTCACTTTTTTATTATTGTTATATCGCTTCATTTCCTGTTTCGCCAGTACGAATACGAATCACTTGCTCTAAATTGGTCACAAAGATTTTTCCATCGCCAATTTTCCCTGTATTAGCCGCTTGAGCAATTGCTTCCAGTGCCTGATCAACTAATTCATCAGAAACGGCAGCTTCAATTTTCGCTTTAGGTAAAAAATCTACAACGTACTCTGCACCACGATAAAGTTCGGTATGTCCTTTTTGCCGACCAAAGCCTTTAACTTCAGTTACAGTAATGCCTGCTATACCAATATCGGACAAGGCTTCGCGTACATCATCCAATTTAAAAGGTTTAACAATTGCAGTGATTAATTTCATTTACGTCTCCATTATTTAAGAAGTTCACAGAAATACAAAGCACACTATATGCCAACATTTAAGTCATTGTTTCTATGGTTAATATAAAAGGCACTATAACTTTGCGCACTATTATTGTGCAACAACAAAAAACATACGCACCTGAATAGCGCATAACACCTAATATTCCAGAATTTTCTTAGTATTTGTTTTCATATACAGTAACTTAGGTTTTGGTATAAAATGTGCTCGATTATTACGTGATGCAAAAAAACATTTCCAAAAATAATTCATGCATTTTATTTTCTGGAACTTTATTCACTATAAATTGGTTTCACTGATCATTCTATTTACTTACTTAGGTATCTTATGAACAAAAAACAATCATTCACGCGCACTCTACTCAGTACCGCCATACTCCTAGCCAGCTCTCAAGTGTCGGCTAATGATGCTGCTGATCATTTTTTAACGTCTGACACCCTCTTTACCAACTTCATCAATGATACTTCATTTATGCAAGATACTGGCTTTGAAGTAGGCATGTGGGCTTCTGCTGGTATCACTGGCAACACAAATGGAGGTTCAAATAATCCTCCCGGCAATGCACCTGTTTTATTTAATGATCGAGTCAATGAAGTATTATTTAATCAATTAAATTTTTATGTTGAACGTGCAGTGACCAAAGGTGATAAATGGGATGTCGGAATGCGCATGGACTTCATGTATGGTAGCGATGCAAGATTTACTCAGGCATCAGGGTGGGATGACGACTGGGTTGATGGGCACTACTATAATATAGCCATGCCACAATTATATATGGAAGTCTATGCACCTCTAGGCAATGGTGTTACCGCTAAACTAGGTCATTTCTATACTACAATCGGTTATGAAGTGGTTCCTTCACCAGACAACTTCTTCTATTCGCATGCTTATACCATGCTTTATGCAGAACCATTTACCCATACAGGTGTCATGCTAAGCTATGATATCGATGATAACTGGTCCATCAATGGTGGAGCAGTAGAAGGCTGGGATAACATGACAGAAAACGCCGGCGCATGGAGTTTTCTAGGGGGAGCTAGCTGGACAAGTAATGACCAGTCGTCATCTGTTACTGTGCAGTTAATTAGCGGAAACATAAGTGATACTGGGTCGAGCAATAGAACAATGTATAGCATTGTTGCGACTCATGACTTTAGTGATAAATTTCATTATGTATTTCAACATGATTTCGGTACTCAAAATCGAGATGATTCAGTTGGTCAAGGGGACGGAAACTGGTTTGGTATCAACCAATATTTTACCTATGATATCAATGATCAATTAGGTCTCGGTCTACGTGCAGAATGGTTTAATGATAAAGGCGGTGCCCAACGTGTGAATGCTGTTGGAGCCAATTACCTAGCGGCATCTTTTGGCGTTAACTACACACCACTTCCCTGGTTGAAATTTCGTCCAGAACTACGTTTAGACTGGGCTGATGAGAAAGTATTTAACGGTAATAAAGGCAATGACCAGGTCGAATTTGCTATGGATATGATTATTACATTCTAATAAGCTTTTACGATTTATCATGCTTATATGCTTAAATATAGAAAAACAATCTAATACAAACCGGCATTATTATTGCCTTAAAATAATACTTTTAACTAAATAGAGGACCTTATGTCTTTAAATTCACTAATAAAAACCCTAATCATTGCGGGGAGTCGCTATTTTTTGCGAAAGCTTGTTTTGGGCATCCCAGCCCAAGCAAGCAGCAAAAACTTAACGCGACCACTTATGCCTTCGGCGCCCCAGACGTCCTGCGTACGTGCCACTTCGCCACTACCATCGTAAACTCGGTGCTGGCTTCGTAACACTCCCTCAAATGACTGGACGGCGTTTCGGAATGCCTTTTATTTTGTCTCCACCTACGCTAGCGCTACGATTCCGACAAAACAACGGCCCTACGCCTTCTGGGGACTACCAGCCCTCGCGTTCGCTCTCCATGGCTGGCAGCGA
>NZ_BDMN01000006.1 GCF_002189065.1 Bathymodiolus platifrons methanotrophic gill symbiont
CCCCTTAGGCAATAGCATTTGAAACGAATGAAAAGACTATTTTTTTCATATAGTTGTAGCATAGTTTCAATTTTACCATAAATAATTATTGGGAAACTTCAGTCCAAAAGGTCATAACGTGAAAAAGACCGGAACTTATACAAAAACAAAACCATTATCAGTTGAATTTATGGCTATTGAAGATGGCAAAATTAGCGGAACTGTTACACCATACGCTGATCCAGTTTTTGCTAGAAAAACTGTCTTTTCAACTTATGAAGGTATAGTGACAGGTAACAGAATAGAAGGAACTTATACTACGCGTGTTGGACAAAATGGGAACTCTTTTACTGCTTCTTGGTGGGCTGTGCGTAAATAATCACTACGTTTTTTCATAACGAAGTTATAGTTATACTTCGGGAGGTCGCGGATACGGATTTTATAACGAGTTGTTTTTTGTTGAGAACAAAGCCTGCCCCGTACTTGATACGGGGGGGCACTGAGACAGGCGCATAGTTGGCTACGTAACTGTTTCAGAACGCGGCTATCGACAAAAAATAGCAGCTAGAAAACTGTAGAGGTGGCCCCGCGAAGTATAGATACTGGTTGAGTATACATGCCAGTACCTAACGCCATTAACTAAAATCCTGAAATATACTTTTCTGGTTTTATTTCATCGTTTTCCCAAAACACTGTAACACCCTGATTCACTGCAATACAAGCAACTCAACATAGTTATAAAAAAACAAAGCCATACCCTTCAAGCTTCATTAATACTTCCTCTTTTTCCTGCATTGAAAAGAATCCCCTAATTTGTAAGAATACAGTTTGTGACACTCTTGGTAACGTCACGGAACGGAACATAAAATAACTAAAGGGCTCTAATATTTCAAATAGTTGACGAGATTGCAGTTTGCAACCATAATGCAACCACTCTTTGATTAAACTAAAATATTTATAATGCCTGCTTTAACCATAAAAAATATCCCTGCTGATTTATATAAAGAATTAAAACATGTTTCAGAACAGCACCATAGGAGCATTAATAGCGAAGTAATAGTTTGCCTTAAAGAAAGGTTATTTCCTAAAAAAATATCACCAGAAGATAGGCTCGAAAATATTCAGGCTCTTCGCTCTCAAATTGTATCCAATACCATTACCACTCAAGATATTGACAAAGCAATTGAAGAAGGCCGACCATGATTGTTGCTGATACAAACATCATTTCTTACCTTTTATTACCTACCACATATTCAAATACAACTGATGAGTTTTATACTGAAGTTTCCTAGTTTTTAAAGCATAAGAATATTAGTTAGTACTTATTTTTAATAAATATTAGCATTCCCTAATAACACTGGCATTCCGTTTGCTAAAACCCTTGAATTTACTTAAAAAACAACAGGTTAATGATGAATGAGACCTGTTTTGTTT
>NZ_BDMN01000007.1 GCF_002189065.1 Bathymodiolus platifrons methanotrophic gill symbiont
ACTGACAGAATAACCCTTTTTTAATAATTCACTGACGATTTCACGCGGCTTTAGATAAGTCCACCTAATAGATGAATTCATTGGATTGCCTGCTGTATGCTGTTGAAGAATATCTAAAAAGTCTTGATCTATTCCACTGTATTCAGGGGTAGAGGTCTTTTTTTTCGACCGCCTCCAGGTTGTCTGATTCCTGTTATATCCAGTTCTAATTCGGTGAGTTCTTTTTTTCCTTGGCGGATAGTTTTTGGGTCACACTCTAATAAAGCTGAAATATAGTTAACGCCACCATGAGATAATTTTTCACTTTCAATGGCGGCATACCGTCGCTTATTTTTTTCACAAAGTGAGTCATAAAATTTCTTCATCGACTTTTCGATATTTTTTTTATAAGGAAATGACATAAGACAACCACTGAGTAATAAATTAAGATAACCTTAATTTAGGGGAGATATTTCATTATTCAAGCTTGGCTGCTTCAGGATGTTATTTCGTGCACATTCCTTAGTAAGCAAAAGTAATTGTTCATCTTATGACTGTGAATTTGTTGCTTTAGCTCAGCACCTTAACATTCAGCTTATTACACAAGACAAAAAGGTTTTACGAGAATTCTCATCTGTTGCAATTTCTGCAGTAGATTTTATTGGATTGAAATAGTCCACTACAATATACAGCCACCTTATGCAAAGTTGCATGGCAATATTGGTCATGTAAATAATTTAATTGATCAGGGCGTTATAAGGCAATTCTGGCAACAAGACTATATTGCCTGTTTTTTTTGTCGTATGATGTGTAAAGCCCTTGTTTTCCAAATATGTTTTCATGGATTCGATCCATCGAAGGGTTACCACATAAAATTACGGATGTATTTTCCGTGCTATACATTGAAAAATACTGGTAGTATCCTGCATTTCTTATTTCTGTCGCCAATAGCTAGCGATAGTTGAGCCTGATATATTATGCCAGATACTAAACATTGCACCTGGCAGTGCAGCAGCAACAGAAAAATATTTCATTGCTAAAGCAACGCTTAAACCTGAATTCTGCATACCCACTTCAATACTGACGGTACGACAGATAGCAGTGTCATATTTTAATAAGCGAGGTATAAAATACCCTACCCCCATCCCGAGCATATTATGCAACACAACAGCAGCCAAAACAGCCCAGCTTAAACTAGCAAAATTATGCTGATTTAATGCCACAATAATCGCAATGATCAAGGCTATCGCTACACTGGAAAATAGCGGAAATAATCCTTGTACCCGTATTAAATATCGTCCTAAAAATGAATTAATTGCCGTTCCTGTTACCACAGGCAGAAAGACTATCAATAAAATACTACGCATCATATCGGTGACTGGTACAGCAACACTCTGACTCAGATAAATATAGCTTAATAAAGGCATGGCAATAACAGCACACAAGGTTGATGCCATAGTCATTAATATAGATAAGGCAACATTGCCCTTAGCTAAATAACAGATGACATTTGAAGCCGCTCCTCCGGCACTACAACCGACAAGTACCAGGCCGATTGTATGCGCTTCAGACAATTGCAAAGCATTAGCCAGTAGGTATGCAAACAAAGGCATAAAGATAAATTGTATGCTGATGGTTAATAAAATAATCAGCGGTTGCTTAAGTGCCTGTTTAAAGTGTTGCCAGGTTAAGGTCATGCCCATGAAAAACATGACCAATGCCAATAAGGGAATTATCGTTCCTTTGACATGAGTAAATGGTGCAGGATTGAAGTAAGCTATCAATGATAATAGCAATGCACCGATAGGGAAAAAAATAACGCCCCTGTTGCTCATTTATAACTACCAGGGCATGGATGTGCCATCATATTTTATGAAACTTCCAGTTTGAGATAGATCGAATCGCTCAATCTGCTGACGCATACCGCTAATACTTTCATCAACCTCAATCAAACCATTGGGACCACCCATATCAGTTCTAACCCAGCCTGGGTGGAAAATGAGCACTCCCGTTCCCTGCTTTGCAAAATCAAAAGCAAGGCTTTTCATAACGGCATTTAAAGCAGCCTTACTGGAACGATATAAATAGCTACCGCCACTACCATTATCAGCCATACTACCCATTAAACTGCTAATGGCAACAAATATTCCTCGTTGACTTGAGGCTAGATGATCAGCAAACACTTCAGCGAGCTTTATAGCACTTAATACATTTGTATCCAGCGTTTCTTGCCAAACTTGATAATCTAATTCGCCGAAAGCATGACGGTCCCCATAAATACCTGCATTTGACACTAATACATCAATTGTCACTTGCTGTAATTCTGCGGCTACAGCTTCAATTTGCTGATGATTGCGCACATCCAGAGTAAGTATGCGCATTGATGCATATTGATTGGCAAGCGTATTTAATTCTTCTGCATTTTCTGGCTGAAGACAACAGGCAAGCACTTGCCAGCCTGCCTGCGCATATTGTTGGCTAAATTCTAAACCCAGGCCACGGTTAGCTCCGGTGATTAATACTGTTTTCATTTGTGATTAAAAAGTTGATGTGTCTATAAATAATGATTTCTGGGGGAACGGGCGGCTCGCCCGTTACATGGGCAAGCTGCCCATGCCCCCACTATTTCTTCTAGGCCGGAGTATCAAGTCGGCAATACTGCTAACTTAAAACTGTGAGCCAAAGCTAAATTGAAATGCTTGTAAATCGTCGCCCTCTTTATCATTCAGAGGAATCGCATAACTGATCTGTAAAGCACCAAAGGGTGATAACCATTTGGCAGCTATCCCAGTTGAATACCTGAAATCGGAAAATGAAAAACTAGGGTTAACATCTGTAAAAATATCGTTACCATCAGCATCAGTAGTTTTTTCTATATAATTTCCTTGCACCGTTCCTATGTCAAAAAATGCCATTATACGAATTGACTCGACATCACTCATAAATGGTACAGGAAAAATCAGCTCGGTATTACCTAAGATCTTGATGTTACCACCATAGGGCCGTGGTTCATTACCATCAAGACAAGTGTTATTACAATGATCGCGTGGACCCAGCGTATTATCACGCCATCCTCGCACTGAATTCACACCACCTGCGAAATAGTTTTCAAAGAAAGGCAAATTCTCAGTGTCACCAAAGCCATCCCCATAAGCGCCCGAAACCATAAGCTTTAAAACTAGATCTTTTGCCACACTAAAGTAATGTTGATCTTTGGCGCTAATTTTATAGTAGGTTAAATCACTACCTGGAATAGTTACTAAAGCAGAAAGTCGCTGCTGACTCCCTTCAGTTGGAAAAATTGCTTTATCTAAGGTATCGCGTACCCAGCCGATAGCAAAAGGAAAGGTTAGAAATTCATCCCCATTTCGTTCTATCCAGACGGGTAATTCAGGCGGGGCAAAATCGCCTTGTTTTAGAGTTGTATGTTTTACATCGAAACCAAAATTAAAGCGCTGGTTTTCATTAATTGGGAAACCAAAATTGATACCACCACTAATCACATCGGTTAAATAGTTTGAAATATTCGCAGCTTGAGCATCCGTTTTCTTATATAAAAAGTTATAGCCGAGACTTACTCCATCACGAGTGAAATATGGATTGGTAAACCCCAGGCTATAAAGTGTAGATACATCACTTTTATTGAAGTTAACACTAACTCGTTTACCCGATCCAAAAATATTATCCTGAGTAACACTGGCATTGTAGATTACCCCCTGCGTTTGTGAATAACCGATACCTGCCATCAAGTTACCTGACGATTTTTCCGTTACCGAAAAATTCAAGTCCAGTTGATCACGGGTTCCCGGAACTTTAGGCGTTTCTATGCCAATATTCTCAAAATAGCCAAGGCGATTCAAGCGTGCTTTAGAGCGTTCAATATTAACAGATGATGCCCATGCCCCTTCCATTTGTCTCATCTCACGACGTAAAACTGCATCTCGTGTTTTGGTATTACCCTGCATAGTAATTCGCCTGACATAGGCACGATTAGCGGGGTCAATAAAAAATGTCATATCGACTATTTTAGTATCAGTATGGATTTCAGGCACCATATTCACATTGGCAAATGCATAGCCCTCTTCACCTAAACGATCTGAAATTGCTTTGGAGGTGAGTGTTGCATTTTTACGTGAAAAGATTTCTGTTGGACCGACTTTCAGTAAAGCAATAAGCTCTTCAGGGTTGACCACTAAATTACCGCTGAGCTTAACACTACCTAAAGTAAATAAATGGCCTTCTTCAATATTTACCACAAGGTAGATATCTTTTTTATCAGGTGTAATTGATACCTGAGTAGATTTAATTGTAAAGTTTATATATCCGCGATCCAGATAATAAGAACGTAACCGTTCCAGATCAGCTGATAGTTTTTGCTTAGAATATTGATCGTCTTTGGTATAAAAAGACAACCAGCCTGAAGTACTTAACTCAAAATTCTTAACTAAATCTTTTTCAGAATAAACATTGTTACCAATAATATTTATGGATTTTATTTTCGCGACCTCACCTTCAGAGATTTTAATAGTCAGGCTGACTCTATTTCTCTCTAGCGGCAAAACACTGGTATCTATTTTTAAGCTATATTTACCCTGGCTAAAGTACTGACGCATTAATTCCTGCTCAACTTTATCAAGGATTTGTCGATTAAATACCTTACCTTTTGCCAGTCCAATACTGGTCAAGGCAGTTAACAAATCTTCGGTACTTAAATCATCATTTCCTTCTATCTCAATTTCTGCAATTGAAGGACGTTCCTGAACATCAATCAATAAAATATCACCTTCACGGCTCATTGAAATATCCTGGAAGAAACCTGTTTTGAATAAAGCTCTAATAGCAGGTGCTATATTTTTATTGAGAAGTTTTTCACCAATATTAACCGGTAAGTAATTAAAAACCGTTCCAACTGATATACGCTGTAATCCCGTTACACGTATGTCTTGCACAATAAACCCTTGTTCTTCACTGTGTACAACAGAAGAAATTGGCAACAAAAGCAAAAATAAAGGGAGTAAAATTTTAAATTTCATGTACTAGTTAATAGCAGAAGTAAATCTGTAAAAAACAAAAATCTGGCTCAATTCAAAGAGCGTGAACAAAGTATCAACATAATCCCCCTTCTTAGCTAAGGAGGGGTTAGGGGAGATTTGGTATATTAAAACTAATCACGCAATATCAATGACTATGTTTTTATACGATCCCCCCTCAATCCCCCCTTCTCAAGGGGGGAGGCTAAAAGCAGAGCCTCTTAGTCTGCTTTTAAATTGCAGGCTGAAGAGACTATGAAAGTATTCAACAAAATCCCCCTCCTTAGTTAAGGAGGGGTTAGGGGAGGTTTGGTATATTAAAACTAATCACACAATATCAATGACTATGTTTTTATACGATCCCCCCTCAATCCCCCCTTCTCAAGGGGGGAAGCTAAGAGCAGGTACTTTCACAGCCTCTTTAGTCTCTTTTAAATATGCAGGCTGAAGACCTGCGCCCCATCTGTATTTCGCAACCATCACTACACGAAGTACACTAATGTAAAATTATTTTATGTACGTTGCTAAGCATTTTTAATGGGAAATGCTAAAACATCGTCTATCTTATCGGTTTCACTGATGATCATTAATATCCTGTCTAAACCGATGGCAATACCTGAACAATCAGGCAGGCCGCTATGCAAAGCCGCTAAAAACCGCTCATCTGCTGAAACTTTTTCAGCACCAATCTTCTGCCTTAATTTGATTTCCTGATCAAAGCGCTTTTTTTGCTGTTGCATATCCGTTAATTCATAATAGCCATTACCTAACTCAATTCCTTGAATAAACACCTCAACTCTTTCAGTAACCAACGGATTTTCAAGATTCAAACGAGCTAACGAAGGCAGACAGGCTGGGTATTCATAAACCATGCATATACCAGCTATACCTAAATGTTGCTGAACAATATGGCTAAATAAAAAATCCAGCCAGGTTGTATGATTATCACCACACACCTCTTCGGCTTCTGGGAAACCAAGCCTTACAGCAGCTGTCTGATATTTTCTGCGCTCAAACTGTAATGCATTTAAACCTGTATATTGATGAAAAACATCAACATAGCAAATACGCTGGGCTTTTTCTGAAAAAAATTTGGCAGGTAAAATATGACTGAACAGTAATTCTACATCGTCCATTAATTGCTGCAAATTAAAATCAAGTCGATACCATTCCAGCATACTAAATTCAGGATTATGATAACGCCCTGACTCACTCTTTCTAAATGCCTTGGTGATTTGGTATATGGAACCTGTATTTGCTGCTAATAAGCGTTTCATTGCAAACTCTGGTGAAGTTTGCAGATATAAACTATCTTGGTTATCAGGTAACTGACTAGTAGAAAAAAATTCTAAATAGGGATCAGTACCAACCGCCTGGCAAAGTATAGGGGTTTCCACTTCCAGAACATTTTGCGCATAAAAAAAACTTCTAATTTCATGCAATAACTTAGCCCGCAGATGGATAAGCTCCAATGAGCAACTGGGTTGCCAGCTCGGTATCAATGTATTCGCCTCTGCAATGCAGTAGATTGATATCTAGGCTTTAGCCCGTGAGACATATTCACCTGTACGCGTATCAACCTTCACGATTTCCCCAATTTGTACAAATAAAGGTACACGTACTACTGCACCCGTCTCTAGTGTTGCTGGTTTACCACCACCGCCAGAAGTATCGCCTTTAAGTCCCGGATCAGTTTCTGAAATTTCCAGTTCTACAAAATTAGGCGGAGTTACACTAATTGGTGCATTATTCCATAAAGTCAGAATACACATCGCCTGATCTTTTAACCATTTTTTTGCTTCAGCAACTGCAGTCTCATCGGCTTGATACTGATCAAATGATTCAGGATGCATAAAATGGTAAAACTCACCATCATTGTACAAATACTGCATATCTAATTCGACTACATCAGCGGCCTCAAGAGACTCACCAGACTTGAAGGTCTTTTCTAATACACGTCCATTTTTCAGATTTCTTAACTTAACCCGGTTAAATGCCTGGCCTTTTCCGGGTTTAACAATCTCATTCTCGATAATAGAACAGGGATCGCCATCTAGCATTAACTTCATTCCCCCTTTGAATTCATTTGTACTATAACTCGCCATTTATATCTCTATTGATTGTATGATTAAAATCTTTGTTATACTTCGCACGGCCACGGCTGTAGTATTCTTGTAACCCTGCTCAAGCGAAGTATATTATACCTTGCATCTATTGATTTCTGCAGAATAATGCTTATTTAAATTATGACAACTCACTTATCTAGCTGGCAAAAAGATTTAGCATCAGCCTTCACTAATCCAGAAGATTTACTTCAGTATTTAAAGATAAATTCAAAGCAGTTTTCAAGCCCTGCCAGGCATGACTTTTCTATGCGTGTACCTTTAAGTTATGCAGCTTGCATGCAAAAATCGGATCTAGATGACCCGTTACTTAAACAAGTATTGCCCATTGCTAATGAGCTTGTTAACCCCGATGAATTTCAAAATGACCCCGTGGGTGATTTATCCGCATTAACGGAAAACTGCATTATTCATAAATATCAGGGTCGAGTTTTAATAATCATTACTGGTGGCTGTGCAATTAATTGCCGTTTTTGTTTTAGACGCAATTTTCCTTATGCTGAAGTACAATTAAACAGCCAAAAAGAGATCACTGCATTAGAGTATATACGTAAGAATAAAAGCATTAATGAGGTTATTCTTAGTGGTGGAGATCCTTTACTCATAAGTGACCACAAGCTTAAGGATTTCATTCAGAAATTATCTGATATTACACATCTTAAGCGCATACGAATTCATACACGCTTACCTATCGTCCTGCCCGCACGGATAACACCTGAACTTATTGATATTTTCAAAAGCTCATCTGTGCCCATAGTTATAGTGACCCATTGCAATCATGCTAATGAACTGAGTAAACAAGTGATGGCTGCATGTCAGGCATTAAATCAGAAAAATATTACTTTATTAAACCAATCGGTATTATTAAAAGGCGTTAATGATCATGCGCAAATATTACAATCTTTAAGTGAGCAGCTTTTTTCAGCAGGGATTTTGCCTTATTATCTGCACTTATTAGATAAAGCGAAAGGAACAGCACATTTTGAAGTTAGTGAAAACGATGCGGTAAAGATTCATCAATCACTACAGCATATTTTACCAGGCTATTTAGTACCAAAACTAGTCAAAGAACAGCCAGGAAAAGCTGCAAAAACATTGATAATCTAAAAGGAACAGCACCCGATGCTGAGATTGTAGCCCGTATGAAGCTAGCGGAATACGCGGAAGTGAGAACACCCTTTTCCTGTATTATGCAAGCTCCATAGAGGCTACATTAGAACTAGGCTAATCGTAACTGAGCTAAGGAAGCAAATGCTTTGTCATTATTGATATCAGGAGTGATAATTAATTCCAGCACTGTGACTGCAGGAAGATCAACAGTAAAATCTTGAGTTTCGCTGGTTGCACCATCAGGGCTGAAGTTCCACTGTTGACGAACGATTTCTTCAAATGACTGGCCATTGTCTGATGAACAACGCACTTTATATTCTTGTGTTCGTTCGCTGCTTGCTTCTAGGAAGCTTAGCCAGATACGGGTTAATTTCTGAGGCCGGGCAAACAATAAACGAATTATTTGAGTGCCGGGCTCAGCTGCACGCCAACCTGAAGTCTGGTCCGCTAATAATGCAAATTCAATAGGATAAGCAACATCTTCCGAGCTAATCTCTACCTCTGCGATTTCCTCAAGATTAAGCCAGTCAAACTCTGGAGATTTTGTTGCATTATTATCTGGGGTGATAATTCTCTTACGCATAAAACTTACCTTGGTAGTTGATCTATACCTCCGAAAAAGCCACTTATAATTTACTGAAAGTAACTTAGGAAAAACATAGGGAGGTTAGATAGAACGGTGTTTATATCAAACGCATGTAAATTAAGCTGTACTAGCCAAAGCCCTTAAGACATCAGTACGACTAATGATACCGACTAAATCTTGATCCCTATAAACTGGAAAACTTCGGATTGCTGAATTCTGAAATTTTTCAGCTAAATCGACAATGCTCATTTCTGCTTCTACCTTAACAACGCCAGAAGTCATGTATTCTGTCACATTACCAGCACTACTCTGGTTATAAGCAACCTCTAAGACCATTTTAAGCGCATCTTTCTCGGAAAACATACCAATTACTTTACCATGCTCATCAAAAACTGGTGCACCTGTAATTTTATGATCCAGTATTTTTTTTATTGCATCAATGCCAGTCATTTCTTTAGTTAATTTAACTAAATGCGTGGTCATATAATCCGCTACTGTAATTTTTGCTAACATAGTTTTCTCCTTAATTGTTACACTTCAATGATATCAAACATGCTACTGTCTAAATAAATCCATTTAGCCTGCTTCAGCCTCGGCTTCCATTTTCTTTCTTTTGTCACATTTTTCTACACAAATACAATCTCCAGCACCTGCTCCACCGCAAGAACCTTTAATTGCATTACGACCAAAAATAACCCCTATTGCCATCACGACAATTACAATTAGCATAAATGCGAATGTGACTAAAAAATAAATCATTGTTTTACCTTTGTCAGTTCAGAAAATAAAGGTGTTGCACGCTCTTCAAAGCCTTGATCTGTTTTGATAATAAAAAGCACAGCCAGTTCTTGTTGTTCAGCAATTTTATACCCCTCTTCCTCACCTAATACCAGTAAGGCTGTTGCCCAGGCATCGGCTTTCATCGTAGTATCGCCTAAAACAGTAACAGATGCTAGTTTATGCTTAACAGGGTAACCTGTTCTTGGGTCTATTGTATGTGAAAAGTATTTTCCATCCTGTTCAAAAAAAATTCGGTAATCACCTGAAGTTGCCATAGCTATGTCAGTGATTGGCAGAATTCTTTGCAATTCACGTGTTTCCATATTTGGCTTTTCAACAGCAATCTGCCAGTCTTTACCCTGTAAATTTTTTCCTTTTAGATACAGTTCTCCACCAATCTCTACCATATAATTGGTTAAACCCTGTGCATCCAGTAAATTGGCAACTTCATCAACAGCAAAGCCTTTAGCCAGCGAAGATAAATCTATATAGACACCTGACTGGGTTTTGCTCAGTGTTAATAAGCGTGTCGTAAGTTTTAACTTGTCATAACCTGCATTAGCCAAGGCTTGTTGAATTGCTTCATCCGTTGGCACCTGATTTTGTATCTTGTCGGGACCAAAGCCCCACAAATTGACTAATGGACCCACTGTTATGTCATAGGCTCCACCCGTTAATACACTGATTTCTTGCGCTGTTGATATAAGTTTAAATAATTCAGGCGAAATAAATTGTGATCCTGTGCTCTTTGAATTATTAATTAAAGACAGCTCAGAATCCGGAATATAAGTCGACATCCGTTGATTTATTTCAGTCAGACGTCTGTTAATCAGTTTTTCTAGTCTATATACTTTTACACCTTCAGGTAGTTGACTCGCTTTAATACTAAAACTGGTCCCCATTGTAGGGCCTGAAAAGTTAAATGGATATTTTTCAACGCTGCTATTATTTACACAGCCTGATAACAAAAAAACGAGAATTAAGGTCAAACTTAATCCTCGTTTAGGAATTTTATTTTGCATTTTAATTTGGGTTTTTAATGGTTCAACCATATAAATTCTTAGTTAAAATTACAGGGTGGGCTTAAATATCCCACCCTGTAACGACTATTTAACCACCGAAGTCATCAAGCATGATATTTTCTGGTTCTACACCATTTTCTATCAACATATTAATAACAGCAGAGTTCATCATTGGAGGTCCACACATGTAGAATTCACAATCTTCTGGCGCTGGATGGTTTTTAATAAACTCTTCCAGCAAGATGTTATGAATAAACCCTGTATAACCTTCCCAATTATCCTCTGGTAGTGGATCAGACAAGCCCACATGCCATTCAAAGTTATCATTCTCAGCCGCTAGCATATCAAAATCTTCTACATAGAACATTTCGCGCTTACTACGCGCTCCATACCAGAAAGTAATCTTACGATCAGTTTTCAAAGTACGTAACTGGTTGAATAGGTGTGAGCGCATAGGTGCCATACCTGCTCCACCACCGATAAAGACCATTTCTGCATCGGTCTTTTTCGCGTAGAACTCACCATAAGGTCCTGATATGATACATTTATCACCTGGCTTCAGGTTAAAAATATATGACGACATAATACCCGGCGGTACTGAGTCTGGCGCACCTGGTGGCGGTGTTGCAATACGCACATTGAGCATGATTTCTTTTTCTTCAGGATAAGAAGCCATTGAATACGCACGCAATGCATCTTCTTTTACATCAGAAGTATAACGCCATAAATCAAACTTATCCCAGTCACCACGGAATTCTTCTTCTATATCAAAATCAGAATATTTAGCTATATGTGGTGGACATTCAATTTGAATATATCCCCCAGCCTCATAGTCAATCGTTTCACCATTAGGCAACTCTAACACTAATTCTTTAATAAAAGTCGCAACGTTATTGTTTGATTTAACCGTACATTCCCATTTTTTAACGCCAAAGACACTGTCTTCAACTTCAATGTTCATGTCGTGTTTAATCGCAACCTGACAAGCTAAACGCTCACCTTCTGCTGCTTCACGTTTAGTAATATGCCCTAATTCAGTCGGTAAAATCTCGCCACCACCTGAATGGATTTTTACTTTACATTGCGCACAAGTACCACCCCCACCACAGGCTGAAGGTACAAATAAACCAAAATCGGCTAGTGCGGTTAATAATTTCCCACCAACTGGTACATGAATCTTTTTCTCATCATTGATAAGAATTTCAACATCCCCAGAGGCAACTAATTTACTCTTGGCACCGATGATAATAAACACCAGTGCAATCACGATCACCGTGAAAATAATAATTCCTAATGCAATCTCTAGCATTACGATACCTTCCTAAAGTTGGATTCCGGAGAAAGCCATGAAGCCAAGTGACATCAGACCCGCGCTAATAAATGTAATTCCTAGACCCTCAAGGCCTTTAGGAATATCGCTGTATTTCAGTTTTTCACGAACGCCCGCCATCACTGTGATAGCTAACATCCAGCCAAAACCACTACCAACACCGTAGACAACACTTTGGGTAAAGTCATAGTCACGTTCAATCATGAACAAACTACCACCCAGAATCGCACAGTTTACTGTGATCAATGGTAAAAATACGCCTAGTGCATGGTACAAAGCAGGAAAAAATTTATCTAAAACCATTTCCAGAATCTGTACTAATGCAGCAATCATACCGATACAGCTTAATAAGGCTAAAAAGCTTAGATCAACACCCGTAATACCCATCCACGACAATGCGTCTTCTTTTAGTAAAGTATGATAGATAAGGTTATTGACAGGGACAGTAATCACCTGCACAACCATCACCGCAATACCCAATCCTATTGCTGTCGAAACCTTTTTCGACACCGCAAGGAAAGTACACATTCCCAAAAAGAACGCTAGGGCAAGGTTTTCAATGAAAACTGCTTTTATAAATAAACTAATATATTCTTCCATTAGTGATGTCCTCCTTCACCATGAGAGATCGCCATAATTTTAAAATCAGCGGCTTCATTTTGCTCCGGTTTCCATTGACGGAAAACCCAGATAATAATACCGATAATAAAAAATGCACTCGGTGGTAATAGCATTAAACCATTAGGATCATACCAGCCACCATCTTTAGTTAAGGTAAAAACATCAATACCGAGTAATTTACCTGAACCAAATAACTCTCTAAAAAATGCAACTATGACCAAGATTAAGCTATAACCTAAACCATTACCGATACCATCTATGAAACTCGCCATTGGCGAGTTTTTCATAGCATAAGCTTCAGCACGTCCCATCACGATACAGTTAGTGATAATCAAACCTACAAAAACAGATAGTTGTTTACTGATATCATAAACAAACGCTTTTAAGACTTGATCCACTACGATAACCAGTGAAGCAATAATCGTCATTTGTACAATGATACGAATACTACCTGGAATATGGTTACGAATTGAACTAATCGCAGCACTTGAACAGGCGGTTACCGCTGTTAATGCGACAGCCATAATCAGTGATGTTGACATTTGCGATGTAACCGCTAATGCCGAACAGATCCCCAATACTTGTAAAGTAATCGGGTTATTATTGACCAGTGGATCGATCAAAGTTTTCTTTGTTTCGTTATTCATAACGGCACTCATAATAACCTCCTACCCCTTAGTTTTTACTTTATCTAAATAAGCCGAAAAACCTTCTTGACTCATCCAGAATTTAACAAGATTAGTAACACCGACACTAGTCAGTGTCGCCCCTGCCAGACCATCAACCTGGAACTCTGATCCTGCTTTCGAGTTATCAACCAGCCCTTTAATTAACCCTAAAGCAACTGTGCCATCTTCACTATAGACTTTTTTGCCTTTCCATAGTGCACGCCAGTTAGGATTTACGATCTCGGCACCTAGTCCAGGTGTTTCTCCCTGGTCGTAAAAGTTAATGCTCTGTACTGTTTGACCGTCTGCGTCTAAAGCAAGAAAGCCATACATAGTCGACCATAAACCATAGCCATGTACCGGTAAGATAATAGATTTAATAGTCTCGCTATCTTTCACCAGATAAACTTTGGCAATCTTAGCGCGTTTTTTTATGCTAGCAATATCCTGAGCTCTGCTTAACACAACATTTTGCGCTGGATCTTTTGCAGCTTTACGTTGATCATAAGCTTCTATATCACCGTCAACATAATCCCCAGTCGCAACATCCACTAACTTAGCTTCGATTTGCTCAGCGAATGCAGTATGGATATCAGTACCCTCTTGAAGCAAACCAGCAACATCAAGAATATTCTTCTTCATATCCATCGCTTTGTTTTCAATTTGCAGTGGTCTTAGTGCAACCGCTGCCAGGGAAACCAGAATCGCACAAACAAAACACAGCGATAAAGCTACTGCAATAGTTTTTTCCAGACTATCGTTACTTAAGGCTAAGACTTTATCTCTATACTTGGCAAATTTCTGATAATGTTCACAATTATCAAGCTTTTCACAAAGAGGCCCCATAAACTTACATATTTTATTTTCGTTAGGCATGACGTTTCATCCTTCTCTTAATATTTGCCTGAACGACAAAATAATCAATCACAGGCGCAAACATATTAGCGAATAGAATTGATAGCATCATACCTTCAGGGAAGGCAGGATTAACAACACGTACTAATACAACCATGACACCGATTAAAGCCCCAAATATCCAACGACCTGTATTAGTCATTGCAGCAGAGACTGGATCAGTTGCCATATACACCATACCAAAAGCAAAACCACCCAGGGTCAAATGCCAATAAAAAGGCATTGCAAACATGGGATTAGTATCACTACCAATCATGTTAAACAATAATGAAGTTACTACCATACCACCCAACACACCGCCCATAATACGGTAAGACGCAATTTTGGTATAAAGTAGGAAGCAAGCCCCTAGTAAAATAGCTAAAGTAGATGTTTCGCCAATCGATCCTGGCATAAAGCCCATGAAAGTCTGAAACCAGCCATAACCCGCTTCATGAACAGCATCTAGTCCACCTTGAGCAGCTAAACCTAATGGAGTAGCCATGGTGTAACCATCTACACCAACCCAGGCAGTATCACCTGAAATAGCAGCAGGATAAGCAAAGAAAAGAAATGCACGACCCGTTAATGCTGGGTTAAGAAAGTTTTTACCTGTACCGCCAAAAACCTCTTTACCAATCACAATACCGAATGAAATACCTAATGCAACCTGCCATAAAGGCAAATCAGGTGGCAAAATCAAGGTATATAACATAGAAGAAACCAGAAAACCTTCGTTTACTTCATGTCCACGTACCGTGGCAAATAATACTTCCCATACACCACCTACAGCCAATGTGACCAGGTAGATAGGTAAGAAAAATAAAGCACCGTAAACAAAGTTAGAAATGGGGTTCATCGGGCTATAACCAAACAGCGACATAGGAATGCTACGCCAGTCTTGCGCCTGTTCTAAACCTATTGCCTGCAATGCTAAATTCGCTTGATAACCAGAGTTATACATTGCCATTAGAATACAGAAAAATGTCGCAATAACCACAAAAGTCATGGTACGTTTCAGATCATTTCCATCACGTACGTGCGTTGTGCCTCGCGTTACATCTGCGGGTGTATAAATAAAAGTATCTACCATCTCATAGAGACCGTAATACTTCTCCAGCTTGCCGCCTTTAATAAAGATCGGCTCAATACTATCTAATACCTGTCTAGCATTCATTAGCCTTCCTTCTCGATTTTAGTTAAATTCGCGCGTAACACAGGGGCAAAATCATGCTTACCTGGATCAACAAATGTAAATAAGGAAACATCTTCTTCATCTAACTCCAGACATCCTAATAATTGCGCTTGATCTGTATCGCCTACTACCATCGCTTTTAATAATGGTGTGGCTAAAATATCAAGTGGCATCACGGATTCAAATACGCCAACAGGAACAATCGCTCTGTTCGAGCCATTCTTGTCTGTTGATAATGGAAATAAACGTCCTGAAGCACGGTCACGGCTTGAAGTATATACATTCATCGCTGAATATTTATCCTTACCAGCAACTATCCAGCCAAATAATTCACGATCACGGCCTTCGCGCAGTACAGAAACCTGATTACTATAGCAACCTAAAAATGCAGCCCAACCTGTTGCTTCACGTCCATATAATACAGAGCCAGAAATAACCCTGTTTTCATCGTCATTTAACTGATCTTGTACTAATTCATCAGTGTTAGCACCAGAACGCGTACGGATTAATCGCGGTTCTTTTACGGCAGGACCGGCTAATGAAACGACACGCTCTACATTAAGTTTACCTGTTGTAAACAATGCACCAATGGCAATAACGGCTTGATAATCCAAGTGCCAGACGGTTTTATCAACGCTAACAGGGTCGATTAAATGAATATGTGTGCTTGGTAATCCAGCCGGGTGAGCCCCGGAAAATTCAGCAACTTCAACAGATGCTGTATTACCTGCAGGAATATCCGCACCAGTAGCTTTACAAAGATAAGTTTTACCAGCGCTTAACTTAGCAATGACAGCTAAACCGTTAGTAAAATCATCGCTACGGTCATTAATGATAACTGCTGGATCAGCGGCTAATGGACGCGTATCAATAGCAGTCACAAAAAGTGAACGTGGCGTAGTATCAATAGCCGGCACTTTTCCATAAGGGCGCGTTCTGAATGATGTCCATAGTCCTGATGCAACTAGATTTGCAGTCACCTGCTCAGCTGTTAAATCAGATATTTCTGTAGCTGAGTATGACTGGAATGACTCTTGTTGCTTACCTTTTAGTTCAATCACAACGGATTGTAAAACCCGTCTCTCCCCACGATGAATTGTTTTTACTGTTCCTGCTCCAGGTGCAGTAAAAATAACGCCAGGATTCTTTTTATCTTCAAAAAGAGCCTGACCTAATTTTACTTTATCACCCTCAGCAACCAGCATCTTAGGCTTCATGCCCACATAATCCATCCCTAAGATGGCAACAGATGAAACCTGATTACCCTCTTCAATGGTCTGTTTGGGTGCTCCCGTAATCGGAAGATCCAAACTTTCTTTTATAGTAAATTGCATAGTAAATAAGCCTGTTGTCCAGACAAGTTGAGGTTCACCCCCCTTAATTTTCTACACTACCGAAAACAAGAGGCACTTCAATACGAAAAACCTCGATATTATCCCATAAAAAACAGGCTTTCTCAATCAGAGTTCGGAGCCAAAACAGGACAAATACTTATTTTTTTACCATGAAGCACATGAAGATACTGAAGCAAAGATTACACAGGGAAACAAGCGGCTCGCCCGTTTACATGAGCAAGCTGCCCACGCCCCCAAAACATTACTCAGAAAAAACCTCCTGCAAATCAATTTTTAAATCGGAAAAAACCTGGGGGCTTGCATAATCTTCTTCTGCAAACATTGCGATTAATTGGTATTTCTCCGTTTCAACATCCAGCATAAACTGATGTACCGCTTTTTCATATGGGTAAACCATCCAGTACTCCTTAACCCCGCTTTCCTGATATAGCGCGTATTTAATCTGCATTTCTTTTTTTGAGTTACCTGGAGAGAGAATTTCAATAATCCAGTCAGGAGCTCCCAGGCATCCTTGCTCGGTTAATTTTTCCGGGTCACAAATAACAGATAAATCTGGTTGAACTACCGTATAAATATCCTGATCTGCCTTTATAGATTTATGCTGATCATATAAACGCACATCAAAAGGGGCATAAAATAATTTACAAGGCTTTTTATAGAAAAATTGATATAAGACACCACCTAAATTAGTGACGATACTTTGGTGCTTAACATTCGGTGCTGGCGACATTAACATCACCTTACCCCTGATTAACTCAACTGCTTTATCCAGTTGCCAGGTTAAATAATCAGCATAGCTATAGGTAGCTTCTGAATCTAATTGAGATAATTGCGTAATTTTCATGATTTAACTCCAATTCTTATAAAAGCATGGGTAACACCAATAGCCGTATCAAGGGTGGAATAGCGTTGCGTTTTCCACCATAAGTTTAATCTATGCCTTCCAGCTAACGCCCAATACAACTACCAGTTGTATTGATTTAGTTAATTTTCCAGTACGGTTACACCATATATTGGTTTTTGTGCAACATCTAGATAGGCATGGTTTAATCCAATATTTCGACGTCACAATAAAATCTCGAAAAATGCTAATCTAGTCTACACAAGCGGACTAAAGTCCGCTCTACAGTGTTTGTAACCTTTTTATAAAATCTCTAACTTGGCATAGGACAACATCAGCCACTTCATTCCTGCTGTCGCAAAATTGATCTGTACTCGTTCTTGCGCACCATCGCCATCGACTTGCAAGACTACACCTTCTCCAAATTTCTCATGCCTTACGTGCTGCCCTAATTTATAGCGCCCGCTAGTACCTACAATCGTCCTTTTAGGTGCTTTTGGGCTACTCACAGGTTTACTGACATTTGCACGCACACGAATTTCCTGTAATTGTTCAGCAGGAATTTCTTTTAAAAATCGCGAAGGACGTGGATAATTTTCTTTACCGTATAAGCGCCTGGATTCTGCATAACTTATATATAACAACTTCATTGCGCGAGTCATACCGACATAACACAGACGACGTTCTTCTTCTAAGCGACCAATATCATCAACTGACTGCTGAGAAGGAAATAAACCTTCTTCTAGCCCAACCATAAAGACTATTGGAAACTCTAGGCCTTTCGCTGAATGCAAGGTCATTAATTGCACACAATCTTCAAAATCATCAGCCTGTGCATCACCGGATTCTAAAGCAGCATGTGCCAGGAATAAATCTAGCTCAGAAAAGTTTTCTTCATTATCTTCATCATAATCAAACTGGCGGGCGGCATTGACTAACTCTTCCAGGTTTTCTACCCTTACTTCGCCTTTCTCTCCTTTTTCTTTTTTATGAAATTCAATTAAGCCGCTTTTCTCGATAGCGTTTTTAACTTGCTCATATAATTCCAGCTCACTTGCCTGCTCCCCCAGGCTATTAATAAGCTGTATAAAGCCTTTTAAAGCATTTTCAGCGCGTGGCGTAAAATGGCCCGCTTTCATTAATTCCAACATTGCCTGCCATAAGCTAATCTGCCTTTCTCTGGCGAGCTGACGAATATCATCCAGCGTTTTTGCACCAACTCCGCGAGTAGGCGTATTTATAATCCGCTCAAAAGCAGAGTCATTGCCTTTATGCATCATTAGAAATAGATAGGCCAGAGCATTTTTAATTTCCATTCGATCAAAAAAGCGTAAACCGCCATAGACTCGATAAGGTGTACCTGTTGCCATTAGTTTTTCTTCAAACTGGCGAGATTGTGCATTTGAACGATATAGAATAGCGACATCAGAGCGTAAATTACCCTCGGCAACCCATTTACGAATACGCTCGACTACAAAATAAGCTTCATCTTGTTCATTAAAGGCAGTGTACAAAGAAATTAAATCACCATCACCACTATCAGTTCTTAGCTCTTTACCCATACGCCCTTCATTACATGCGATTAAAGCATTAGAGGCTTTAAGAATATTTCCGGTAGATCGGTAGTTTTGTTCTAGGCGAATCAATAAGTGATTAGGGTAATGCTTTTGAAAATTGAACATATTTTCAATTTTCGCTCCACGCCAGCCGTAAATTGACTGGTCATCGTCTCCTACGACAAATAAATTATCCTGCCCCTCTGTAAGCAATCGCAGCCAGGCGTATTGAACTGTATTTGTATCCTGAAACTCATCAACATGCACATGCTTAAATCGTGATCGGTAAAATTCGAGCAATTCTGCATTATCACGCAGGGTTTCATGAGCTCTTAAAAGTAATTCCGCAAAATCAACTAGCCCAGAACGGGCGCATAAATCTTCATAGGCACGATATATTTCCAGCATTTTTTGTTGATATAAATCGCCACTCTCCTGAATATGTCCAGCACGAATACCTTCATCTTTTTGCGCATTGATAAACCAGACTACCTGCTTGGGAGGCCAGCGAGTATCATCAATACTCATAGCTTTCATCAGGCGCTTTATTAAACGTAACTGATCATCCGAATCAATCACCTGAAAAGTATCGGGTAACTTTGCCTCTTTATTATGCTGACGTAATAAACGGTGCGCCAAACCATGAAAAGTACCAATCCACATTGATCGTGCAGAAATATTTAATAAGTCCTCTACACGCCCGCGCATTTCTTTTGCAGCTTTATTGGTAAACGTAACAGCGAGAATATTGTGCGGCGAGATCTGCTCAATTTTAATCAACCAGGCTATGCGATGTACTAACACACGAGTTTTACCACTACCAGCACCTGCTAAAACCAGCATAGACCTTGCTGGTGCAGAAACTGCTTCACGCTGTGCATCATTTAAAGAATTAATAATTGCCGTTACATCCATTTTTTAACCTATTTTGCCCTCGTCTAAAAGCTAACTGTAGGGCTTAATTTAAACCATGCTCTACTGTATGCTAAGGGGTATATGAAGAAATACTTTTTACTTAGATGAATCAGTTGCTCACAATTTCTAACGCAAACTTTTAACCGCTCAACACTTGTTTAAATCATCCTTTAATCCTGAGTTAGAGAGACGACAAACAAAATCGCTATTATACCTGAACAACAAATTGACTTTAGGTGATTGTCAGATAAAAACAAACTAATTTACGGTAGTTTTGTGATCTTATTTAGGCGCGAATGTAGTTAAATAGCACACAAAACAACTACACCACACTTGCTATAGTATCTATATTTACACCTTTTTTCATCATATACTTGCACAATTTTTATTGCCCTGTATATTTGTAAAGGTTAAATCATGATGATTAAGTCATCTCTTTTCAATATCATATAATAATAAAGAATAGGTAAAACCATGAGCTTTGATTTTAAACGTATGCTTAAATTTGAAATTAATGTTGGCACAAAAGAAAAACAAATACGTCTTTATGCAGGCTGTGCCGCATTATTTATCTCTCTATTTCTAGCTTCTGTACCTTTATTACTTATCGGTTTAATTTTAGTTGCTACTGGCTATACAGCTTGGTGTCCTGTTTATTCAGGACTGGATAAATCAACCGTAAAATCAGAATAGAATCCTTTAAATCTTTGATCAAAAGATGTATTTTGCAGAGCAGACTTTAGTTCGTTACAGGATAGAATCATTGCGCACTAAAATTCGCTCTTGCTCCCTCCACATATAGTTATTAATACACGTTATCATTAAGTAATTTCGCCCGAAACCTACTTTAATAACGATTAAAAAACGTCTTTACTTCCCTGCCAAAACAAATCAGTATTATCAACCTAGGAGCAAGTATTATTGAATTCTCGTTCCTTACTATACAGAATAATCTTTGTCATTTCCTGAATAGATAAGCTTTTCAATCTCTTTTTTATTCATTAAAATACACTCACGCTGAAAATCCTGGAAACGGAGCTTAAGCGAAGTGAAGATTTTTAGTCCGTGATAGCGATAGGGCCGGGTGTTTTCTCGAAGCGTCTTTTTGCGTAGAGAAAATACAAGGCATTCCGACATCGCGTCAAGCCATTTGAGGTAACTAAATAAAAACCCCTCTAGGGTTTTTATAAGTGGACGCAGGGCGAATCAGGGCATCGCAGATTTTAATCAGTCCCGTTAAGCTTTTGCCGCGAACTTGGGCTTGGACGCCCAAAATGAGCTTTCGCAAAAGTAGGGACTCCCCGAGTCTTGCTTTTTACTTTCACCATTACTCATGCGCAAGAAGATCAGCGCGTCAGTCATGTCGTTGTGGTCTGGTTAAAAGAACCAGGTAATGAGCAAATGCGTGAGAAGTTTATTGCTGCCAGTCGAGCATTGGAAACTTTACCTGGCGTTTTATCTCGTCATGTCAGTGCCGTTATTTCCAGTGACCGTCCTAAAATAGATGATACCTTTGATGTTGCCGTAACAGTCACATTTAAAAATGCTGCCGCCCTTAAAAGCTATATGAAAAGTCAGAAACATAAGGATATGTTAAGCAAGCAACTTAAGCCTTTGGTTAATAGAATCGTAGTTTATAACTTTGGTAACCTTTAAACAGTCAATATGACAATATTTTCCAACACAGTTAATTATTTAGATGGCGGCACCTTGCTACAGGCCTTTTTTTGCTTATGATGATACATATGAAGGAAGACGACCTGCTGTCTTAATCTGCCATGCCTGGGGTGGGCGTGATGAGTTTGTTAATGATAAAGCAAAACAATTAGCTGAACTGGGTTATGTTGCTTTTGCTCTGGATATGTATGGGCAAGGGGTTTTAGGGACTAACCCTGAAGAAAATGCAGCGTTAATGCAACCCTTTTTAGAAGACCGAAATTTATTACAAAAACGTATTGATGCTGCACTTTATGCGGTTAGGTTATTACCCTGGTTGATGATTCTAAAGTGGCTGCTATCGGTTTTTGTTTTGGTGGCCTCTGTGCATTAGATCTTGCTCGCATGGGTGCCGATATTAAAGGCGTCGTCAGTTTTCATGGCTTATTGAATGCACCAGAAAAAAATTCAACTAAACCTGTGCTTGCTAAAGTTTTAGCGCTGCATGGGTCTGATGACCCAATGGCATCCGATAAACAGCTTAAAGATTTTTGCCAGGAAATGACTGATTTGCAGGTAGACTGGCAATTACACAGTTATGGTAATACTGTGCATGCTTTTACTAATCCTGTTGCTAACAACCCTGATTTTGGTACTGTTTATAATGCTGTCGCGGATAAACGTTCATGGCAAAGCATGAAAGCCTTTCTTGAAGAAATATTTACCTAAAATTCAAGCTGCTTATGTACTACTCTTAGCGATTACTTTTGCAAAGCAGTCTCTTCACATTCCCGTATTGCGCAAGCTTCATACGGGCTACAACTGAGTATTGGGTTTTATTAAACTTTGATTCCTGGGCTAGTTAAAAACATTTTGAGAAATTTTCGATACGCCATGGCAAAGTGTCGCTACAATAACAGATCTTACTCTGTTAAAAACGAGAGCTTAAAATGAGTTTTAAATTAAAATTAGTGAAATTAGCAATCAAGTGGACCCCTAAAAAATTGATTGTATGGGTGTCAAACATTGTTCTTAAAGATATTGCAGAATTAACAGGCTTTAGTTTCGACCTCGATACACGAAAATTCTATGTACAAATACAACTTGTTGGCGAATCAGAAACGATTGATGTCTGGGTTGAAGATTTTGCTATTATTACTGCTGGCAATTCGTACAAATTTATTATTCGAGAAGCTCGATCAAACCGGGTCTGGCTAGGAAATATACTATCCCGTATTACTGGAAAAGAGTGGGAAATCCCAGTGATACCTCCAATCGAACCTCATATTGAGTTTATCGCTGAGCTACTTAAAGAAGAAAACCCAAAGACAGTCGACCAGCTTAATTAATAAATAAACTGCGTTCTTAGAATGAGGTTAATCATTGCGTAAAGCCAGTTCTATTCAGTAAATAAATCATCGTTTGTTATTTCACTGGCTTTAGGTTCTTTTAAGCCAAAATGTTGATAGGTTTTCCCTGTGACAACACGTCCTCTAGGAGTTCGCATAATAAAACCCTGTTGAATCAGGTACGGCTCCAGTACATCTTCTATAGTTCCACGTTCTTCGCTTATAGCTGCCGCCAGGGTATCCAGACCAACAGGACCACCGTCGAAATTGTCGATAATAATTTTTAACAAGCGCCTATCCAGTTGATCAAACCCACAGTGATCAACTTTTAACATACTCAGGGCCTGTTGCGAGACAGCTTGATTAATAGTGCCATCACCCTTCACTTCAGCATAATCACGTACCCGTCTTAATAAACGGTTAGCAATACGAGGCGTTCCGCGTGAACGTTTCGCTATTTCATGCGCTCCTTTATTATCAATCTTTATAGCCAGAACTTTTGCTGAACGAGTGACGATAAGAGTCAATTCATCAACCGTATAAAATTCTAGCCGTTGTATAATGCCAAATCTATCACGTAATGGTGAGGTTAAAAGCCCTGCCCTTGTTGTTGCCCCGACTAAGGTGAATGGAGGTAAATCCAGTTTAATTGAACGTGCTGCAGGACCTTCTCCGATCATAATATCGATCTGGTAATCTTCCATTGCAGGGTAGAGGATTTCTTCAACCACTGGGCTTAAGCGGTGAATCTCATCAATAAACAAGACATCATGCGCTTCCAGATTGGTTAATAAGGCAGCTAAATCACCTGCTTTATCCAGTACAGGGCCAGATGTCTGGCGTAAATTAACATTCATTTCATTAGCGATGATATTAGCCAATGTGGTTTTTCCTAAACCAGGTGGGCCAAAAATCAATACATGATCCAGTGCTTCTTTACGTGCTACCGTGGCCTGAATAAAAACCTCCATCTGATCACATAAAGCCTCTTGCCCAATATAATCTTGTAGAGTTTTTGGCCTGATTGCGCGGTCTTGACGTTCTTCGTCAAGCTGGCCACTAGCACTGATAATTCGATCGGTTTCAATCATCCTGGAAACCGTGTAGCGGGCTATACTCACCCATCAGGCGACTAATACTTAGGGGAATTATATGTAACATTCAGATGTTTATAGTTCTTTATAGCGATTAACTGCGTTTTTTAGGATCATTCATCTAGCCCGAGTATACACCTGTTGATAAGTATCTATCCCCACGGTCACATATAATCGCAACTATTGTTGCATTGTCTACTTCCTGAGCAAGTTTTAGTGCTGCTGCAACCGCCCCACCCGAGGAAACACCAGCAAAAATTCCTTCTTTCGTCGCTAAATCGCGCATGGTATTCTCTGCGCTTGCCTGATCGATATTAATGATTTTATCAACCCTTGAGGCTTGATAGATTTTTGGTAAATACTCTTGCGGCCAGCGACGTATGCCAGGAATTTTGGCACCTTCTTCAGGCTGCACTCCGACAATCTGAATGTCGGGGTTTTGTTCTTTTAAAAATCGGGAAGTCCCCATAATGGTACCTGTCGTACCCATGGCACTTACAAAATGGGTTACTTGGCCCTGGGTATCTTGCCAGATTTCGGGGCCAGTTCCTTCATAATGCGCTAGTGGATTATCAGGGTTTGCAAATTGATCTAATACGCGTCCCTTTCCTTCTGCTTCCATTTTTCTGGCTAAATCTATCGCAGCTTCCATACTACCTTCTGCAGGTGTCAGAATAAGATCAGCACCATAGGCTTTCATCGATGCTCGACGTTCTTCACTCATATTATCAGGCATAATCAGGGTTAATTGATATCCCTTAATTGCCGCAGCCATTGCTAAAGCAATCCCGGTATTACCACTAGTTGCTTCGATCAAACGGTCCCCCGGCTTAATCTCTCCACGTGCTTCGGCATGTTGAATCATGCTGATTGCAGGGCGGTCTTTTACAGAACCAGCCGGATTATTTCCTTCTAGTTTCACTAAAATCGTATTTGATTCTGATGCAACTAAACGTTGCAATCTAACTAATGGAGTGTTGCCTATAAAGGCTTCTATAGTGGAGTAAGTCATGGATAGTATGGGTAGAGCGGACTTTAGTCCGCCATGAACGTTGTAAATGGTGGGGAGTAATCCAGGCAATTATACTGTTTACCTGTAAACAGTATAAAGAACTTGAAAAGTATACTTTAAGATTTTTTAAAGTTATTGGGTTTTCTCTGTATCCAAATAAATAGGCGGACTAAAGTCCGCTCTACATAAGCTATCCTGGTTACGTACAACTCTCAGCCAAAGTAAAATTAAGCTTTAAACATCAGTATGTTAAAAAACACGTCATTCCCGAAGTCTACCCAGTCAAGCGTGGGCACAAGCTTTATCGGGAATCTATGTTTAACCAACGAGATTCCTGCTAAAAGCATACAGGAATGACGAGCTATGGCTGGGAGTCATGAGTAATCAGGTAAGCTATTAACGGGTAAACATTTTAACCAGACCCGTTAGTTTAGACACTTGACCATCAGTTAGTTGATCCCAGGAAAATTGCCATTTCCAGTTCCCTTCTACAGTTCCGGGTATATTCATTCGATCTTCACTACCTAATTCTAAAATATCCTGCATTGGTACTATTGCAAGATTAGCAACCGAAGAAAATGCTGTGCCAATCAATAAATAAGGCATCGAAGCCTGAGAGAAACCTAAGTATTGATAAATACGCTGTTTATCATGATCATTTAATGAATTAAACCAGCCTAGGGTTGTATCATTATCATGAGTCCCGGTATAAACAACACAATTTTGGTCATAATTATGTGGCAAGTAAGGATTAGAATCCGTGTCGCCAAAGGCAAACTGTAATATCTTCATTCCTGGTAGATTAAATGCCGTTCTCAGTGCATTCACTTCTTCAGTTATAATCCCCAGATCTTCAGCTATTAATGGGATATTCCCCAGCTCTTTCTCGAGAGCCGCTAAGAGTGCTTTACCCGGTGCAACTACCCACTGTCCATTAATTGCAGTGTCTTCATTGGCTGGAATTTCCCAGGCCGCTTCAAAACCACGAAAATGATCAATACGCAAAATATCAAACATTTCTAACTGGCTGCGCATACGATCGTTCCACCAGGAAAAACCAGTTCTTTGTAAATATTTCCAGTTATAATGCGGGTTTCCCCAGCGCTGTCCTGTTGCTGAAAAATAATCGGGTGGTACACCAGCAACAACTTCCATTTCGCCTGATTTATCCAGTTTAAATACTTTACGATTAGCCCAGACATCAGCGCTATCATAAGATACAAAAATAGGAATATCACCGAATAACAGAACACTTTTGCTATTCGCATACTCTTTAAGTGCCATCCATTGTCGATAAAAAATAAATTGCTCGAACTGAATAACTTCAATTATAGAAGCTAGTATTTTCCGTGCTTCTTTAATGGCAGCAGGCTTGCGCTCTTTAAAATGATCTGGCCATTGATTCCAGCATTGCTGAGAAAATTCAGTACGCAATGCGACAAATAAGGAGTAATCATCTAACCAGCTAGCTTTATCAGAACAAAAACTTAAAAATTCCTGTTTTTCTTCTAGACTAGCCAGATTTTCAAAGCCTGTATAGGCTTTGGCAATTAAGCAATCACGATTATACGTGTCTTCGCTCCTACATTCATCATATTGCTCTGCCTCCTGTAACCAGCCTTTCTCCTTTAGTTGATCCAGAGAAATAAGTGCAGGATTGCCAGCGTGCGCCGATAAACATTGATAAGGAGAACCATCACCATGAGGAACACCTAAAGGTAGAGTTTGCCATACTTTTATCCCTGCATTATGCAGAAAATCAACAAAGTTATAGGCTTCTTTGCCCATATCACCTGGTCCATCTTCATTTGGTAAAGAAGTAATATGTAACAATACCCCGGCACGCCGTTGCGCTAATAAAGTATCATCCTTTATTTCCATTCTATTTAATCTGTACCTTTACGCATTGTGCCACCCATTGCTGGGTCACCAGAACCTTGTGTAAACGACAAGGATAAATAAGCAGGTGGCTCTTCACCTAATAAACAATATAAATTTGATAGGTTCAAACGAAATTGTTTTTCAAAACTACTGACCGCCTCACCAGGATTGTAATCTCCAAACCACCAGAACCAGTCAGATCCTTCACAAACAGCCAGCTGAAGCTCTGCTTCTTTAAGCTGAGATTTTGATAACCGTCCCCTTTGCAGCACTTTATCAAAACAATTTTTAGCATCCCCCAACATATCCCAGCCGCGGTTTTTATCTATATCACCAATCCAGGTTGAGAAAGTACCATAGACCCAGCTACCAGCCATAAGTTTGTCCAAAGGCTTGATTTCCACCTTTTGCGCTAAACACTCTGAAAATGTTGTTAATTCTATATCAGGATGTTCAGCTAATCCCTTATAAAAAGCCGATAAAAAATGATAGCCATTATCAGGAAAATATTCCCAGGCATTCTCACCATCCATAATAATAGAGACGACACTACCTTCCGCTTCATGCTCCGCTATATTTTCCAAGTGCTGAATCATATCATTAACAGCATCATCAGCATGCCACTTGGAGTAATTAAAACCGATTAAATCAGATAGTCCATCATCACGAAAAAAACAGGGGATATCTGTACCATCAACCTGAAAAGGGTGATGAATTTCAGAACTATGATCTGTATCAGAGATAGAAAAACTATTAAGCAGGACTTGGCCACCTGTTGCGACCCATGTGAAACCAGCCTCGCCTATTACTTTCAGTGTTGCTTCACTGACAGCACCTTCTGATGGCCAACAGCCCTGAGGAGTGAAATCAAAAAACCGTTTAAAAGTAGCAATGCCCTGTTCAATATGCCAATTAACCCGTTCCTTGCCTCCCGGATAGCTATCCAGCACAGGAAGCGGAGCATCGGGCATCGCTTCATGTGCAGATTTTATATCTAGCATTAAAGGCAATATAGGATGTGCATAAGGCGTGACAGAAAGTTCAATACGCCCAGCTTGAGCTAAAGTCTTATAACGTAGAATAACTTTGGATAACAATTCTTCAATGACTTCTACTATTTCAATACGTTCATGTAAAGTGTAATTCGAACCTTTTGCAATTAATCGTTGTATTCTGGCATCGGATAGCTTAACCGTTTCCCCCATCCAGATAAGATGATACCAGACCAGCATATCTGCAATAAATTGACAATTAATATATTTGGGTGCATCACCATGACCCTGCACCCATTCCGCCATATGCACTAAATGACTAAATGCTGGATAACGGTCAATTTGTCTCTCTCTGTTAGCCCGCAGGCAATTATTGATCAGCTCTAACCTTTCTTCTACATCAAGAGGGTATGCCGGCATGACCAGCGCTGATAATAAAGTATCTTTAATTTCAACGCCGTCGTGCAAATAACAATTAAGCTGCTTTGCATAGTCTTCAATCTGCTCTAAAAGTATAGGTGCAAAATTAACCACTGCCTTTGCATCAGGCTCATTTTCAAGATGAGCTACCATATCCACATAGTCTTTAATGACATGTAAATAGGTCCAGGGTAATTGAAACTCGCCTGTCTGCCGGTCACGATATTCTGGCTGATGCATATGCCAGCACAAGACCAGTTTGATTTTTTTATTACCTGACATAATGTCTTTTTTAGCCCAACATATCTGGAGTCACCAAGACAACACCACCCGGGCTAACATGAAAACGTTTTTCATCATCTTCCCTGCTTTCACCTATAACAGTTCCTTCTGGAATCTGACAGCCTTTTTCAATAATTGCCTTCTTAATACGACAATGTCGAGCCACATTAACCTCAGGTAAAAGTAAAGAATCAGTCACAGTGGTATAGGAATTAACTCGTACCTGTGAAAACACCAATGAATGTCTGATAGTAGCCCCCGATATAACACAACCACCAGATACCATTGAATCAATCGCTTCACCCCTACGATCGTCATCATCAAAGACGAATTTTGCCGGTGGTGTTTGCGCTTGATGCGTCCAGATAGGCCAGACTTGATCATACAAATTCAGATCAGGCTTTACGCCAATCAGTTCCATATTAGCAGACCAATAAGCATCTATAGTACCTACATCACGCCAGTAGCTTTGCTCGCCACTTTGCAAGTCCAGGAATGGATAGGCATTAACATTATAATTTTCAATGACTGCTGGAATAATGTCATGACCAAAATCATGGGTAGAGTCTGGTGTATCCGCATCTTTTATTAATTGTTCAAATAAAAAGTCAGTATTGAAAATATATATTCCCATAGACGCTAGAGATCTGTCCGCTTTATTTGGCATAGTCGGTGGGTTGTCAGGTTTTTCAACAAAAGCACTGACACGCCTGTTTTCATTAACTGCCATAACACCAAAGTCTTTAGCTTCATCTAAAGAAACTTCCAGGCAACCAATGGTTAAATCAGCTCCCTGCTCCACATGATCAGCTAACATTGCACCATAATCCATTTTATAGATATGATCACCGGCCAGGACAATAATATGCTCAGGCGCTCGGGCGCGTAAAATATCAATATTCTGAAAAATAGCGTCTGCCGTTCCCAAGTACCATGACTCGTCACTTAAGCGTTGTTGCGCAGGCATAATATCAACATACTCACCAAACTCACCACGCATAAACCCCCAGCCTTGCTGTAGATGTCGAATCAGTGAATCAGATTTGTACTGAGTTAAAACACCTACTTTGCGAATCCCTGAATTAATACAATTCGATAGAGGAAAGTCAATAATTCGGAATTTCCCACCAAAAGGGACTGCGGGCTTGGCACGCCAATCAGTCATGTTTTTTAAACGTGATCCGCGTCCACCAGCTAGAATTAAAGCTATTGTGTTTCGTGTTAAATGACTAACAAAACGGTCATGGTGCTGTGGGTCTGAATTTGACATTGATATCCTCTTTTATTTCTTTTTATTAAATTTGGCTATTACTTTTTGTCTATTATTTGGTACTATTATTTCAACGAACGTATTCTATCACACTGAGGCATTGTAATATGAAGAAGCCAGTAAAAAAAAATCAGCTTAATTCTGATTTAATAAAAATAACTGAAGCCAAGCATCACGACCCTTTTTCAGTACTGGGGCTACATACCAATAACAGCAAAACAACAATAACAGCCTATTTACCCAATGCTGAAACAGTTAGCATTGCTGGTCAGAAAGTTGCAATGCAACGTATAGCAGGTTCAGATTTTTTTCAAACAGATAATATTCCCAAGGGGCTAGAGAGATATTATCAATTTGAAATTACCGATAAATCGGGCCACTATTTTAAACAATACGACCCCTATTCTTTTGGCACTCAACTTCCCGAATTTGATCAGCATTTATTTGATGAAGGTAAACACTGGCATATCTATAAAAAATTAGGTGCACATTTACATAATGTAGAAGGTGTTGAAGGAGTTCTTTTTTCAGTATGGGCACCAAACGCCGGACGAGTCAGCGTTGTTAACGAATTTAATAACTGGGATGGTCGCTGTTATCCGATGCGCAGTCTAGGTGGCAGTGGTATCTGGGAAATTTTCATTCCCGGACTGACTACTGGTTGCCTATATAAATTTGAAATCCTTAACCGTGACACCCAGCAAATTGGTGTAAAAACAGATCCTTATGGGCAACAGTTTGAATTTCGTCCACAAACAGCATCACGGGTAGTTAATGAAGAGCAATATAAATGGCAAGATAAGGAATGGATTGATAGGCGCACTTCCCACAACTGGCTAAATGAAGCCATGTCAATTTATGAGGTCCATCTGGGTTCCTGGAAACGTGATGAGCTAGGTAACTTTTTAAGTTATCGTGAATTGGCTCATCAATTGGTCGAGTATGTGGAATATCTTGGTTTCACACACATAGAGCTATTACCTATCACGGAACACCCGCTAGATGCATCCTGGGGTTATCAAACCACGGGGTATTTTGCACCGTCAAGCCGCCATGGTGATGCCGATGATTTCCGCTACTTTATGGACTATTGCCATCAGCATAATATCGGTGTCATTCTTGACTGGGTACCGGCTCATTTCCCCAAAGATGATTTCGCTTTAGCACGTTTTGATGGCAGTTCGCTCTATGAACATGAAGATCCACGTAAAGGTGAACATCGTGACTGGGGAACCTTGATCTATAATTATGATCGTAACGAAGTGAAAAACTTCCTCTTGTCTAGTGCTTATTTCTGGATAGAAGAATTTCATATAGATGGCTTACGTGTAGATGCCGTTGCCTCCATGCTATATCTGGATTATTCACGTGAAGAGAATGACTGGTTACCTAATATGTACGGTGGCAATGAAAATCTTGAAGCTATCGACTTTTTACGAGAATTAAATACCATCACTCACGAACAACATCCTGGCACTGTTGTTATTGCCGAAGAATCCACTTCCTGGCCTCAAGTAACACGCCCAACATGGACCGGTGGCTTAGGCTTTTCCATGAAGTGGAACATGGGCTGGATGCACGACATGCTATCGTATATGCAACAAGATCCAGTGCATCGCCGCCATCATCATGATCAACTAACCTTTGGTATGCTCTATGCTTTTACTGAAAACTTTGTACTGCCTTTTTCACATGACGAAGTAGTACATGGCAAAGGCTCAATGTTGAGCAAAATGCCTGGTGATGATTGGCAAAAATTTGCTAATTTACGCTTGCTATATACCTTTATGTTTACCTATCCAGGTAAAAAATTACTCTTTATGGGCTGTGAATTTGCACAAGGAACAGAGTGGAACTTTAACCAGGCACTAGACTGGTATGTTCTGGATTATTCATTTCATAAGGGCATGCTAACACTGGTCAAAGATTTGAATAAAATGTATGTCAAGCACCCTGCTCTATTTCAACATGATTTTGATAACCAGGGCTTTGAGTGGATCGATTGCCACGATATGGAGCAGTCCATTATCAGCTATGCACGTAAAACTAAAAATGAAACCTTAATTGTCATTTTGAATTTCACCCCTGTACCACGTGAAAATTATCGTATTGGCGTACCTGAGCCGGGCTCATATATAGAAATTTTTAACTCAGATTCAGAGTATTATGCGGGTAGCAACACTGGTAATGGCCAAGTATTTACCGAAGAAACCCCCTGGATGAATCAGGATCAGTCAATTAATATAACAATTCCTCCCTTAGCTGGCATTGTATTAAAGCGATAAATATGAAAAAAATACTTTTTGTCAGTAGTGAAGTGCAGCCTCTCATTAAAACGGGGGGGCTTGCTGATGTTGCGGGTAGTCTACCCATTGCTTTAGCTGAATTGGAACAGGATGTACGTATCATTATACCTAAATATCAAGCGCTCAAACTTGATGGAGAGGTAAAATATCGTTGCTCTCTACGCATTAATAATTATGATATTAATATTTTAGAGACACGGTTACCTGGCACTGATGTTATTGTATGGCTAGTGGATTGCCCAGAATTTTTTGATGTACCTGGCAACCCTTATACCGACGAATTTGGTAGTGCCTGGGCTAATAGTGCAGCACGTTTCTCCTTATTTTGTCGAGTTGCAGTCGAGACTTCTCAAAACCGCGCTCATCTGGATTGGAAAGCCGACATCGTTCACTGTAACGACTGGCAAAGTGGTCTGGTTCCCGCATTATTAACCTTAGAGTCACACCGTCCATCTACCGTATTTACTATACATAATATGGCGTACCAGGGTTTATTTTCTGAAACCGACTATTTTGATCTAAACTTACCGGGGCAATTATGGAACCCTGGTGCATTAGAGTTTCATAGTCTACTTTCCTTTATCAAAGGAGGGATAGCCTGTGCAGACCATATAACAACAGTAAGTCCTAACTATGCTCTGGAAATCCAGACTGCAGAATATGGCTATGGCCTAGAGGGGTTATTACACCACCGGCATCATGAGCTTAACGGCATTATTAATGGCATAGATATAGATGTATGGAACCCAGAAACTGATACTCGTATTGCACAGAACTATGGTATTGATAGCCTGGCTAAAAAAGCAGGAAACAAAGCCGCTTTACAACAACATTTTTCACTTCCCGTTGAACCTGCCATTCCAATGATTGGCTTGATTGGTCGTCTGGTTGACCAAAAAGGCATAGATTTGGTTATTGACTGTCTGGATAGTCTGACTAATTACCCAATACAATTTGTGCTATTAGGATCCGGTGAAAAAGGATTTGAACACCGACTTAAAAATTTAAGTTACCTATACCCTGATAAAGTTGCGGTATCCATTGGCTATAATGAAGACCTGGCTCATTTAATTGAAGCGGGTGCAGACATGTTCTTGATGCCATCGCGTTTTGAGCCCTGTGGACTCAATCAATTATACAGTCAGCGTTATGGCACCTTGCCTATCGTCAGAAAAACGGGCGGTTTAGCAGATACAGTTGTAGACGCCTTACCGCATAACATTGCGGATAAAACTGCCTCTGGTTTTGTATTTGAAGAAGCATCAGTTGGTGCTATGCTGGAAACAATCAAACGCGCAATATTGCTCTATGCAAATAAAAGAACCTGGCAGCAGCTACAAAAGAATGCCATGCGTAAAGATTTTTCCTGGCGCCAAAGTGCTCAGCAATATCTGGATTTGTACAATACCCTGTAAAGAGTTAGTTATAAGCCGCCAAAAACACCCCCTCCCCCTGAGCTATTGCTGGTCAGGGGGAGAGGGAGTTGCTGATACATCAATACTCCCCGGTTCGCACCAGCTCTTCTAATTTACGTGTCGCTACGTTACATTCATCTAATGAATTTAAAACTCGCTGCTGGGCTCTTAAATCTTCACCTAACTTATCTCGAATACGAATGGCATAAGCATTAAGTTCAACACAGGCATCTAACATCTCTTGTTCAGCATCAGATAACACACTACTTTCTTCATCCATAGTCAGAATCATGACCTCACTTACAATGCTATTTTGCCGCCTGAATATTGCTTCTGCATCAACTCTGATTTGAGTGATTTTATATAAGCCAAGTGGGTCTTTAACTGCTGCACAGCTAGACAAAAACATAAAGCTTACAACTAATAATGATTTGTTAATGACTTTCTGGTTAAATAGCTGCATATTTCTTTAAGATAAAACTAATATTATGACTCTAACAAGCAAACCCATTGTACTCTGTTTATCAGGACACGACCCTAGTGGTGGCGCTGGTATACAGGCCGATATTGAAACAATCGTTAGTCATCAATGTCATGCTGCTAGTGTCATCACTGCTTTAACTGAACAAGATACCAAAAATGTAAAGAAAATGCAGCCTCAACCGGCCTCTGAAATTATTTCACAGGCAATGTGCATTTTAGAAGATTTACCTGTAAAAGCCATTAAAATTGGCCTGATAGGTCATGTGGAAACAGCTAAAGCTATCAGCACTATTTTAAACGAATATTCCACTTTACCTGTTATCCTGGATCCTGTGCTTGCTGCAGGCGGTGGAGCAGTCTTATCTAATGAAGCCCTCATTGATTCAGTTGTTGAATTATTGCTACCTAGGACGACCATACTTACACCTAACAGCATTGAAGCTCGCCAGTTAGCTAAATCGGATGACCTTCAGTTATCCGGCACTAAATTATTAGAATTAGGCTGTGAATATGTACTAATCACTGGAGCACATGAGCAAAGTGATGCTGTCAGTAACCAGCTTTTCTATAAAGGAAAATGCATAGAAACTTATACCTGGGACAGATTGCCGCATAACTATCATGGCTCTGGGTGTACTCTAGCCTCAAGCATTGCTGCCTTAATTGCCCATGGACTAGAGGTGGAAACCTGTATGCTGGAAGCGCAGGAATACACTTGGAATAGTTTAAATGCTGGCTACCAGGTAGGTAAAGGGCAACATATTCCTAATCGACTCTTCTGGATGCAAGAGCATTCCTGAGTTTTCTCAATATTTTTAGCCTATGCGTTTTCCTAAATCTGGCCTTTACGCCATCACCAAAACTGAAGACAAAACTACTGATCAGGTTATTTCTGATGTCAGCGAGGCTATAAAGGGCGGCATAAAAGTCCTGCAATATAGAGACAAACAACCCGCCGATGCAATCTATTTAGCTGGAGCCTTAAAAGAGCTATGTAAGACACATAATATTCCGTTGATTATCAATGATGATATTAAGCTAGCAAAACATATTGGTGCTGACGGTGTACATATTGGTAAGGATGATGGTCAAATCAGTTATGCACGTGAAATATTAGGCTTACAGGCTATTATTGGCGTTTCCTGCTATGACAGTGTAGAGCAGGCAGTACTAGCGCAAAACCTTGCAGCTGATTATGTTGCCTTTGGGCGTTTTTTTTCCTCCAGTTCCAAGCCCCAGGCTGCTATAGCACATATATCCAGCTTACAGCAGGCTAAAACTATTATAAATATCCCTATCGTAGCGATTGGTGGCATATTACCTGATAATGGCGCTGAATTACTTGATGCAGGTGCTGATCTATTAGCCGTTATCGGAGGAGTTTTTAACACGACTCCCTATCAATCGACTCTGGCTTACCAGGCATTGTTCAAATGAATAAGCTTTTATTACTTGCCTTATGCTTATCTCTGGTCGCTTGTAACTACCCAGGTATGCAACAACGTCTGGCAACAGGTAAAGACTTAAGCTTCCAGCGCAGTAAAGGCAACTGCCTTGCCTGCCATGTTATTGAGGATGGTGAAGACCCAGGCAATATCGGCCCTGCCTTGGTCAACATACAGGAAAAGTATCGTTCCAGACAACAACTCAAGGACATTATCTGGGATGCCACCCAGTTTAATGCCAACGCTTAAAATCAGGGAAACGGAGCCTAAGCGGAGTGATGATTTTTAGTCCCTGGTAGGCGACAGGGCAATTCGCTGATCCGAAGTGCGCTAGTAGCGCGCGAGGGAGGCAAGAATTGCATTCCGAATAGCCGTCCAGCCATTTGAGGTAGTCTTAACGGAGCAGGGTTTTGTGCGTAGTTGAGACGGACGCAGGGCGACCAGGGCATCTCCCATTCGTTGCGTAGGCGAATGAATGTTGGTGACAGGAGTCCCAGAATGTTGTGAGGTAGCATGGCGCGCCTGTACCAGCATGCCTCCCTTTGGCAGAAATAAAAGTCTAACTACGGAAGAACTAAACCTTGTCCTTGATTATATCTGGTCGATAGATAGCCCAGCACGGTAGTTGCTGTTCTTTATTCTAAATATCAGGAACGTTTATTAGTACAATCCTACTCCATATATCCATAGCCACCACCGCCAGGTGTTTTAATAATTAAGCTATCGCCTGCTTGCATGTTAATTTCGGCGCAACCACCTAATTCAACCACATCTCCGTTATAACGCAGTATTGAATTATGCCCTGTGCTGCCCGCTAAACCACCGCGCAAACCAAAGCCAGGCTTTAAGCGGTGACTGGATAAAATACTTACGGTCATAGAATCTAAAAATCTTATTTTTCTAATCACACCATTACCACCATGATGCTTGCCATTACCACCACTATTTTTACGTATGCAGAATTCTTCTAATACTACTGGAAAACGCCATTCTAAAACTTCCGGATCAGTAATTCTGGAATTAGTCATATGAGTATGAACTGCATCACATCCGTCAAAATCAGCACTAGCGCCTGCACCACCGCAGATAGTTTCGTAATACTGGCAATAATCCTCATTGCCAAAGGTTACATTATTCATGGTCCCTTGTGAAGCTGCTAAAACACCTAAAGCACCATACAAACAATCAACAATATATTGAGAGGTTTCCACATTACCCGCCACTACCGCAGCAGGATACTCTGGATTTAGTATTGGGTTTTTTGGAATAATGATTTTTATAGGTTGCAAACAGCCTGCGTTTAAAGGAATATCGTCTTTAACTAAAGTGCGAAAAACATATAATACCGCGGCCTTACAAACAGCAGCAGGCGCATTGAAGTTGCTAGATAATTGCTTACTCGTCCCAGTGAAGTCAATAGTTGCTGTTCTTTGTTTTTGATTTATTTTTATAGAAACGACAATTGTAACTACTCAGCGTAATTTACAGTTGGATAAAATTATAAAGAAAAATCTTAGCTATTGTTGCTTTCAATGGAAACACTGATGATAAACATGGCAAAACCACCTAAAATAAACCTCGATACACCAGCATTGTGTATTTCAGCTACTCAATAATTGGGAAACTTCAGCTAAAGATATTTATTCCGCGCTCAAATTACTGTAATCCAAAAGGTTTATGAAATTACAAATTTATGATTCTAAATCTTGACTATAAACTCTTAGCATGAGAGTATAGAGGTGACTAAAATTAATCTGCCCACTTCACTCAACCATGACCAAAACTGTCACCTCTACGCTCACTCTATCTGGCCGCAAATTTTCTAAAAAAGAACTCATTGGCATTCAACAAACCATCAAAACATTTCCAAACCTGAGCCTGACCGAATTGGCTCAGACTATTTGTGAGCACCTGAGCTGGACAACGGCACAGAGCCGCAATAAGCATAATGCGTGTCTTGATGCCTTAGAAAAACTCGAAAAACTGGGATTAGTCGAGTTGCCGAGCAAACGTCCGCAAAAAAAGCGGGAAAGCAAGAAAGTTGTCTGGACTGAACAGTCACAGGCGAAGCCAGATATAGATAGCTCATTGGCAGAACTGGGCAGCATCACGCTCAAAGTGGTCACGGATAAAGCTGAGGTCACTTTGTGGAATGAATATGTCGATCGGCATCACTACCTGAGCTATAAACATCCTATTGGTGCAGCACTCAAGTATTTTATTATGTCGGATCATCCGCAACCACAGGTTCTGGGCTGTTTGTTGTTTTCAGCCTCTGTCTGGCATCTGGCTGATCGTGATCAGTGGATAGAGTGGGATAAAAAAGATCGTGAAAAGCGTTTAAATCTCGTCATCAACAATAACCGCTTCCTGATTTTTCCCTGGATCAATGTACCTAACCTGGCGAGTAAGGCACTTGCTCTGGTTACGAAACAAATCCGTAATGACTGGCAGACGGCACACGGATATCGTCCGGTATTGATCGAGACCTTTGTCGATGATAGTCAATACCTGGGAACTTGCTATCAGGCAGCGAACTGGGAATGTATCGGTAAGAGCAGTGGCAAAGACTGGCAGGACAAAGTAGATGAGAACAATAGATCAGGCAGTGTTAAGTCAATCTGGGTCACACCCCTGCACAAGCATTTCAGAGCGATTTTAAAAAATCAGCAACCCGCTAAAGCTCAGGTCGATCTAGATGAGTCCTTTGTGAATTTATGGGGCAAAGTGGTGATGATCATATCAGATGTTGCCCAGGAATTTGATGCAAAATGGCAGAAGCGCAAACGTGTTATTGACTCATTATTATTGGTTTTTTTGATTTTTCGGTTGGTATTTTCTAAAAACAGTCAGGGCTATGGGACGACCATTGAGGAGTTCTGGCACAATTGCCTCAGAATGAAGTTCCCTTTACCTCAAAAGAAACCCATTTCTGCCTCGTCTTTTTCGGATGCCCGTAAAAAACTGGATGAAAATATCTTTAAGGTTTTAAACCAGCGCATCATTGCAGCCCACGACACACTGGCTGAGCCGGATAATCAGTCTCAGCGCTGGCTCAATCATCGACTATTTGCAGTGGACGGTAGTAAACTCAACCTACCACGTGAACTCATTGATCATCATTACCGGACGCCTTCAAAAGATGCCTATTACCCACAAGGATTACTAAGCTGCCTCTACCAGCTAAAATCAAAGATCCCTTATGATTTTGATCTGGTGAATCATGGCAATGAAAGACAGTGCGCACTGGCGCATTTAAAAAACCTCACGACAGGTGATGTCGTGGTTTACGATCGCGGCTACTTTTCCTACGCCATGTTGTATTATCATATGCAAATGGGCGTGCATCCCGTTTTTCGCCTGCAGAAAAACACCTTTAAGGCGATTGATGATTTTAGAAACAGCACACAGACCGATCAAATTATCACACTCTTACCCACTAAAGAGACTCAGCGTGACATTCGCAAACAATATCCGGATATCCAGTTCAAAGCGCTCACCATCAGACTGATTAAATATACACTGGAGGGCAAGACCTACTGTATCGGCACAACATTGCTTGACGAACGATACACGATTGACGCATTAAAAGAGGTCTATCACGCCCGCTGGGGAATTGAAGAGCTGTATAAAATCAGTAAAAATATGATTGTGGTCGATGACTTCCATGGCCGAAGTGAGCGTACCGTAAAACAGGAATTGTTTGCCCATTTTGTACTGATCACCATGAGTAGACTCTGTACCAATGAATCTGAAAACTTATTAAATAGTCTGTTAAATCTGCAACCAGACGAAATGGATCCGAAACAAACAATACAGGCAAACTTTAAAAATAGCCTGGCAACCATGTCGAGGCATCTGGAAGATATCATGTTTGTTCCGGCACGCTGTATCAAAAAAGTGATGGATGACATTGTCAGCTCTATTTCACGAAATCATCAAAAGCTCAGACCGGGTCGATCCTATATTAGGAAATCCAAAAAGCCTGTGAACAAATGGCGGGGGTGTGAATCGACGGCCTAATGTAGAGTTGAAATGGGTAAAGTGATTTCTCATGCGATTGCATTCGTGCATTGCCGCGATAGACAGCAACGGGTCTGGGCTCATAATGATAATAGCTGGCAAATTCTAATAACTGTGGATTAAAGCGTATGCTATCGCCTTGTCGCTCCAGTACGGCACTTTTGAGGTTGTCATATAAAAGAACCTTCAGAGCACCTGATCTCGGGGAATTTACTTTGATCCCAGTTTAAAGATCATCCTTAAATTAGTTCGCGGAAACTTTGTTTCTGTGCTATTGAGTTCATCGCATAATTTTTGTATCGCGACATCATAACTTCGATTGGCCAAATGATGTAATTTCACCGTTAATGTGCCTTGCTCATGATCTGGAATCAGGTCTGCCTCACTACTATAAATTGCCCGTAACAGACTACGAACTTCATCAGGACGCGAGAGCGTTTCTCGCAACAAATTGGCCATTGCCGTTTCAGCTCGATAGGCAATCATTTTGATCGTATCAATGAAATGTTTACTTTTGGTGCTGAGTTGCTGAAATTGCTCCTCTTCGGGTAAGTCTTTCACTTTAAGGTAATGTGGCGTTTGTTTGCGCTTTTCTTTGAGTGTTTTAATTTGCACCTGAAAGGCTTCTATTTCTTCCTGGCAGATTGTCTTTTTTTGCAAGAAGGGCTCGACTTTATCGGGCTCAATAGGCGCATCCAGCGTTAATGTTGCAAACCTGGCAAGCAGACGATTTAGTTTTCCCTGGCTGGATCTTATTTGGCTATCCAGTCGACGATATTCTGGATTAACCACCTTTACGGACTCGGAAACAGGTTCTATACAATAGTCCACCAGCTTATCTAATCCAAAGTGTTCACGGCAATACTTGAAGAAGTTCTCCTGAGACCATCGGGCAAACATGGCAACGGCTAGCGGGATCATTTCTGAGCGATAGTCGGTTCCAATAATGCTGGTCTGGTGTCCCTTTTGAGAAAGTTTACGTATTTCACGTACCCAGAGTCCATTACTTAAACAGTGGCCTCGTTCAGCGAGGTTAAGTTGTGTTTGCTCGCCAGAAGAGAGCGTGACCGCATAGGGTAAAAACTCTTCTTCCGGCCAGTTTTCTCCCGGATATTTATGATAGGTTAAACAGGCGACGCGCTGTGCTTTCATGCGTTTAAAAAAAGGCGGACTGTAAGACTCTCTGTCACACACCAGTGTAAACCGATGCAATAGCGGATCGGACTTTAGTTCTTCGGCATTAACAAAAGTGGGAAGCCTTTTTTCGAGTTGCGGCAGAATGTCATTTTCAATGACCTTGATCATGCCCGGATCGACTGCTTTGTTAATGACCATGAAGGGCTGTCCATCCATCGCATTGACCCAGTAATCCGTGGTTGCCCGCAAACAGAGTTTTTGTCGGGCAACGTGGTGACGCGGAAGTTTGGTTTGTTGTCCATTGTAAACCCGGACATGACCATCAATATAAAGGATACTTGCCTGTTCTGGTGCGCTCTGCATCCATTCTTTACAGAGTGCTTCACTCCATTGCTGTGGACCTTCATCTTGTGTGAGTTGTTTGATTTTACTCCGCAGGGTGCGGACTTCTGGAATGCGATCCAGACCAATCAGTTTGCCCCATTCTCCTGGCGCACTATAGCGCAGAGATTCAATGGACTTTACCCGAACAAGTGCGATAAAGGCCAGTATGATGAGCAGGCTGTCTAATCCATAATAGCCTTTGCTGAGTTTAAAAAAGTTTTCGCTGTATTTTAGTAACCCAGTCACTAATAAAGCGGGCAATGCGAATAAAACACCGCCTTTAGGAACATCTTGCAGGGCTTGAAAATCAGGGACAACCGGTTCCTCTAATTGCCCAATACTGGCAGCCAGGCGAGCATCGACATTCCGAGTTCCCATCCCCATAGGCGCTGCATTATCTTGCCCACTGCGCTCACTTTTAGTGCTTAATATTCTTTTTTTTTATGTTGTGCAAGCGACCCGTACGAATTGCTTTGCTGAAGGTATCGCGTTTTATGCCTAACTGATCGGCCACATCACAGGGTTCTTGCCCTTCGTTTAAATATTGCTGGGCTTTCAGTAATACATCATCTGTCAAAACAGCCGTTCCTCGCGTTTTTTTCTCAGCATAAAATCCTTGTACACCCTCCTCCTGATAGAGTTTAACTGCACGTTTAACACTGATGGGCGTTACACCAAAAGCACGGACGATATCCATTTGTTTGACATAACCGTTGATATAGAACTGTGCGGTAATCATTTTGAACGAAGCAGCATCATTCTCGTTATGTGTAAAAACGGGTAAAGAACCATAGAAATAGGTCACACTGCCATCTCGCTTTTCAAAAGCTAAATCATGGGTTACTTCTGTCGAACCCTCTGGAAACATAGGAAGTTGTCGCTGAGCCATTAGTTTTTTCCGGCAAGTGTAGTCTCGGTTAGTCTACGAATAATGTAAAAAGGGTATCATTACAAAATCAGAGGGATATGAAAAGAGTTACTTGAATTTCATGGGCAAAAAGTTTGTTATTCGTTGATTTTAATGTAATTTAATACTTAACTGGGGGGATTTATGTAAAGGTAGAGGTCAGGTGCTCTGAA
>NZ_BDMN01000008.1 GCF_002189065.1 Bathymodiolus platifrons methanotrophic gill symbiont
CGAGGTTTATTTTAGGTGGTTTTGCCATGTTTATAGCAAACCCCTACTTAATTCCCCTTAGGCAATAGCATTTGAAACGAATGAAAAGACTATTTTTTTCATATAGTTGTAGCATAGTTTCAATTTTACCATAAATAATTATTGGGAAACTTCAGATACTTAACTGGGGGGATTTATGTAAAGGTAGAGGTCAGGTGCTCTGACCTTAGTCAACTATTTAACTCTTAGAGCACTAGGATTCTTACGAAAAAATAGAATATTATATATTAAATCAATGAATTGAGTGAGATATGAGCAGCAGTAACGAGGATAAATAGTTGTATTCTGTGAACTGACTAGTTGAGTAACTGGCTGAATTATCAGGACTCTTTTTAAGAGTAACAAGATGTAACAGGATGTAACAGGATGTAACGAAATGTAACAGAAAAAGGTACCAAAATTGTCACAAAAAAATCAGAAATGTCTGAAAGTAAACAAGCATAGTGTACACAAGCAGTGTCAAACTTAGAACTGTGCATTTCAAAGGAAAACATAAGTTACTGGAAAAGAGTGTTGTGCGGTGAGTTAATGCACTGATTGCGGATGAAAAACATTGAAAAGAGCAGTTTAAAATATAAAAAAACACTAAAGAACTTGCTTCGATTGAACATTAAAATAGCTCGAACGGAATGGCCGCAATCCTTGTCGGGCTTTTCTGCAGGATTTCGCATGCAGATATGTTTACAAAACCGTAAAGCGAATTTAACCCGGAATCAGCATTAAGCTTCCATAAGGAATCAAAATTAATTAATATCCGAAACTAAATAGTAGCCCGTATGAAGCCGGCGGAATACGGGAAATAGGAGTCTCTCATCTCATCCTGTATTACGCAAGCTTCATACAGGCTATATTTATATCCCGACTTGAGACTTTCGGGTATTATTAAATCCTCATTCCTAAGTACTATAAATTACTGAACGTTAAATATAGCAAGCGTAGATATTTGTCACTTGCTGGATGGGAATACCCCGCTTCACGATTTTGTGCATTTTATCTACTGTGGCATCAATTGCATAGCCTGTTGCCATGTCTTAAATATAAACAAAATCCGTTTTATCAATCTACATACTCTGTCCATTCGCAGCGTTCAGTCACAATATCAGATGTATGTTCTGTATCTATCCCATTAGCAATCAGAGCTACAACTCTATCATCGCTATCATACCCAGTATGTGCAGTTAATGGATTAGCAAATTTCCCCATACCAAACAAGTCAATCACATGTGCGACATTAATATTGATATTGGTAATCTCGGCACATAACCTTGAATCAAGGCGACGTTGCGCAAATTGCTGCGGGATTGCATAGCTTAATAGATCATTTGGGTCACTAAAAGCAATAATGGAGGTTTGTGCAACCATTCTCTGCTGATATTGCTCACCACCAGGAACGCAGTATTTATCATGTTGATCAACTACTTCAGGAGGTAGCGCACCCATTTCTAACAAGGGTAATTGATTAGACATAAGGTAAAAGGGAATCTTTTTTTTCTGAAAGTTTGCTATAAAGTCTGCTTTTATCTGATCAAACTTTCCATCTTCGGCTTTACCAAGCTTTCTGGCAATACTTTGCATACCATCCATAACTATACGGCTACCTAAGCTATGAGATACGATTGCAAACTGGTCCTTAACGTGCTGTTCAACTGCCATCTGGGTAAGGCTACACATCTCCTGACTCTCCCTGGGTAAATCATCCCAGCCACGACCCACCATCCAGCAAAGTGCAGTTCTAAATGAAGCCAGAATAATATCCTGACTATATTTTCCAAGGTAAATCATTGGGTCTGGGCTAGTATCATTAGAGAATACCTTAAGCATTTGATTAACATCGGCACGGCGAAATGAATAGGCTCCCGATGTATCATACTTTAGCTTTTCTTTTTGCCGGTTAGTAATAGATGACCAGGTCAATTCATAAAATATTAACTCTCTGTTCTGCTCTTTATCCAGTAAACGCCTTATTCTAAGCATTCCCAGGTCTTGCTCAGGGTATTCGCGGTTAACTAATTGAATTTCCTTATAATGGCTACTCATTTCATCTAGGCCAAGTTCTTCAGATAGTTTTTCCTGAAACTGTGTGCTATAACTTGGAATATGTGTACCAACCCCATGTACCATTAATAATTTAACGGAATGATTAGATTCGGTAAAGTTTGCTTGCAAGCCACCAAAACTTTTCCCATCAATTCGACATTCACGTAAATCTTCTTTTTCCTGTTTCTTTAAAATAGCTGTAGTGACACCTTCACCAAAGCTTGCACAGCCCGAGATTATCAGGATCATTGATAATAAAAGTAAATTTTTCATAGTTTATGTCTCATGCTGAAATCTCTGCGCATTGGCAGGTAATTTATTAAAAATCTGGTGTTTAGGAAGTCCATATTTTTCCGGATAATAAACTCCCCCTAGGTACAACCCATGCGGAGATGCGGTCACACCACCTATTTGTCTATTTTTACAGGCTAATAATTCTTGCGTCCACGCAACGGGTTTATCGCCTGTTCCAATAGCCATTAAAACACCGGCAATATTACGTACCATATGATGTAAAAAGGCATTAGCAGAAATATCCATAATAATTTGTTCATCTTGCCGATAAACTTCCACAAAATACATTAGTCGCATTGGACTCACTGATTGGCATTTTAAGGCTCTAAATGAAGTGAAATCATGACTTCCTACTAAAACCTGCGCTGCCTGATGCATTTTTTCTACATCCAGCTGATGATGACACCAGGTTACACGGTCACGTTGTAATGCTGACCGGGTGGGACGATTAAGAATAATATAACGATAAAATCTAGCAATGGCGCTATAGCGTGCATGAAAATCACCCACCGCTTCTTGCGCCCATATCACACGTACATCATCCGGTAAATTCGCATTAATCCCCATTTGCCAGGAGCGTAAACTACGCACTGCCTGAGTATCAAAATGAACGACTTGCTCTAAGGCGTGCACACCAGTATCCGTTCTTCCTGTACAAATGACCGTCACAAGATGATTAGCAACTTTAGAAGCGGCTTTTTGCACTGCATCTTGTACTGTTCTTAAGCCCCCTTCTTGCCACTGCCAGCCAAAAAAAGCACTTCCATCATACTCTACGCCTAAAATAATACGCACCTTTCTGTCCATCTATTATTTATTTCGATGCCGGCAAGACTGGCAAATTCTTCTGCTCAACCAGTACATGTACAAAGTGATTTGCTTCGGATATTGATTTTTCCATTGCCTGGATTAACTGTGAAATATCAAAACAAATTTCTGAAAACTCCTGTTGTAAAGCCGCAATAGCATTGGCATTAAGATTATGTTTTAAAAATAAAACCTGATCTCTAAAAGCACCTAAAACGGGCTGTATTTTTTGTTCTGCCTTGAGCATTGCTTTTATCAGACGCATATAATGCTGTTTTGATAATTTTAATTGCTGTCTACTCTGTGCTCTGAGAGATCGATTAGTATATTCCTTTAATTCAGACTCCCATTCTTTAAACAAGGCATCACTAACTTCCTCGATAGCCTGAATTTTATTAGCGACAATTTCCGAGCGCATGGTACAAAAGTCGTACTGTTGCTTTAACAATCTATATTTGTCTTCAAGACTACCAGAGTCAACATTAACCACTGATTTAAATCGTTCCAGGGCATCTAAAAACTGTATTTTAGTTTCTTGCAAACTGTCACTTGCTTCTTCTACGCGCACTACAACAAGGTCACGTTTATGCTGACCAAATGATTCTTTGGTTCGATAATACACATGCTGAAATTTGTATGCCACAAAACGTGAAAGCAACTTAATAGATCGCTCCGACAAACCTCTAACCGATAATAAAGAACTTGATTGAGTATGTTTAGACATGCTTTTTTAGCCTAGTGGCAAGAGTTGATATTTGCTGATGAGAAATGCAATCAACCGTCAATGATTGATTGTCTACAAAATTAGTAAAGGAATGGTCAATAATGCCTAACGCAGATAATTGTTCTACTGTACTGTTGCCTAAAAGTTCACAGGATTTTACCAGCGTTAAATGATCGATCGATAGTTCAACAGCCAACCATGCAGCAAGGGTATCAGATGTAATATCCCAGTTTGCCGGGATTTCTGCTGCATCCAGTTCAGAAGCTAATGGTGACCAGATAACAACATTTTGCGGCTGCATATTCGGTAAAATTGCAGCTACCTTATTAACCACCAGTAGTTCAGGGCATAAACCTTGAAATAATAAGGCCATTTGCTGCATCGCCAGTATCGCCATGTAATGTGCAGTCTGATCATTATACTGCCACTGCTTTTGCGTTAAACGCACTTGATCAGCAAATACACCACCACCCGGAACAATGATCACCTGCCCTTTTCCATCCTGGCTAGCCAATTCCAGAAACGGAAGTAGTGCATTCTTAGACAATAAACTACCGCCTAATTTTAAAACAATCACAATACTTGCATTTGTTGCAAAAGATGCAACATGGCTGCGGCCTTGTCAAAACTCTCCTGGTATTCTGCTTCCACTACCGAATCATTAACAATTCCTCCACCCGCCCAGAATCGTATCGTATTTTCTGAATGCACTAAGGTGCGAATAGCAATATTGCTATCCATATTGCCATCAAAACCAATATAAGCGATAGACCCACAATAAATACCGCGCCTGTGCGGTTCCAGTTCTTCGATTATTTCCATGGCGCGAATTTTTGGAGCGCCTGTTATCGAGCCTCCCGGAAAACAGCTGCGTAATAAATCCAGGGCGTAACTATCTTCTGCAATTTGCCCTGATATAGTGCTCACCAGGTGATGAACCGTGGCATAACTTTCCACATCAAAGAGCTTGGCTACTTCTACAGAGCCAATCTGGCAGTTTTTACTAATATCATTGCGTAATAAATCGACAATCATGACATTCTCGGCACGATCTTTATGGCTCGCTTGCAAATCTTCAATTTGCTGTTGATTAGCTAATACATCCTTTTTTCGTGGGCGCGTACCTTTAATTGGCTTAGTTTCTACCTTGCCATCTAAAACTTTTAAAAATCGTTCAGGTGAAGAGCTAAGTACCTGCACACCCGGGACATTCAAATAACCACTAAAAGGGGCCGAGTTAATTTTGCGTAATTGGCAATAGGCATCCCAGGGGTCACCCTGACAACTAGAGACAAAGCGTTGCGCTAGATTAACCTGATAACAATCACCTTCCGTTAAATAATTTTTGATTTTAGAAAATGCCTGGCTATAACTTTCCCGTGTCATATTCGACTGAATTTCTCCAGTCACGTGAAAACTATTGATAGTCTGTTCATCGGGGTACTGGCTAAATTGCTCTATTAAACTCTGCCAGTGCTCTGTATTGTCTGCCCTACCCACTAGATAACTTTGCTTTTTCTGATGATCGATAACCACTGCCCATTGATAAATGCCAACAGCCATATCCGGGATATGTTCAGCATCCTGGGCAATTTCTGGTAATTTCTCTAAATTTCTAGCTAAATCATAAGCAAAGTAACCAATTGCTCCGCCATTAAAAGGAACTTCTGGAAATGCCTCCTGAGCAGGTAATTGTTGTTGAATCAGAGTAAAAGGGTCTAGTTCTGAAATACTCTCTTTACCTGCTTTGTTTATTCGAGTCTGCTTACCTCGTGTCAGCAAGGTACAAATAGGCTGGGCAGCAAAAATATCATATCGACCCTGACGTTTTTCTGCTGAACCACTGTCTAAAAAAACAGCCCATTCCTGATACGCAATTCGAGAAAACAAGCGCGCACTATTAGATAAATACGGAAGTGAATAAAGCTGGTGGTTGGCAAAAGGCATGGACACTAATTAAATAAGGCGTAATTCATAAGGTGGAATGGCTCTGGTACACGCCTATAATTTGTTTTTCTGTGCTTACACAGGCAAGAATATTTGTTACTAAAGAACATTTTGTGATAATGGAAGTAATTTTAGCAAATATTACTTTTACAAGCACCATCTATGGCTAAATAAGCCACTGCTACTGCTGGTGCGCAATCGGCAATATGCATTTCATTCTCTTGCGCGGCAGTATTAAATAGGGTATCAAAGTCCCTATATTCTATGCCTAGTCTTGAGGCAATATCCTTTATTAAAAAACGCCCTACTCCTGCACCAATGATCAGATTTTTTTTACTATCATGAACACGCATAAGTTGTCTTTCACAAGCGGCTTGTATCCTGCAAAGCTGTTGTTCCCGAACTGCATAGGCCAGTTGCCGCCATTGCTCACTAGAATAATCAGCTACATCACAACCGATCATACGCGCTAACCTCCTAGCACTTGCCGGTTCTGTTTTAGCATGCCCGTCAGCAGTATCGCACTGATCGTGTTGTTCATTAAGCTCATGGGTTAAACGGTAAACATCGGCCATTGTTGCAAAATATTCACTCATCACTCCGACTTGAATTGCGCTAAATTGCACTGATTGGGCAACCGCCATAACTGCCGTTCTAATAATACCTGTATAGACTAACTCACCTGAGCCTAAACGCTGGAAGTCAGTATACCCTAAAATATCAGGCTGATTATTTTGTAGTAATAATAGGTCTGTAGTGGTGCTACCTACATCAACTAACAAGCCCTGTTCTAACTTCTGGGCAGCATAAATAGTACTTGCTAGCCAGTTTGCCGAGGCTATATCGTCAATATACTCAGAAGTAATCTCTGAGGCCGGAATCATCCCTAAGCGACCAGCATAGACCAAAATAGTTTGCTGTGCTAATACCCGCTGACTAACAGCAATTATTTCCGTTACACCCTGCGCTCGATCACTAAATAAATCAACCAATTCACCTGACATAGTGATTACATGCTGCACTTGCTTACTGGGTAATTTTTCAAGCACATTTGCCAATGCATTTTCTAGTTTATCTAGTCCCTGCCATAGAGAACAAGGTTCCTGATATACGGCGCATATATCACCTTTAGCATTGAGCAGTGCGGCCTTTAAGTGTGCGCCACCTATATCCCAACCGATCATTTTCCTGGCTGAGTCATTAACTTGCATGAGCATATCCTTGTTCAATATCCACTAACACCTGTTGATTTCTAATCTTTTTCAATTCCGGGGGCTCATTAGGAAGGTTAATAACCAGTTCTGCTAGATTTAGCCCTAAGGCTGCTTTAATACCTGCATAAGAAGTGGTCAAGCGTGGATTTATTTCTAAAATCAAGTTTTCACCTGCCTCTGTTTCAATAAAATCTATGCCTACATAGCCAAATAACTGGGGGATTGCATCAGCTATCTGTTGACAGAGTGCGTGATATATCTGAATATTTTTGTCCTGTATATTCACTGTACAGGCAGATAATACAAATTGCTGCTGTTCAATATAGGTATGTTGCTGATTACAACATATATAATATGCTTTTCCCTGATTAAACAGACAGGATAAACTAAGGGTCTGGCCCGTAATATAGGGTTGAATAATATAGGTCTTTTCAGCTTGCAATCCAGGCAACACATTTTTCCAGTCTTGCTCTGATTCTATTAAATACACCTGATCACAGCCTACTGAATCATTCGCTTTAATTACCCAGCTAGTTGCAAACTCTAGCAATGATAAATCATATAAATGACTCGGCACACATGCAATACCAGCCGTTTGTAATTTTTCACTAGTAGCTAATTTATCCTGGCAGATTGTTACCGCCTGCTGTGAAGAGGTGTACAAATACTTTCCCTGCTGGCTAAAAAACTGACACCATTGCACAAGAATTCCCTCAGTTTCTGGAGCAATAAGCCAGACAGCATCATAATCAGTTTGTCTGGCTGATAAAAATACGTGTAAATCTATTTCCTGAGCAATTATTAAGTACTGCAAATTTGTCATTGGGCTCTGCTCAATTAGAATAAGTCTCTCATCCTGCAAAACCAATAACTCTAGATCTGTGATTGAACACAAATCATCCAACAGAGCATTGCGCATTAAATGCCCTTCCTGCAATAATGACTGTGGTAAGGGCTGATTAATAAACCCTCCCCCGGTAATAAATTCAAAAACCAATAGTCGCATTATGCAAATTATTCCTGTCATTGATATAAAAGCGGGGCAAGTTGTTCTTGCCCAACAAGGCCAAAGGCAAAGTTACCAACCACTCTCAACACCGCTATGCCATTCTAGCCAGATAGACGATGTAATTCATGCTTACTTAAGTATTCACCCATTTACTCGTATTTATATTGCTGACCTTGATGCCTTAATGAAAACCGGCAATAATCACAGCTTAATTAATTCACTTTTTAACCGTTATCCTCAGATAAACTTTATTATTGATAGTGGCTCGGTTAATCCGAACTTTAGCCATGGGCAGGCGACGCAATTTACACCTATTATCGGTACAGAATCAATAGAAAAACAAGATTTAGTAGCTCTAAGACTAGCCACGCAAAATTTCATCTTATCTCTGGATTTTTCTACCCAGAAAAAACAGATGGGAGACCCAATATTATATAATTCACCCGAATTATGGCCAAAACAAGTTATCATTATGACTCTAGGGCTAGTAGGTAAGAACAGTGGACCGGACTTGGAAAAACTTGCACACTATAGTCAACATTTTCCTGAACATGATTTTATCGCTGCCGGCGGCATTCGAAATATAGATGATTTATTACAGCTTAAACAGATAGGTATTGAAACAGCACTTGTAGCCAGTGCATTACACAAAGGAACACTCACACGTCAGAATATACAACAGCTATATTAAAGTAATTTCTGTGTGCTTCATCTTGCTCCTAACTGGACATTCTCTGCTCGACTCTTAATAAATCCTCTTGAGTATCAACACCTGCTTCAGGTGCTTTATCAACCTTGGCAACTAATATTTTCTCCCCTTGCCAAAGAATTCTCAATTGCTCAAGCATTTCTATTTTTTCCAGCACTGAGGTTTCCCATTGAACATAGTGCTGTAAAAAGCTGACACGATAAGCATACATGCCTATATGCCTTAAATAGGTGTTTTTTTTGATTGCTACCTTATCGATTTGCTGAAATTCTTCACGGTCCCAGGGAATGGCTGCGCGACTAAAATATAAGGCATAATTTAGTTTATCAACAACTACTTTAACCGCATTAGGATTAAAAACCTCATCAGCCAGGACTATTTCAGCGGCTAAAGTAGCAATTCCTGCAACCGTTTGCTGGGCAAGAGAATTAGCTACTAACGCTATATAGGCAGCAGGAATAAGAGGCTCATCTCCCTGTAAGTTGACAATAATGTCTTCTTTTTCCCATTGATAAATCTCAGCGACTTCTGCTAGCCGCTCTGTACCACTTTCATGGCTAGGGCTGGTCATCACAGCATCAAAACCGTAGTTTTTAACTGCATCCAATATCCTTATGTCATCGGTTGCCACAACTATCTGCGCTGCTCCCGCCTCTTTAGCCCGATCACAAACATGCAGAATCATTGGCTTCCCTGCAATATTTAGCAATGGCTTTCCAGGTAATCTGGAAGAGCCATATCTTGCAGGAATAACTACCTTAAATGCACAGCTCATTTTAATTTATCAACTTCTTCACTACTTAAAGCTCTGGCTTCATCTTCCAGCATAACCGGAATATCATCTCTAACCGGAAAAGCAAGACGATCTGCATTACAAATAAGCTCTTGTGCTTGTTTATCGTAAACTAACGGGCTTTTACACACCGGACAGGCCAGTATTTCTAGTAATTTATTATCCATTACACTCTCATAGTTTTAATTGATAGTTTATAGGTAACTATTCACTCTTCTCTTACCTACTTCCCACTACTTTTTAAAGTAGCGCCAGGAAGAGATCAAAAGGTGTACGAGTTGAATAGTCCGGTTTATTTTACTCTATATAGCTTAAAATTTATGAAACTCTTCACAAATAATTTATTTTTACTAGCACTCCTTGTTATTGAGTGCTAAAATCAGTCCATGTTTAATTATAGGAGTCATTCATGCCTAATTCATTAGCCTTACCTATTACTTTAACAGCTAAGAACTTTGATTCTTACCTCAATGTGGTCGGTCAAACTAATAAATTAAATGCAGAAGAAGAGCGCGCATTAGCCATACTCTATAGAGATCATGAAGATCTTGAAGCTGCAAAACAGCTTGTTATGGCAAATTTACGTTTTGTTGCCCATGTAGCACGTGGATACAATGGCTATGGCCTACCGATGAATGATATTGTTCAAGAGGGTAATATCGGCCTAATGAAAGCAGTTAAACGATTTGACCCTGATGTCGGCGTACGTCTGGTTTCTTTTGCTGTGCATTGGATACGAGCTGAAATTCATGAGTATGTCATTAAAAACTGGCGTATTGTCAAAGTTGCTACTACTAAGTCGCAACGAAAAATATTTTTCAACTTAAGAAAATCAAAGAAAAAGCTTGGCTGGTTATCTAAAGATGAAGCTGAAGCGATTGCGATGAACCTTAACGTAGATATTAAAACGGTCTACGAAATGGAAACGCGCCTTGATGGCAAAGACATGGCTTTTGATTTGCCAGAATCCGATGCTAATGAAGAGTCATACAGCGCCCCTGTTTCTTATCTGCAACAACACAATGCTGACCCTGCTTTATTAGTTGAAAATGCCGACTGGCAAGGACATAAAGAAATACTTTTAAGCAATGCTTTACAGGGACTGGATGAACGTAGCCAGGACATCGTTGCTAGTCGTTGGTTGACAGAAAAAAAGATGACCTTACATGAGTTGGCTAAACGTTACAATGTATCTGCTGAACGTATTAGACAACTTGAAAAAAATGCCATGAACAAATTAAAAGGTGCTGTCAGTATTGCCGCTTAGTTTTTCTCATTAATATTTCTTTTAGGTAATTGTCGGAAAAGAATATATCAGATTGCGCAGGATTTTTGTTCTTCTTTAAGGCGCGAATACAGGCGCATAGTTGCGCTATGTAACTGTAGTCGCAACGCTGAAGAAGGGTAAAAAGACAAGTAAGCTGGTATGTTATTTAACAGAAATCACCTTAGCCTAGTTTATCTATTATGGTTTGCGCTTCAAGTTTCTGCGCATCACTGCCTTGTGCTAATACTTCCTCAGCAATTTCTTTTGCTGCAGACATATCGCCCATATCAATATACGCTTTAGCCAAATCTATTTTTGTCTCAAATTCATCCATATCTGTTAAATCTGAAACGCCTGATTCATTTATTTTGTCAGTTGTTTCGCCTGCTACCGGCTCATCAAAATCAAAATCAAAGTCAAAGTCACTATTTTCAGCTAACTTTTCTACTTCTACATCCTTAACTTCAGTCGAAGGTGTGTCAATATCATCAACATTAAAATCAAAGGTTTCCAGATCTTCTATTAACTCTGATTCTTTTTCATCAGCCGAAGCTAAACTTTCAAACTGGCTTAAATCAAAATCGACACTTTCGATGTCATCATCCACTTTAACAGGGTCGACATCCTGCGAAGATGATTGATTATTCGTCTCAAGTTCAAGCGTTTCCTTGTCACTTTCACTATCTACCTTTGTCATTGCATCTGCAACAGATTTAACCTCATCATGCGCAATGTTTGTTGATGCATTTAAGTAATCATCAACAGGCACATCCGTTGTTTCGAATTTTGCTTCAGTTTTATCGACAGAAAACAAAACAGAGTCAGGAATAAGCTCACTGCCCATTTCTGAAGCTTTAGACCAAAAATTAATATCTGTTTGCTTACCGTCAGCAACTAATTCATTAGCATAATCCTCAAAGCCAGTCTCATTTTCACTTGCATAAAAGATTTCCAGAAGTTTCAACTTATACTCATCCTTTTCAGGATAATCTTCAATAGCCTGACGCATCAATTCTTCGGCTTGTTGATAACGACCATAGGCTAGATATACATCCGTTTCGGAACTAGGATCAATTTCCGCCTGATCAGTTTCAAATACATCAAAATCCCCTGGTGTAAACTCACTTAAAAAGGAGCTTTCACCAACACTACCAACATCATATGAGTTTTTATCATCTAAAACAGGAACAGTTATTTTGTCCTGCGCATCAGCATTAGCCTCATCACTTACAGAAGAGAACATACTATTTTCATTAATCTCTTCTTCTGTTTTACGTTTACGCCCAAATAACCATGCAAACCCCAGCACCCCCCAAAAGCCAGCACCTAAATAAACATAATTAAATGAGGATTCCTGCTCGACCGTTTTTTTATCTGCAGCAGTCTGAACTAACTTTTTAGCAGCTGGAGTTTTATCGCTTTTAGTCTGTTCAAGATTGCTACCTTGCTTAGGCTCAACAGCCGGAACTACTGTTTCTACAGTTTTTTCAGGCTTAATCTCTGAACTAATCTGCTCTTCAGGTTCATCAGTAACAGCAGCACTATCCTGATTTAGCGCCTTAGCTGCCTGCGCATCCGACTCATGCAAATTTTGCATCACTGCCAGTTGCTGATCTTTAATTGCCATCATTTCTTGCATGATAGCAAATTGTTTTTCCAGATTAGCCAGCCTTTCCTGTAATTGCTGATTTTCTGTAACTAAACTTTCCGTTTCGGCTGAATTTGCGGTTAAAGGAGTAGACTGGGTAACAGTTTCTTCATTGGGTGAGACTAGAGTTAATTTACTACTCGGATCGCTAGACTCTTGAAGTTCAGGTTCAGAGACTGGTTCAGCAACTGCTTTTCCTTCCCAAATTGCCATCTGTCTATAGAACTGGGTATGAGCCTGTTTTTTTGATAGCTTAACCAGGTCAGATTTTTCCGAAATTTTTAATGCTTTCCCCTGCATTAATGCATTCACATTTTTTTTGTAAAAAGCACCTGGATTTGCTTTATACAAAGCCATCATCATTTGCTCAACAGTAATATCATTATGCTGGTTAACTTTTTTAGCAACTTTCCACAATGAATCATTTCTATTCGTGGGACCATACTCACCCTCTACTGCCAGGCTACTAAAATCATTCTGTTGCGCAGTATCGGGTACTTGACGACTAATACTTTTTTGTTTTGCTGGTGATACCACGGGGGCATCAACTATACTTTGCTGATAAACAACAGGCGGATCTACTAAGACAGTAAATTCTTTATATAAATCACCTTTAGGCCAGCTAACTTCTATTAAAAAATCCAGAATAGGTTCTTGCAAAATCTGATCAGAAGTCATTTTAATAACAACTTTACCATTCGACTTTACAATGGGCTTGAACTTAACTTTTGCTATAAAATAACTCCAGGCTATACCTAACTTATCAAATTGATCTGGTGTAGCTAGTGTTACTTTTATATCATCAATATGTTCGCTAGCCGTCAAAGATAAGGCTATTTCAGCATCAATCTTTTGATTTAACGCAGAATGTAATTTTATATCGCCAATACCTAAAGAATGCGCCGCCATAGGAGCCAATAAAGATACTGTTACTAAACTTTTAGTCAGATTACGCAAAATGCTCTCCTACCACAATTTTTCCATGATAGTTTCCCCAAATACAGTCAAATATATATTTATAATACTAGACTAGATGTAATTTTTTACTAGCTCTTCTGCAATCTGCACACTGTTCAATGCAGCTCCTTTACGCACATTATCCGCAACAACCCATAAATCGATGCCTTTCTCATGAGAAATATCTTCTCTAATTCGGCCGACAAACACATCATCATTACCTGATGACTCAGTCACCGCAGTCGGATACCCGCCATCAACCCTCTCATCCATCACTGTAATCCCTGGTGCTGCCGCTAATATCTCACGTACTTTTTCGACGCTTATTTTGTCTCGGGTTTCTATATGAATTGCTTCAGAATGGCCATAAAAAACAGGGACACGCACAGCAGTAGGATTCACCAGAATACTATCATCACCCAGAATTTTCTTGGTCTCCCAGACCATTTTCATTTCTTCTTTGGTATAGCCATTTTCCATAAAAACGTCAATTTGTGGCAATACATTAAATGCAATTTGCTTAGGGTAGACTTTAGTCTGTACCGGTTTGCCATTTAATAGTTGTGAAGTTTGACTAACTACCTCTTCAATAGCTTCTTTTCCTGAACCTGAAACGGCCTGATATGTACAAACATTAATACGTTCTATTCCGACTGCATCGTATATTGGCTTAAGGGCAACTAGCATTTGAATGGTAGAACAATTAGGGTTAGCAATAATACCGCGCACAGAATGTTCAGCAATGCTTTGCGGGTTTACTTCAGGAATAACTAAGGGAATATCATCGTCATAACGAAACTGTGAAGTATTATCAATTACGATACAGCCAGCTGCTGCAGCTTTAGGTGCATATTCCTCAGATAATGAAGCGCCTGCAGAAAACAAACCAATATCCGCTTTAGAAAAATCGAACTTAGCTAAGTCCTGAACAACAAGAGCCCCACCATTAAAAGGAATCCGCTTACCTGCCGAGCGCTCACTTGCCAAAGCATAAACATTTTCTACTGGAAATTTTCTTTGCTCCAGAATTGAAATCATTGCTTCACCAACGGCCCCTGTTGCCCCAACTATCGCAACATTATATTTTTTGCTCATTATCTTACACCTGCTTTTAAAGCATTAATTACGGTAGCACCCTTTTCCGATGGTGCTTATTTTATTCATGCCATCAGAATAAATATCAACTAGTTCATTTAAGTATTCTAATATTTCAATGGCTTCATCTCTGATCACTGGACCATTCCATCACTTGCTAATACGGCAGTTTTCAGTATTATTTACGTGAAAACATTATTTCTTTAATAATTTTCCAATCTTATGGGGCAGTACTATTTAGACAGTTCAGCGACTTGTTTTTCTAATCTCTTCAAACGAGTCCACACTTCGCTTAAGCGCTGAAAAACAGCAATATTTTTTGTATATTTTTTAAACGGCTGAGCTGGACCATAGGCATATATACCCGATTTTTTAATACTACTATGCACTCCCGCCCTATGTAAGAGCATAGTATCATCAGGGATATGTACATGATCCAGAATTCCCGTTTGCCCTGATGCTATAACACGTTTACCAAAATGACTTGACCCTGCTATCCCGGTTTGTGCAACTAGAATACAGTCTTCTTCAATAATTACGTTATGTGCTAAATGGCACTGAGCATCAACAATACAGCCATCATGCACTTTTGTTTCAGTATAAGTCGCCCGATCAATTGTTGTCACTGAACCAATAACTACTTTATTACCGATAACAACACGCCCTGTTTGAGGAATACGATGATGATGGAATTGCTCATCTTGTGCAAAGCCCTGACCATCACTGCCAATAACACAGCCTGCTTTTAAAATACAGTCCTCTCCAATATGGCAATCATAAGAGACTACACAGCTTGGATAGATAACCGTACGAGCACCGATTACAGCATCAAATTCGATCACCGTATTAGCCATAATAACGACTGCTGCGCCCAACTGAACATTCTCACCGATAACTACACCCGGGCCGATAACAGCGTCATCTGGTACCAAAACAGACTCATGCATTACTGCGCTAACATGAATGCGTCCCCATTCAGAGTGATATACATCTCTATCAACATACTTCTGACGTATATACGCCATTGCCATACGTACATTAGGCGCCAGTAGAATCGCGGTATTATCTAATTGTATCGTTGCTGCTATTGCCTGGGTCGTAACAATAGCGGCAACTCCTGACTCTAACACATCAGATAGGTATTTTTCATGCTCAACAAAAACCAGGTCACCTTGCCCTGCGGCTTCTGCAGGTACAATCCCAGTGACACGATTATCAGTGCCAGAGTGGCCAATAATCAAACCTTGCTGCTTAAAATCCTGATAAATTTCTGAACTTAAAATATCCACAGCAACTCCTATTGCTTTATGTTAATTCTGCAAAAACCTTAGTAGTAATATCCACGACAGTTCCTACACCTGCCACCGTGGCAAACTTAACCTGACCTTGCTCTGCCATAGCTGAATAAAAACCAACCAGAGGTTTTGTTTGCTGATGATATACATCCAGGCGTTTTTTAACTGTTACTTCCTTATCATCATCTCTTTGTATCAAAGATTCCCCTGTAACATCATCTTTATCAGCCAGTTTTGGGGGATTAAATTTAGTATGGTATGTACGACCAGAACTCAGGTGCACACGACGCCCACTCATACGTTTAATAATTTCCTCATCTGCAACTGCAATTTCCAGAACATGATCTACCTGAACATTCATTGCCAATAAGCCTTCTGCCTGTGCAATAGTGCGTGGAAAACCATCCAATAAAAAACCATTGCTACAGTCTGGCTGGGTAATCCGATCCTTAATCAATCCTAATATAATATCATCTGATACTAAACCACCTTCATCCATGATTTGTTTTGCCGCTTTACCTAATTCTGTTCCTTCCCTAACAGCGGCACGCAACATATCACCCGTTGAAATTTGCGGAATAGCATATTTTTCAGTGATAAATTGTGCTTGTGTACCTTTACCAGAACCAGGACTACCTAAAAGAATAACACGCATATTTGACTCCAAAAGCTGCCGCTAAAAATATTTAGCTAAAAAAACGACTATTTATTGTGTTTTTCAAGCCATTTCCAATTAACATAACCCAATATTTTATAACATTCGACGATATAACTCTTGTAATATTATGCATAACTGCCTATTCTGTGCGATTAAAGAATAACTAAGTGGAGAAATACACACATGCGTGTTGAAGATTTAATGACCAAAAAAGTATTTACGGTAGAGCCGCAAGACATGATTGATCGCGTCTTTTTCCTGATACATTACGAAAAAGTGCGTCATTTACCTGTGGTAGAAAAAGGCAAAGTAGTGGGCATTGTTTCTGATAGAGACCTCTATAAAGCACTTGGCCCAAAAAGCAATTCCAACTCAATTGCAGCTGAAGGTACCACAGAATTACACGTACTACCCAAGAAAGTAACTCATATCATGCACCGTGGTGTTATTACCGTTCAGTCTGACACCTATGCATCTAAAGCTGCCGCCTTAATGGCAGAAAACAGAATTGGTGCATTACCTGTCATCGATAGTAAAAACAAACTTGTTGGCATACTGTCAGCGACAGATATACTTAAAGTGTTCTCTAAAATTGAACATGCAAGTGAAAAACGTGAAGAGCGAATAGCGTCAAACGCAAGTTAATTACTCAGCACAAAAAAGCCTCTTTACAGAGGCTTTTTTACATCCATTACAAGTAAAACACCTGGAAACACACATCATTTTCATCCTTGCTAGTCTTTTTATCCGTCATCAGCACGATAGCTAGTTACCTAGCCAGCTATGCGCAGTACTAACGACAAACAAAAATCCTGTCCACACTTGAACGCTTATTTATTTCCAGGCGCCTAAACTACTATGGCTTCTTAGGGCGCATATGTGGAAATAATAAGACATCCCGTATAGAAGGGGCATCGGTAAACAACATAACCAGGCGATCAATCCCAATCCCTTCGCCTGCTGTTGGCGGCATTCCATGCTCTAAAGCAGTAATATAGTCCGCATCAAAATGCATCGCCTCATCATCACCTGCTTCTTTTTCCTGTACCTGTTGCATAAATCGCTCTGCCTGATCCTCTGAATCATTTAATTCAGTAAAACCATTGGCTATTTCCCGACCACCAACAAAGAATTCAAAACGATCTGTAACATGAGGGTTCTCATCATTTCGCCGCGCCAAAGGAGATACTTCAACTGGGTAAGCCGTAATAAACGTTGGATTCATTAGGCGGCTTTCAACAGTTTTCTCAAAGATTTCTATCTGCACCTTACCCAGCCCATAACCCTCTTTAACTGGGATACCTAAATTATCAGCGACTTTTACTGCCGCCTCACGATTATCGATATCAGCTGGCTTCAGGTCAGGATTAAAATGTAAAATCGAATCAAATACTGTCATACGCTCAAAAGGTTTGCCGAAGTCATAATTTTCACCTTGATAGCAAACTACCGCATTACCCACCACATCCTCTGCAAGCCCTTTTAACATCGCCTCAGTTAGATCCATTAACTCACCGTATTCCGCATAAGCCTGATAAAATTCCAGCATGGTAAATTCTGGATTATGCCGTGTTGATAAACCTTCATTACGGAAATTTCGATTAATTTCAAACACCCTCTCAAAACCACCCACAACCAGGCGTTTTAAATAAAGTTCAGGTGCAATTCGTAAATACATTCCTATATCCAATGCATTATGAAATGTTTCAAAAGGACGCGCCGTCGCTCCACCTGGTATGGTCTGCATCATTGGCGTTTCAACTTCAAGAAACTTTCTTTCAATGAGAAACTGGCGAATATAAGCAACAATTTTTGAACGCATCAAAAAAGTATTACGTGATTGCTCACTCATAATTAAATCCAGATAACGCTGTCTGTATTTAATCTCCTGATCAGCAATACCGTGAAATTTCTCAGGCAAAGGGCGCAAAGATTTGGTCAATAAGCGTATATCATCAACCTTAACACTCAACTCACCCACCTTGGTTTTAAATAAAACACCTTCAACACCGAGAATATCGCCTATATCCCACTTCTTGAATTGCTCATTATAAAAGCCTTCAGCTAGAGTATCGCGCGTAACATAAAGCTGTATTTTTCCAGACATATCCTGAATATGCGCAAAACTTGCTTTACCCATTATTCTACGTGTCATTAACCGGCCTGCTAATTTGACTCGCACAGGCTCAGCTTCTAATTCTTCCTTGGTTTTAGAGTTATACTCAGCAATTAGTTCACCAGCGACCACATTACGGCGAAAATCTGTTGGGAAAGCAATTCCCCCATTTTCACGTAAAGCTTTTAATTTTGAACGGCGCTGTGTAATCTGTTCTTGTTCGTCGTGTTCTATTTCTGCCATTTTTGTGTTATTTAATTGATTTGTTTTTTATGTTACAGGATTTTAAAAGGTCCAAGGCACCCATGATGCTTGAAAAATGGGCTTGCTACGCTTTGCCCTACATTTATATGCATTCCTGATATTATTTTTCCGCGACAAGAAACATCTGGAAATTTTTACAAGCCACTCTTTAATCTTGCTTCGATAAACTGATCTAAATCACCATCCAGTACTGCCTGCGTATTTCCAGTTTCAACATTAGTACGTAAATCCTTAATCCTTGACTGGTCTAATACATAAGACCGAATCTGACTGCCCCAACCTATATCAGACTTACTATCTTCTACTGCTTGTTGTGACTCAGTACGTTTACGTAACTCTAACTCATATAACCTAGATTTCAACTGCTTCATCGCAGTGTCTTTATTTTTGTGTTGCGACCTATCATTCTGACATTGCGCAACAGTATTCGTAGGTATATGCGTAATTCGCACTGCCGACTCTGTTTTATTGACATGCTGCCCACCTGCCCCACTGGCACGATAAACATCAATGCGCAAATCCGCGGGATTGATATCAATTTCAATATCATCATCCACCTCTGGCGAAACAAACACAGAAGCAAACGAAGTATGCCTACGATTTCCTGAATCAAAGGGCGACTTTCTAACCAGGCGATGTACGCCTGTTTCAGTGCGCAACCAACCAAAAGCATAATCACCTTCAAATTTAATCGTAGCACTTTTAATTCCGGCAACTTCTCCCTGCGACTCTTCAATAAGCTCGGTTTTAAAGCCTTTTCGTTCGCCCCAGCGTAAATACATACGCTCAATCATGGCAGCCCAGTCCTGAGCTTCCGTCCCTCCAGACCCAGAGTGAATATCCAGAAACGCATGATTAGCATCCATTTCACCCGCAAACATACGCCGAAATTCTAAACCAGCAACTTTCTCTTCAAACACACTTAGGTCATCAATAACGGTATCTACCGTCTCTTCATCTGCTTCCTCAACAGCCATTCCCAGCAACTCTTCCGCATCAGCTAAACCTGCATCCAGATCATTGACTGTGTTGACTATCGTTTCTAGTAAACCTCTTTCTTTTCCTAATGCTTGTGCTTGCTGCGGGTTATTCCATATTTCAGGATTTTCTAATTCCATTAGGACTTCGACTAGACGCTCATTTTTAACATCGTAGTCAAAGATACCCCCGAAGAGCATCAGTACGCTTTTTTAAATCAGTAATTTTATAAGTAATAGGATTTATTTCTTGCATTTTTCTATAGATTTTCCTGACTTCTGACTATTTAAAATAATTTGAACATTATATACCATTAAGCCTTTCCTTTGGATTGCCAAATTATTCCATTGTTGTTTTTCTTGCTTATGCTAGAATAAGCTCGAATGTGTAGGTTTTCACAAGCCTCACGTTACATAACTAAAACAATATGAGGGTTACATGAAATTTTTAAAACCATTTTTACTGTCTGTTTGCCTTGGCGCTTCTATGGGTGCTTTCTCTACTGCAGCTTTAGCTGAGTGTGAAGATGGCAGAACATGCTTTGAACCAGATGTAGCAATTGATAATGTTGTTAATAAAATCATGGAAGCTAGACATGCGATTGATAACGGTGCTGATTCTCAAAGCATAATTAAACTTATCAAAGACGCAAAAAGATTGAATAAGGAAATTAATGCCAATGATCTTGTTGATAGACACCGTCAGAAAGCAGCTAAATTCCTGAATTTAGCTATAAAAGAAGTTAAACAATCAGCACTTCAGCCTGCTGACTCACATTTATTAGAAGCAGAAAAACGTTACAAAGCACTACACGCTCTACTATAAAAATAGTATCGAAATAACAGGGTAGCAATACTACCCTGTTACTTTTAATCTCTAGACTAATCCCATCGCGAATCACGCACCTTTACACGACCAGCATCTAGCTTAACTTCCAGACTCGCTATATCCTCATACGCTGGTGCACTCTTTACCGCACCTGTCCTAATGCAAAACCTGGCACCGTGTCGCGGACAAATAATTTCATCTCCCACAAACTCACCACTGGCAATTTCTGCTCCATCATGCGTACACATATCTTCTAACGCAAAGAAACCATCTTCTAATTTAAAAACAACGACATCAATTCCATCCACATCAACAACAATATGCTCACCCACAGCTAGAGCATCTTCCGCCACCACATCAACCCACTCAGACATATTTTCCTCTTAATTAATTTTTTATATAAACATCATATCTAAGTAGCTTACTTTTAAAACTTTCCGCTGGCTTTCCCCCAATAGGCAAAGCATAATCTGGACTTTTAACCACAACTTTTTTTGCCGTTGTCTGTAATGCTACCTCGAATAATGCCTCTCTATCCATATCATCACCCAGTAAATCACGTAATATTAACATCGACTTTTTGGGCAAAGCTGATTTTTTGCGTTTAGCTGGAAACATTGGATCGATATAGATACAATCCGGGCTGAATGTTAATTGCGGTAAAATATCAATAGCGTTACCAGCCATCAATTTTGGAGCCGACAAGCCTAATCTTTGCACCCAGTCGACACGCTCTAAACGCAAAAATGCATCTGCAAGTAACTCTAGCATCACAGGCGAACGTTCAATGCAGCTTAAGTCATAACCCATACGAAAAATATGTAAGCTATCTTGCCCCCAGCCAGTTGTCGCATCGACGACTGTTTTGGTTTTTCGCCCGATCGCTTGGGCTAATGCGCCTTCCTTCGGTGCCGGCCAGGAACGCTGCTCTCCCTGCCTAGGTTCAATTTCAACCATTAAACCACCTTTTTTAAGCAACTCTTTATCTAAAAGCTTTAAACATCCATCGCGCCAGCTTAAAAAAAAATCTTCAGGTGTAAACTTATCAACTGAATGATAAAGTGGCACAGCTAAACGCACTGATAACGCTTGAGATAAAACTAAATCAGATTGCTCGCTATGTAAAACAGCTAACTTACCTATATAGTCGCGCATAATCCTGGAACTCAAAACGTAAAGCAGACTTTAGTCCGCTAATATTGAACAAAGCATAAACCTAGCAAAATTAGTTGAATGCGAATTTATAGTGTTTTAAAAAAATCCCACTTCACCCATAGGTTAAGTGGGATTTTTTTTGAAGTGCTGTGGAATCAAAAGCTTGTGCTAGAAACCGTGAGCAACTGATTTTTCTAGGATAAACAATACAACAACGAACTTATTCAGTAGAAATAGATTCTTGCTCATTTTTTAAAGCAGCATCTAAAGTATGCCAGGCTAAAGTTGCACATTTCACCCTAGCCGGATATTCGCGCACGCCGGCCAACACCGCTAATTTACCAATAGCTTCCAGATTAACCTCTTCCTCTTTACCAGTCGTCATTTCATGAAACTGCTTAAATAATTCTTCAGCTTCAGCTTCTGTTTTTCCTTTGACAATTTCAGTCATTAACGAAACAGAGGCCGTCGAAATAGCACAGCCAGATCCTTGAAAGCTCGCATCAGTAATTTTATCGCCATCCATTTTTAAATATAAGGTTAAACGGTCGCCACACAACGGGTTAAAGCCTTCTACTTTTCGGTCAGCATCTTCCATCACATGGAAGTTACGTGGATTTCTATTATGGTCAAAAATAACCTCCTGATAGAGGTCGCGTAAATCATCAAACATGTATTTCTCTATTTATTTGTAACTTCTAATTCCCACGTTCTGCATGGGAATTCATTCAGGAACGCTCCGCGTTCGATAACGCAAAACATGGAAGCGAAGATTATAAGGAATGAGGGGTTAAGACTATCCGAAAGTATGGCGTAGGATTTTGACTCGGGTGTTATTGAATTCTCATTCCTAAGTATATTAACCAAAAATTTCTATTAACGACTCAATACCCTGCATTAAAACATCAATCTCTTCTTTGGTATTGTACATGGCAAACGAGGCTCTTGCTGTCGCAGGAACCTCAAAGAAGTCCATGACCGGCATCGCACAATGATGCCCAGCACGTATAGCAATACCCAGACTATCCAGCATGGTACCTATATCATGTGGGTGAATTTTATCCAGAACAAATGATAGGATGGCACCTTTTTCCTGCGCTTCTCCTATCAATCGTAGCCCTTTAATCTGCTTTGCTTTTTCTGTCGCATAGTCTAGCAACTCAGCTTCATAAGCAGCAATATTATCCATGCCTATATCATTAAGATAATCTATCGCTGCACCTAGGCCAATCACATCAGCTATATTCGGTGTACCCGCTTCAAATTTATAAGGTAAGACATTATATTCAGTTTCCTCAAATGTCACTTTACGAATCATATCTCCTCCACCTTGATACGGAGGCATGGCTTCTAGTAAAGATTGTTTGCCATATAACACCCCAATACCCGAGGGAGCATACAATTTATGCCCAGAGAAAACATAAAAATCACAATCTAATGCCTGTACATCAACTGACATATGTGGAATAGCCTGCGCTCCATCCAATAATACAGGGATATTCTTTGCTTTCGCGGCGGCAATAATTTTTTCAACTGGATTAATTGTACCTAATGCATTGGACATATGCACAACAGCAATCAGTTTTGTTTTATCAGTAATTAACTTCTCAAATTCGGCATAAATTAATTCACCTTGCAAGTTAATCGGTGCAACTTTTAAAACGGCACCTGTTTCTGCACATAGCATCTGCCAGGGAACAATATTGGAATGATGCTCCATAGCAGTAATAAGAATCTCATCACCTGCTTTAATATTAGTCTTGCCAAAGGTTTGTGCAATTAAATTAATCGCCTCGGTTGCACCTCTGACAAAAATAATTTCTTTAGTACTTTGCGCATTAATAAAATCTTTAACCTTTTCCCGCGCTCCTTCATAACGATCTGTCGCCTTTACGCTTAAAGTATGCACACCACGGTGTACATTGGCATATTCATGACTATAGCAATGCACAATGCTATCAATCACCTGTTGTGGTTTTTGGCAACTCGCAGCATTATCCAGATAGACTAAAGGTTTATTACGTATTTTCTCTTGTAAAATAGGAAAATCAGCACGGATTTTTTCGATGGGGAATGTTGTCATATTGTTTCTAGTGTTTGTAGGTTGGATTAGCTTTTTTATTGCGCAGCATTAAAAAACGTTATCCGACAATTAAATGCTATGTGTCGGATAACGTTATCTGCGCTACGCTAGATAAGCTAATCCAACCTACATATATACGTGTTAATTTGGGCTTAAAGCCAATCTTGCTGTATACCTGCCTGAGGAAAGCGCTGTAATAGTTGCGCTAGCACCATATCATGTAACTCTGGCAGCTTGATCTTTTCAACCATTTCATTGGCAAAAGCAAAAGTCAGCATATTCCTTGCGGTTTGCTTATCCACACAACGCGACTGTAAATAGAAAATAGATTGCTCATCTAACTGCCCAACAGTAACACCATGCGCACATTTTACATCATCCGCATAAATTTCCAGTTGCGGCTTTGTATCGGCTTCAGCATCATCCGAGAGTAACAGGTTACGGTTATTCATCATCGAATCGGTTTTTTGTGCCTGTTCTGCAACCAATACCCGCCCCTGAAAAACACCTTTTGCACGCTGATTTAACACACCTTTATACAGCTCATGGCTTATTGCATGGGGCTGCAAATGATTAATGCGCGTGTGGTTATCAATATGCTGGCGCTTAACACCTAAATACAAGCCATTTAAGTCACATTCTGATGCCTGACCCAGGTCTGTATGAATATCATTGCGCGCTAACAGTCCACCAAAGGCAAAATTATGATGCGTAAAACGGCTATCTCTATCCTGTTTAACATAGATTCCGCCAAAATGGTAAGCCTTTTCACCTTCCATTTGCAGTTTATATAAAGTCAAGTCAGCGTTCTGAGCCAGTGAAACTTCCATAATCGCAGCAGAACAATAGGCTTCATCACAACCTACAAAAGTTTCAACTACCGTTACCTCGGCTGATTCTTCCAGAGCAATAATATCCCGGGTATTGGCCATAAAACCAGCTTGTGTAACCACATGCAAGATTTGTATAGGTTTAGCTAATACCTGTTTAGCAGGGACATGAATAAAAAGCCCATCACTAAACCAGGCTGTATTAAAGGCAACAAAGCCATGCTCTTTAGAGTCAACTGATTGAGAAAAGTATTTTTCCAGTAAATCAGCACATTGCTCTAAAGCCGCGCTCATACTCATGACCGTGACTATTTCTGGTATACCATCAAGTTTAGATAAAGACGCAGAAAAATGCCCATCAACCAGCACCACAGACCAGGCATCCTGTATTAAATACTGATTAAGACTATCTATTTCTATCGCGCCGATTTCGGAACTACTCGCGGGTGAAAATAGCTTTTTCTCTATGGCAGAAACATTCGTATAACGCCACTCTTCCTCTCTTAATGAGGGAAAACCATGCGCTGAAAATTGCTGCACGGAATCCTGTCTTAATAATGCTAGCCAGGCAATAGATTGACCTGGTAAAGCATCTGCAATTTTCTTATATTCAGCGGGATACTGACTGATGATTTGTTCAGCACTCATTAAGCAACCTGCTCTTCTACCCAGTGATAACCCTTTGCTTCCAATTCCAAAGCAAGTTCAGGACCACCTAATTTAACAATTCTTCCATCCGCTAAAACATGAACAATATCGGGTTTAATATAATCTAAAAGTCGCTGATAATGAGTAATCATTAAAAAAGAGCGGTCAGCTGCTCGTAAAGAATCAACACCGGCCGCAACAACTTTCAGAGCATCAATATCCAGCCCTGAATCCGTTTCATCCAGAATACATAAACTCGGCTCTAAAATTGCAGCCTGCAAGATCTCATTACGTTTTTTCTCACCACCCGAAAAACCTTCATTTACCGAGCGATATAAAAAAGATTCATCCATTTCCAGTAATTTAACTTTATCTTTGACTAAAGTTAAAAAATCCATCGCATCGACTTCAGCCAACCCTTTATGCTTACGAATTGCATTTAAAGCCGCTTTCATTAGATAAATATTGCTTACCCCGGGGATTTCTACAGGATACTGGAAGGCTAAAAATACACCTTCACGTGCTCTTTCATCAGGTTCCAGATCTAATAAGTTATTACCCTGATAAGTAACTGTTCCTGATGTCACCGTATATCCTGACTTGCCTGACAAAACGTGTGACAGGGTACTTTTACCTGCGCCATTCGGCCCCATAATTGCGTGAACTTCACCTGCTTTAATTTGCAGGCTAAGACCTTTAAGAATAGGCTTATCACCTACACTGACATGAAGATTTTCTATGCTAAGCATTTATTATTACCTGATATATTTTTAATTTATTTGCGTAAGGTTGGGTTAGCTTATCAAGCGAAGCGCAGATAACGTAACCCAACAATGGGCAATTATTTTGTGTAGGTGATGTTGTGCATTTAACCAACCGAACCTTCTAAACTTAACCCTAATAAGGCCTGAGCCTCAACTGCAAATTCCATGGGTAATTCTTTGAATACACTTTTACAAAAACCATTAACGATCATTGAAACTGCATCTTCCGCAGATATGCCACGTTGCTGACAGAAAAACAATTGGTCTTCGCTAATTTTAGACGTAGTGGCTTCATGCTCAACTTGTGCCGAAGGCTGTTTAACTTCAACATAAGGAAAAGTATGCGCACCACATTGATCACCTACTAATAAAGAGTCACATTGAGTATAGTTACGTGCATTAGTTGCACCTTTACCCACTTTAACCAAACCACGATAAGTATTTTGCGATCGCCCAGCAGAAATACCTTTTGAAATAATGGTACTCCGAGTATTTTTACCAATATGGATCATTTTAGTTCCGGTGTCGGCTTGCTGCATATTATTTGTGACTGCAACAGAATAAAACTCACCGACAGAGTTATCACCCAATAAAACACAGCTAGGATATTTCCAGGTAATTGCCGAACCTGTCTCAACCTGAGTCCAAGACACTTTCGAATTAGCACCACGACACTCAGCGCGCTTAGTCACAAAATTATAGATCCCACCAACACCATTTTCATCGCCTGGATACCAGTTTTGTACCGTGGAATATTTAATCTCCGCATCATCCATTAAAATCAATTCCACTACAGCCGCATGTAACTGGTTTTCATCACGCATTGGTGCAGTACAACCCTCGAGATAACTTACATGACTACCTTCATCAGCAATAATCAAAGTACGCTCAAACTGCCCAGTGTTCGCAGCATTAATTCTAAAGTAAGTTGACAACTCCATCGGGCAACGCACACCTTTGGGGATATAAACAAAGGAACCATCGGTAAAAACGGCTGCATTTAACGCTGCAAAGAAATTATCACCTGAGGGAACCACCGTTCCTAAGTATTGTCGCACTAACTCAGGATATTCTTGCAAGGCTTCCGAAATAGGGCAAAAAATAACCCCGGCATCTTTCAACTTACCTTTAAACGTTGTAGCTACCGAGACACTATCAAACACTGCATCGACAGCAACACCCGCCAAACGCTCCTGCTCATCTAATGGTATACCTAATTTTTTATAGGTCTCTAGTAATTCAGGGTCTATTTCATCTAGACTTTGTGGTTTGTCTGAATCTTTTTTAGGAGCAGAATAATAGCTAATCGCCTGGTAGTCGATTGGCTCTATATTTAACTGCGCCCAATTGGGTTCCTTCATTGTTTGCCAATGACGAAAGGCTTTTAAACGATATTCCAGCATAAATTCTGGTTCACCTTTAATCGCTGAAAGTTTCGCAATCACCTGCTCATCGAGTCCAGGTGGGAAAGTATCCACTTCCAGTTCGGTTACAAATCCTTCTTTATATTTGTGACCAATCAGGTTTTCGATTTCTTGTGCGCTTGAAGACATAAATGCTCTTTAACTATTTAAATGATACAAACTGGCCACTGGCACAGTAATTTCTTGAGGAGGCTTAACGGGTTGTAACATATCAGCTAAAGTCACCGATTCTAAAGCTCGCTGAACAGTCTGATTGACTACCCGCCAATTATTACCAATTTGACAGCCTGCAACCTGCTGACAACTATTTTCCAGTGTACTGCATTCGGTTAAGGCAATTGGCCCTTCCAGTGCAGTAATCACCGATGCAACCGTAATTTTCTCAGGTGCCTGTACCAAGGCATATCCGCCTTTAGCCCCTCGAATCGAACTTAATACCTTGGCTTTAAGCAATACCTTCAAAATCTTACTTACCGAGGGTAAAGCAATTCCCGTGGCAGTCGAAATTTCAAGGGCCGCATAAAGCTGAGTTTGATTTTTTGCCATAAAAGTTAAGATAACCGTCGCATAATCAGTCATTTTACCTAGACGTAACATGTCCACTCCTTCAATTTAGGACTATTTTAGTACTATTTAATTCCATAGTAAATAGCTAGGTTATTATTTCTAGATTCTATTTACCTATTCCAGTAATGGCTATGCTTATTTCTATAGCTGAAGTTTCCCAATAATTATTTATGGTAAAATTAAAACTATGCTACAACTATATGAAAAAAATAGTCTTTTCATTCGTTTCAAATGCTATTGCCTAAGGGGAATTAAGTAGGGGTTTGCTATAAACATGGCAAAACCACCTAAAATAAACCTCGATACACCAGCATTGTGTATTTCAGCTACTCAATAATTGGGAAACTTCAGTATA
>NZ_BDMN01000009.1 GCF_002189065.1 Bathymodiolus platifrons methanotrophic gill symbiont
TTGAAAGGGTTTGCCCCAAATACAGCAGCTCCCCTGTAAATTCGGTGGTAACCGTTTTGTTACGCATGGTCGCTTGATGAATTTCTAGGAAACTTCAGTTTCTAGATTCTATTTACCTATTCCAGTAATGGCTATGCTTATTTCTATAGCTTTTTAATTGAATTTTAGTATTTGCCAATTTAATACTGATTGCTCCCGTCTCGCCAGTTATAAGGTAATGCGCAGAAATGACTTTATAACGATCGATGACTTCAGCATGTGGAAAACCAAAACGATTGGGAGCATCAGCTGGAATTAAAATAAGCTGAGGGTTAACCTGGGCTAGAAAAGACATACTAGATGAAGTTTTGCTACCGTGATGCGGAGCAATTAATATATCAGATAGCAAATTCTCACTGGCATTCTGGACTAAATAATTTTCTGCGGCTCGTTCAATATCACCAGTCAACAGAATACTACTTTCTGACGTGCTTATACGCAAAACACAGGAATTATTATTTTCATTTTGAAACATTGGTTTAGGTGGAGATAAAAACTGAAAGCGAACCTGATCCCATTCCCAGCTATACCCAGCATAACATTGAGTAGCATTATAAGCAGCTAATTGAAGAGGGGCACTGCTTAACACCTGTGCTGTTGGAATTGAATTTAATACCGCCTTAGCTCCACCGATATGATCATTATCAGCATGACTAATAATTAATTTATCCAGAGCTGTAATATGTCGATAATGTAAAAAAGGCAAAATGACATTCTTGCCCATATCAAATTTTTCAGAAAATCTGGCTCCGGTATCAAATACCAAAGAGTGTTTAGCTGTTTCAACTACCACCTCCAAGCCTTGCCCTACATCTAGAAGCGTGAAGTATATTTCATCTAATTTTGGTTTATCTGACTTGACTAAAAATACCGGTAATAACAAGATTATTCCCAATAAACGTCCGGGTATCCCTCTAGGTGCCAATAACAACAATATCCCTAGCATTGCTATTAGCATTTGCCAAAGCTGTGGTTTAGGGCGGACAATACTTGCCATGGGTAAATCGACTAAATACTGTAATACCAGCCATAAGTTTTGTAGGACATAATCAATAAGCTGTAATAACAAGACTGCTATTTCTGGAACTACCAATAATAAACCAAGCGCTATTAAAGACAAAGGTACTACAAAGAAACTGACCACTGGCACAGCAATTATATTTGCAATAGGCGCAATAATTGACACATGCTGAAAAAAGAACAGTAATACCGGCGACAAGCTCAGTGCCACAACTCCGTGTACCTTGAGGCTACTGAATAAACGGCGCTCCCGGCCTAAACGAGCTGATAAAACGTATACAATACAAAAAACTGCAAGAAATGATAAATAAAAACCTGCCGACAGTACAGCCATAGGATCGACTATTAGCACGGCTAATAATGCCAGAGCAAAAATATTTGCGGGGAGTCCCTACTTTTGCGAAAGCTCATTTTGGGCGTCCAAGCCCAAGTTCGCGGCAAAAGCTTAACGGGACTGATTAAAATCTGCGATGCCCTGATTCGCCCTGCGTCCACTTATAAAAACCCTAGAGGGGTTTTTATTTAGTTACCTCAAATGGCTTGACGCGATGTCGGAATGCCTTGTATTTTATCTACGCAAAAAGACGCTTCGAGAAAACACCCGGCCCTATCGCTATCACGGACTAAAAATCTTCACTTCGCTT
>NZ_BDMN01000010.1 GCF_002189065.1 Bathymodiolus platifrons methanotrophic gill symbiont
ACTGAAGTTTCCCAATTATTGAGTAGCTGAAATACACAATGCTGGTGTATCGAGGTTTATTTTAGGTGGTTTTGCCATGTTTATAGCAAACCCCTACTTAATTCCCCTTAGGCAATAGCATTTGAAACGAATGAAAAGACTATTTTTTTCATATAGTTGTAGCATAGTTTCAATTTTACCATAAATAATTATTGGGAAACTTCAGTTTATAAACAGTTTAACTTTCCTTCTGTGAGGAACTGAATAATTACCTAAAACCTGCTACACTTAAATCACTTGTATATTAATGGATATTAGTAATCATGCCAAAAAAGCTTATAAAAAAATACATGCCTTCCCCTGAATCCATTAAAGGAAATAAAAATCTTCGTTTTCTGGGAGATAAGTTACATGATCCAAATCTTTGGCATTTAAACCGGCGCTCCGTTTCCGCTGCCTTTGCAATTGGCCTTTTTGCTGCCTGGATCCCCACCCCGGGTCAGATGATGATTGCAGCAGCCATTGCTCTATACTTCAGTGCTAACCTACCGATTTCAGTTGCATTAGTCTGGATTACTAACCCTTCAACCATGCCCCCTATGTTTTATTTTGCTTATCGCCTAGGGTTATGGAGTTTACACCAGCCACCACCGGCTGCTGATTTTGAGCTTTCACTGGAGAGTCTTACTTCAGGTTTAAGTGATATAGGCGGGCCTTTTCTTATGGGCTGCCTGATACTCGGCATTATTTCATCAATAGTGGGTTACTTTGGTATACGCTTATTCTGGCGCTGGCATGTTGTCAAACAATGGCGTGCGCGTTCTGAAAGATAGCAGTAGCCTAGTCAGCATCCAGTAAGTGAAGCTAATAATATGGCAAATATAAGTAGCAAGCAAGGTAAAAAGCCCTGGTACTATAAATCCTAAATAACCGAGAAAACTGGGGAGTAGGCTTTAGCCTACACACAGGCGATTCATGTAGGCTAAAGCCACGCCCTATAGGTTAATCAACAATCAAACCATCAGCCATATGCAACACTCTATCCATGCGCCCGGCTAAATCTGGATCGTGCGTAACAATCAAAAAGCTAATTTTCAATTCCTGATTTAATTCCAGCATTAGCTGATAAATATTTTCAGCTGTTTTGCTGTCCAGATTTCCAGTTGGTTCATCCGCTAAAATACACTTAGGCTTATTAATTAAAGCTCGTGCAATTGCCACTCTCTGTCGCTCACCACCTGATAATTCTCCTGATTTGTGCTTAACTCTATGTTCCAGACCAACTCGCTGTAGAATTTCATCAGCAGTCTTTTTAGCTTCTGTAATTGAACTGCCCCCAATCAAGGCAGGCATCATCACATTCTCTAAAACAGTAAACTCAGCTAAAAGATGATGAAACTGATAAATAAAGCCTAGCGACTGATTTCTAATTTTAGATAACTTAGACTGACTGACTTTCTTTAAATTTACACCATCCAGAATAACCTCACCACTCGTTGGTTTTTCCAGCCCACCCAGTAAATGCAATAAGGTACTTTTACCTGATCCTGATGTACCCATAATGGCAACTCGCTCCCCAGAAGACACTGAAAAATCGACACCTTTTAAAACTTCAACATCTAAATCACCCTGTTTATAGCGTTTAGTTAATTGATGGCACTGTAAGATAATGTGATTACTCATAACGAAGTACCTCCGCTGGATTGACCCGCGAAGCTTGCCAAGCAGGATATAAAGTTGCTAGCAATGATAATGCAAAGGCAACGGCAGCAATAACATACACATCCTCCCATACCAGCTTAGAGGGCAAGCTACTAATATAGTAGACATCAGCCGCCATAAAATTAACCCCGAAAAACTCTTCGATAGCTGGAACTATAGTCTCGACATTTAAAGCCAATAAAACTCCACCTACAGTCCCTAAAGCAGTACCTATCAGACCAATAATGGCACCTAAGACAATAAAAATACCCATGACTCCCATGGGTGTTAAACCTTGCGTTTTTAAAATAGCAATATCCCCACGCTTATCAGTCACCACCATAACCAAAGTAGAAACAATATTAAAGGCAGCAACAGCAACAATTAATAATAAAATAATAAACATCACCCGCTTTTCAGTTTTAATTGCATGAAAGAAATTACTATGCGCCTGAGTCCAGTCACTGACAAAATAATCACCATATAATTTACGTGCCAAATCATGGGTAATTTGCGGTGCATTAAATAAATCATCAAGCTTTAAACGTAAGCCAGAGACATTGTTATCCATACGAAATAATTTCGCTGCATCATCAATATGAATAATCGCCATATTACGGTCATATTCATACATCCCCACCTCAAAAATACCAATCACAGTAAAACGTCGTAATCGAGGAATAATTCCAGCAGGCGTTGAATTAACTTGTGGGCTAATCACCGTTATTTTATCCCCCATCCTGGCTCCTAAATAAGTCGCCAGCTCAGCACCTAATACAATCCTATACTTACCTGACTGCAAGTCCGTTAACTCACCTGCTTTCATCTTCTCACCAACCTCAGAGACTGCTGACTCTTGTTCTGGAAGAATACCCCGGAGCAAAGTTCCACTAACCCTACGCCCAGCATTAACCATTACCTGACCACGAACAAAGGGAGCGGCCCCCTGTACATGCGGAAGACCTTTAACTTTTTCTTTTAAAACAGGCCAGTTATTGAGCTCACCACCCCGACCAGTAATAGTGGAATGTGCAGTCATGCCTAAAATACGTTGGCGTAACTCACTATCAAAACCATTCATCACTGAAAGAACGGTAATAAGAGCAGTAACACCTAAGGCAATTCCTAAAACCGAGGTTAAAGTAATAAAAGAAATAAATTGAGTACGACGTTTCGCGCCCGTGTAGCGCAAGCCGATTGATAAAATAAGCGGTTTAAACATATAAAATATTGTGAAAATCAGAAGGAAAAGTGCATTTAATTATTTACATTTGGGACATAAACCATACAAATATAAACTATGATCAGTAAGTTCATAGCCTAAGTCCTTGGCTATCTGACTCTGACGATCCTCAATAATATCATCAGTAAACTCATCTACTTTTCCACATTTAACACAGACAACATGGTCGTGATGTAGTCCTTTATTTAATTCAAAAACTGAATTGCCGCCTTCAAAATGATGTCGAGTTACTAGACCAGCAGCTTCAAACTGAGTTAGCACACGATAAATAGTAGCTAAACCAATTTCTTCATTTTCACTTAATAAAATCTTATAGACCTGCTCTGCATTTAAATGGCGCTGATTGGTTTTGCGCTCCATAATTTCCAAAATTTTCACTCGAGGTAAGGTCACTTTTAAACCAACATCTCGTAATTCTTGTGTTTCCACTTTGTTTTTACTCCTGTTAAAAATTCAGACGCCAATAGAAACGAAAATAACCCGCTATTGTATAGCTGAAGTTTCCTAGAAATTCATCAAGCGACCATGCGTAACAAAACGGTTACCACCGAATTTACAGGGGAGCTGCTGTATTTGGGGCAAACCCTTTCAAAATCCGGGTCCAAAGCAGCTTCGGCAATGATACGCCGGATATCTGAAAAGGCAAAAC
>NZ_BDMN01000011.1 GCF_002189065.1 Bathymodiolus platifrons methanotrophic gill symbiont
CAAATGACTTGACGCCGTGTCGGATGGCCTTTTATTTTGTCTCCACCTTCGCTATCGCTCAGACTCCGACAAAACAACCGGCCCTACGGCTATCGCGGACTAAAAATCTTCACTTCGCTAAAGCTCCGTTTCCAGGATTTTCAGCGATAGAAACGAAAATAACCCGCTTTATTATAAACTGAAGTTTCCTAGAAATTCATCAAGCGACCATGCGTAACAAAACGGTTACCACCGAATTTACAGGGGAGCTGCTGTATTTGGGGCAAACCCTTTCAAAATCCGGGTCCAAAGCAGCTTCGGCAATGATACGCCGGATATCTGAAAAGGCAAAACTGGTCCGCCCCTTTACTTTGTGCCGACGTTCCGGATTGGTTTTTAAACGATCAGCATAAATCCACGTTAACGTTGTTGCCATCATACAGAAGTTCAGGTGGTTGGTCACTGCCTGCGCATTACGGCACTGGCTTTTCTGGCTACCTATGTCCTGCTTGAGTTCTTTGAACCCGGATTCGATTTTCCACCTTGCCCCGTAATACTCGATAATCTGTGTGATGGATAAATTTAAATCGGTAGTAAACAAAGCAATCCACTGCGTGCGACGAAACACCCAGACAACCTGAACGGGCCGTTTCAATGTTTTCAGCATGACAACACGACTATAAGCACTAACTTCACGCTGCTTTCCATAGAGATTCACGTTGTAAAACCGAGCCTCTTGTTGTACTGTTTTTGCCATGTCTGTAGCCGAGCCTAGACGCTGACCATACTTTTTATTCCGGCCCCGCTGCTTTGGTTTTCTTTTTTCTGGAAGGTCATACAACACATTATTGCACCTTAACCGAGAGAGAATATTAAACCGGTTCCCGATAGCTTTGTAAGCAGGCTTCCATAGGCCATTATTGCCAAACCAGCTATCAGTAACTGCCAATATGGGGACGGTGGAAAAATGTTCTGCAATTTCAATCAGCATTTGAGCCGCCTGAGCCATCTTGGTCTGGAAAGGAACTACTTCCCCTCTTATCGTGGCTGTCTCTTTTTTTCCCTGAATTGTTTTTAAGGGCAGATAAAACCGGAAATCTAAAAATAAGCACGCCCAGCGACCTTTGACCTGTTTCAACAACCCCACCGATACAATATTTTGTGCCCATGGATATTTGCTTTGGTTCGACTTGGCCGCGTGGTCAAAAATTGCTTCACAACCGAAGATTTTCTTGCCTACTTTAGTGATAATGGAGTCATCCAAACCAACCAATATGCGGCCATCAGTTTCAGGGGACGGGATTAGCCCCCAGATAGTTTGCCATAGCCCAGCCCACGGTAGCGTTGGAGAAGCCATGAAAGTGTAAAATCGCTTATTCTTGATCTCAAACCCAAACAGCGTATCAAGGCAACGCCAAAGGTTAGATGTCATCGACGACGTAAAGGGAACGATAATGGACAGGATCGTGTAAACAAACAGAGAGGCTCGTTCGCGGCCTAAAGTGGTTTCGGAAAAATGATCTTGAAGCGGGAGTAAAATATCGCGTAAAATGAACATGAATGAGGCCGTTTTGTTTGTATAATCAATGAGTTAACATCTTTTATTATACAGTAAAAACAGGTCTCATTCATCATTAACCTGTTGTTTTTTAAGTGAATTCAAGGGTTTTAGCAAACGGAATGCCAGTGTTATTAGGGAGTGCTAATATTTATTAAAAAAAAGCACTAACTAATATTCTTATGCTTTAAAAACTAGGAAACTTCAGTTGTATAGCTTTTCAAGCAAAAGAAAAAAATATAGTTTGCTATCACTTTATTAAGTTTTAAAATTAAACATCAGGTATGATAAATGCTAAGCAAAACATAAAACCATTCGAGAAACCTACCATTAAAATGTTCCAGACACTACGCCTGTTAATTTTCCTGACCGGACTCACTTTTATAACAGCCTGTTCCACGCTGGCTGTTGATGTTCCGTTAGTTTATAAAATTGATATTGATCAAGGGAATGTAATTGATCAGGATATGATCAACCAACTACGACCCAACATGACTAAACGTCAGGTTATTTATGTTTTAGGATCTCCCCTTTTAGTAGACCCATTTGCTAACAATCGCTGGGATTATGTTTATTCTGTTCAACTGGGACATGACGATAGATTACAGGACCGTATATCCCTGTTTTTTGCCGGAGATAATTTAATTCATGTTGAAGGTAACTTAACACCCGAAGCTAACCCGGCACCTCCTCGCTCTAAAGAAATGACCATAGATGCGCCCAAACGAGACCTAAAAAGAACCTTATACGAAATGATCGCCGGATTATTTACTTCAGACGACTAACGCCCTTGCCTAACGGCTCGCTGCCGGCGAGCTTCCATCGGGTCAATAGTTAGATTTCTATATATTTCAACACGATCATGCTCTTGTAACTGAGTACTCAAAAGACAGGTCTGACTAAAAATACCCACTTTATTTTTACTCAGATCTATTTCAGGGAATTGCACATTAATACCCGACAACTCTATCGCTTGCTCAACCGTACAGGCACCCAATACCTGCAATGAAATAATCAATTGCCTATCTGGCCGAGCATATGCTACTTCTACATTCACAAACAAACACTCAAACAACGTAAATCTGTTTTGCCCGATCGGTAAAGGAAGTAACCATTGTGTTGCAAATTTGATTAAAAACAGCACCAAAAGCAAAATTAGCCAAAATGCCATTAATTTCAAATTCAAGATCAAGAGAAATTTTACTGGCATCTTCGCGCAAGGGCATGAAATTCCATACCCCATCTAATGATGAAAACGGCCCATCTAAAAGAGACACAGTAATCCGCCCACCTTCATCATTTACATTGCGAGTTGCAAAAGAGTTTTTAAATCCTCCTTTCGAAATCTGTAGCTCAGCCTCAACAACATGCCCATCACGACTAATAATTCGACTGCCTGTACACCAAGGCAGAAACTCAGGATAAGCCTCAATATCAGCCACTATGTCATACATCGCGTGTGCAGAATATTTAACTAATGCACTTTTTTGTACTGTCGTCATTAGCTAAATATCCCAAATACACCCAGCACATTCAAAAATACGATAAAAACTGCCGCAGGAGCAACATAACTTACTAAAAACCTCCAGACATCAAATAAGGTATCATTTCCTAAGTCTAATTCATCCTTACTGTCTTTAGCTAGCATAATTCTACCGGCAAAGAGAGCAATAAAAAGACCACCCAACGGTAACATTAAATTTGCCGTCAAGTAATCCAGTGCCTCAAAAAAGTTTGCTCCAAATATAGTCACATCTGACCATTCATTGAATGAAAATACAGTGCCCATTCCTAACAACCAGGTTACAAAACCCATACCGATACAAGCTTGTTTTCGTTCTACTTCATAATGTTCAACACACCAGGCAACAGCAGGTTCAATTAAAGAAATAGCAGAAGAAAGTGCTGCAAAAACCAATAATACAAAAAACAAGATACCAAATAACCCGCCGCCAGTCATACTACCAAAGGCAATAGGGAGAGTTTCAAAAATCAAACCAGGACCAGACCCTGCTTCCAGGCCATTTGAAAAAACGATAGGGAAAATAGCTATTCCGGCCAATAATGCGACTAAAGTATCTGCGCCAGCAATCATAATAGCAGTCTTGGCAATCGATATATTCTTAGGCAAATAAGAACCGTAAACCATAATAGCGCCCATACCCAGACTTAGGGTAAAAAAAGCATGCCCCATAGCGGTTAATACACTGGCAGCCGTTAATTCACTAAAATCGGGTTTAAATAAAAATTCAAGGCCTTGTAAATAAGCCCCGGTAGTCATTGCATAGGCAACCAGGAGCATCAATAAAATAAATAATCCTGGCATAAGAAAGCGTACTGCTTTTTCCAGCCCCCCCTTAACGCCACGCGCAACAACCGCCATTGTGGCAACCATAAAAATTGTATGCCAGAATGTCTGCTGCAACGGACTCGCCTGTAGGTCTGAAAACATACTACTAATTTGCGTGGCACTTTCGCCTGAAAAGCTACCGGTAAACGCCTTTATCACATAGGCCATAGACCAGCCTGCAATAACACTGTAATAAGATAGAATCAAAAAACCAGCAATTACTCCCAACCAACCTAAATAGTGCCAGTGTGTATGCCCGCCTGCTTCTTCTGTTAAGCTCTTTAATGTATTAATGGGACTTTGCCGGCCACGCCTCCCCATCATCGTCTCAGCGATCATAATGGGAATACCGATTGCAGCAACACAGATCAAATAAACAATAACAAATGCACCACCACCATTTTCGCCGGTAATATAAGGAAACTTCCAGATATTACCTAAGCCTACAGCCGAACCTGTTGCCGCGAGTATAAAAGCAAAACGTGAAGACCATTCACCATGAATAGATTGATTTGTATCGGCCATTGAGCTACCTTCGTGTTGGAAAAATTCAATTATTACCGGTAAATTTAAAGTAAAATACTGGTATTGTTTTATAAACAGCGTATCGCAATGTATTTTATTGAATTTAAAATCGGCATAAAATCCGCACATTCAATAAAATACACTCTAAGGAGCGAGGATTTAATAATACTCGTTCCTAAATACACTTATTATACCTTTTACCTCAGTATTAAAAAATAGAATTGGACACCCATGGCTGGAAAAAAATCCAAGAAAAAAAAACAAACCGATAATACGATTGCTAAAAATCGATATATTTCTCATGAATACTTTATTGAAGAACGCTTTGAAGCTGGCCTGGTTCTAGAAGGCTGGGAAGTAAAAAGCATGCGTGAAGGCAAAGTTCAATTAAAAGAAAGTTATGTCTTTATAAAAAATGGCGAAGTATGGATATCAGGAATGCATATTTCTGCACTTAACTCCGCCTCTACACATATCACCCCCTTTGCAACACGAGTTCGTAAATTACTTTTACACCGGCAGGAAATAAGTAAACTAATTGGTAATGTTGAGCGTAAAGGCTACACACTTGTCCCGACGTTTCTATACTGGAAAAATAACCGGGCTAAACTGGAAATTGGCCTGGCTAAAGGTAAAAAACTGCATGATAAACGTGCGACTGAAAAAGACCGTGACTGGCAACGTGAAAAAGCGCGTAATATAAAATTAAATTGATCACTGCTTCCTATTTTACAGTTATAGCAACCGTGGACTAAAGTCCTCCTTCCTTACATACTCATGCTTATGTCCCTGAATACATTTATCAACAAGGTAAAATCAAACCAGAAGGTCGACTTCGGCGACACCTTGGCTATCATCACAGAATCTTATCACTATACCCCCACAAGCTTTAACAATGGCTTAGGCAATACCTGCCTTAATAATGAAGCAGGAACGAATGAAGGCTCCTGTAAAATCTTTGCCTTTGCCAAACTTAACCAATTGAATAAAGCCCAAACCTTAAACTTATTTGGTGATTTTTATCATCAAGATGTATTAAACGACCCTGACGGAAATGGACACCAAAATATCAGAAATTTTATGCAATTTGGCTGGGATGGAATTAAGTTCAGTGAGCAAAATACTTTAAGCCTAAAATAAAGGTGATAAAGCATGTAGACTATCTAATTATTGGTCAGGGACTGGCCGGTAGTCTACTAGCCTGGGAATTAATAAAGCAGGGCTGCAACATACAGCTTATTGATAACCAGCAAGAAAATGCCTCACAAATTGCAGCAGGACTGATCAACCCGGTCACTGGGATGCGTCTGGTCAAAAGTAATAATATAAAGACCCTATTACCCTGCGCAAAGCAAACCTACCATGAGCTAAGTCAATTTTTCAAACAGGATTTCTATATAGAAAATCCCATGTTGCGCATCCTGCGTAATGAAAAAGAAACCCTTAAATTTCATCAACGCATACAAGATACAAGCTACCTTAATTACCTGAAAACTAAACTTAAAACTGCACCCGAATCAATTCACGCTCCATTAGGCATAGTTGAACAAAAACAAACTGGCTATTTATTAACTAAAAAGTTACTGGCCTGCCTAAAAAACTTCTTGCAAGAAAAGCAATGCTACCAGGCTACTCAATTTGCATATCAAGACCTTCAATTTGATAAAGCCATAAACTGGCAAGGCATCAGCGCTAAAAAAGTTATTTTCTGTGAAGGCTATCAAGCCATTTACAATCCCTGGTTTAAAAGCTTACCCTTTCAATTAGCAAAAGGGGAAATATTAACTCTAACAGCACAACAAACACTCCCGCCCGAACTATTAAACTATGGCCACTGGTTTATTCCGTTGGACGAGCATCAATTTCGTACAGGTGCGACTTTTGATAACATTAACCTGAACACAAAAACAACAGACCAGGGAAGAAGCGCTTTACTCAACACATTAACTCAGGTTATGCCGATACTTGGCACAACAACACTAGACAAACAACAAGCCAATATTCGTCCAACTACTCTGGATAAAGCACCTTTTATTGGACCCCACCCTGAGCATAACAATCTGACAATATTTAATGGCTTTGGTGCAAAAGGCAGTTTGCTAATCCCTTATTATAGTAAACATTTTACTCAACACTTACTAAACCAAAAACCAATTGCAACTGAGGTTAATTGTCAGCGTTACTTCTAAACTAGTAGACATTAATCGTTTTTTCGATTGAACGAGTTATACCTTACTAGTATTCATATCAACTCTCTGCCTGCATCAATAACCTTTGCAGAAACTCCTGTCTACTGTACAATTCTGCGCTTTATCCCTTATCTCAAACCAAGACATGACCAAGTTAAATTTCCTATTACACCACTCAAGTCTAATGATTTCTGATTTAGAAGCATCGATTAAATTTTATACTGAAATTGTTGGTTTGCAACAGATTGAACGGCCAGATCTTGGGTTTCCAGGTGCCTGGTTTCAGTTAGGTGAAAATCAACAATTGCATATCCTTTTATTAGATAATATTGACCCAACGACTGGGCGACCTGAACATGGTGGTCAAGATCGGCATGTTGCATTAACAGTAGATAAATTTGAGCAAGTGCGGCAAAGTCTAGATCGAAATAATGTTATTTATTCCATGAGTAAATCAGGTCGTAAAGCCTTATTTTTCCGCGACCTTGATGCCAATGCAATTGAAATAATCGGTCGTGACTAACTTAATTATCTCTTCCAGCCCCGAAAATCATTAAGCATGAATATTTGTTTTTTAAAATACATCACAACCTTGCATTACGCATGGTTTGCTTCATATCTCTAACGGCTGTTTCCAAACCTGAAAAAACTGCTTGAGCAATAATCGCATGACCTATATTTAGCTCAACCATTTCAGGTATTTTGCAAATATCTTCAACATTACATAAAGTTAAACCATGGCCTGCATTAACTTGCAAGCCCGCACTATGTGCATAAGCAGCGGCTTCTTGGATACGCGCCAGCTCATCTTTCCGTTGCTGCTGATTAAGCGCATCTGCATAACTTCCCGTATGCAATTCTATGACGGGAGCACCTGCGCTAATCGCTGCATCAATTTGCTTTTCTTCAGGGTCGATAAAAAGCGATACTTCTATGCCGGCTTCTGCCAGATTCGTACAGGCATGTTGCATTTTATCCATGCTTGCAGCGACATCCAAACCACCTTCAGTGGTTAATTCTTCTCTTTTTTCCGGCACTAGACAACAAGCAAAGGGTTTTACCTCACAGGCAATTTTAAGCATTTCATCAGTCACTGCCATTTCAAAATTTAGCCGGGTATGAATCATCTCCTTTAATAAAAACATATCCCGGTCTTGCATATGCCGACGATCTTCACGTAAGTGAGCAGTAATACCATCGGCTCCTGCTTGCTCTGCTATCAGTGCTGCCTGAATTGGTTCTGGGTATTGTGTGCCTCTTGCCTGTCTTAAGGTGGCAATATGGTCGATATTGACCCCTAATAAGATTAATTGCTCTTGCATGATTATTTTTGTATGAGTTTAGATATTAATGCTCTACTTTTCAGATGTTTACCTTGTAAGTAAAAGTCGATAATCTGACGCATCAGTTGCTTGGCTTCCATTAATTGGCGATCATTTGTATAGTTTCCCTGCTGCATGGCGATTAGTGTCTCACCAAGAATCCGTCCATCTTGATTAATTGTTGCACCCTGCTCTATATTGTATTGATAACTTCCTGTTGTTTGAATAGGTAACTGGGTTAGATAATCAAACTCTAGTTGCAAGCCATAGCCTATAGATTGTAATAACTCGACCTCGAAAGTACGTAAAGCAGCCTCAATCACCAGGCTTGATTTTAGTTGCTGTAAACAGCTCAGATAATTAAGAAAAACTTCAGGATATGGCTCTTCCACAGGGATAAAATTTCTTAACAACTCATTAAGATAAAACCCACAGTAGGTATTAATCCCAGGCAGAATACTATCCTCTCTACCTGATTCTACATGACTTAGAGTTTTAAGACTTCCAGAACCAATATAACTAATATTTAACGGAATAAAAGGTCGTAGCAGACCTAGGTATTGAGATTTTTGTTGCCTAGCACCTTTGGCGATCAGCGAAATACGCCCAGATGCCTGAGTAAAGACATCTATAATCAGGCTACTTTCCTGGTAATTCTGGTGATGCAATAAAAACCCTGCCTGCAGGCTTTGAGGCATATTTTATTCTTTAAATCCCAGGCTTTGCAATGCCCGCTCATTATCAGACCAGCCCGATTTAACTTTGACCCATAACTGTAAATAAACTTTTGCGCCAATTAACATTTCTATATCTTTTCTAGCTTCCGTGCCTATACTTTTTAGAAATTCACCTTGTTTTCCGATGACTATATTTTTTTGCGTATCACGCTCGACCCAGATAAGTGCATATATTTTTGTAACATGAGGAAGCTCTTCATATCTTTCAATTTCCACGGTCAGAGCATAAGGTAGCTCATCCCCTAAACGACGAGTTAATTTTTCTCTAATAATCTCAGCGACTAAAAAACGCTCGGGGCGATCGGTAATTTGATCTTCTGGATATATAGAATTGCCTTCTGGCAATAACTGCATAATTAGATTATCTAATAATTCCAGGTTGGTTTGTTTTAAGGCAGAAATAGGGACTATTTCTTTAAATGGAAACTTCTTTTGAGCATCAGCAAAAAAAGCAAATATTTTCTCCTTGTTTTTGACTCTATCAATTTTATTAACAGCCAAAATAACTGGAATATTTGCCCGCTCTAATTTTTTAAAAATAATATCATCATAATCTTGCCAGGCGAGACCATCAATAAGCCAGACCACCAGATCCACACCTAAAAGAGTGGTATCTGCCGTTCTATTCAGGTACCGGTTAAAGGCCTTTTTATTGCTTTCATGCATACCAGGAGTATCCATATAGATAGCCTGGCCTTTATCACTGGTTTTAATCCCTAAAATCTGATGCCGCGTTGTTTGCGGTTTGCGTGAAGTAATACTGATTTTTTGCCCTAATAAATGATTCATCAGGGTTGATTTGCCAACATTAGGTTGGCCAATAAAGGCTACATATCCACAATTCATTTAGATTCTCTGGCTATTTGATCGAGCATAAGTTCAGCAGATTGTTGTTCGGCTTTTTTTCTTGATACACCTGCACCGATAAATTTTTTTTCAAATAAAGCAACGGAACATTCGACTTTAAAAGTCTGTTCGTGTGGCAAACCTGACTGACTGATTAAGGTATAACAGGGGACATCTAATTGCCTGGCCTGCATATGCTCCTGTAAGCGTGTTTTGGGGTCTTTTTGCCAATTGTCTAGGCGTAATTCTGCGATACGATCAGCAAATAAATCCAGAACCCAGGTTTTACAACTCTCTGTCCCTTGATCTTTTATTATTGCTCCCATAATAGCTTCAACAGCATCTGACAAAATAGAAGCGCGTCGATACCCTCCACTTTTAAGTTCCCCTGATCCTAAAATCAGATAATCACCTAACTTATGCAGGCGAGCCAATTCAGCTAAGGACTCTTGATTTACCAGGCTGGCTCTCAGTCGGCTTAAAACACCTTCACTGGCCTTAGGAAATCTTTCAAACAGCGCTTCAGCAATAACAAAGCCAAGGATTGAATCTCCTAGAAATTCAAGCCTCTCATTATTTTTAGCACCCATACTACGATGTGTGAGCGCTAAAACAAACCATTCTGGCTGATTAAAAGTCAGTCCTAATTTTTTACAAAGTTGTTCAGGTGCTTTTATCACTTAGGACCAACTTCAATGGAATTATCAAAATCAACCCAGACACTTAAATTAGCAAAAAGCAGTACTTTGGTATGATAGACGATTTGAACTTTTAAATAGTTAGCACGTGAGGTAATTTTCACGTGTTTCTTTTTAACGTCATAAATATAGTTCATATCAAACTGTTTGTTCAGTGATATCCATACTTCGCGCTTACTTTTTTTCTCTATATCGGTACGATTTTTTAAAGTCTCCAGCGCATGAACTACTTTACTGTGATTCATATAAATGGGGCTTACTTTTAAAACTAATAATGTAAAAAAAGCGATAAGCCCTAAAATAAAAATTAAAGAAATTAAGGTGATTCCCTGCTGCTTTTTATAAGTAGTATGCATATTACCCTCGTGTTATTTAATTACAGTACCTATACGATTAAAACCAATACCGGTATTTTCCCAGTCCCAGTTCATCCAGATAAAAAAAGCTCTGCCCACTAGGTTTTCTTCAGGGACAGTCCCCCAGTAACGACTATCATTACTATTATCCCGGTTATCACCCATCACAAAATAATGCCCCTTGGGTACAATAAAAGTGCCTTTAATATTAGGCGCATTATGATTGATTAAAATTTCATGTTCGACAGGCAGCAAATCTTCACTGAGCAACTCTGAGCCCGTCATGGTTTTTCCTTGCCCTATCCCTTGATAACGCCCTAATGAAACCTGTTTCATTGGTTTGTCGTTTACCGTTAAATGTTTATTTACATAACTAATACGATCACCAGGCAGGCCGATAACGCGTTTTATATAATCAACAGCTGGATTTTTAGGGTAGCGAAAAACGACTGCATCCCCGCGCTTAGGTTCATCAATTTCAATTATTTTTTTATTGATAACCGGTATGCGTATGCCATAAGTGAACTTATTAACTAAAATAAAATCGCCAATCAATAAAGTCGGCATCATTGAACCCGAAGGGATTCTAAACGGCTCTGCAATAAAAGAACGTAATATAAAAACGATTAATACAACAGGAAAAAACGAGCGAGCATATTCAACGATTAAAGGTTCATTTGCTTCAATATATTCAGTATTAGTCCGTTTGAGATAATATAAATAACCACCCCAGATAATGCCCGTTATTAAGCTTGCTGAAAACAGGAAAAAAGAAAAATCAAAATTCATAACTGCATCTTACCCTATGACTCTTTATTAAGTTGCAAGACAGCCAGGAAAGCTTCTTGTGGAATTTCAATACTACCTACCTGCTTCATACGTTTTTTTCCCGCTTTTTGTTTTTCTAGTAGTTTTTTCTTACGACTAATATCACCGCCATAACATTTTGCCGTCACATTTTTGCGCATTGCCTTAACGGTAGAGCGTGCGATAATTTTAGCCCCAATAGCTGCCTGAATGGCAACATCATACATCTGTCTGGGAATTAAATCTTTCATTTTATCAACCAGTTCACGACCTCTTATCTGGCTCACGTCTTTATGCACAATAACCGATAATGCATCGACTTTATCGCCATTAATCATGACATCTAATTTTACCAACGAGGCTTCTTCAAAGCGTTTGAATTCATATTCAAAGGAAGCATAGCCTCGACTAACTGATTTTAAGCGGTCAAAAAAATCTAACACGACTTCGCTTAAAGGCAGTTCATAATGTAAAGAAACCTGATTCCCCATATATTGCATATTAGTTTGTACGCCACGTTTTTCAATGCACAGGCTAATTACGTTACCTAAATGCTCTTGAGGAACCAGTATATTAGCCTGAATAATCGGCTCTCTAATCATTTTTATCGAACCAATATCGGGTAAATTAGCTGGGTTATCAACTTTCAACACCTCTCCTCTATGGGTTTCTACTTCATAGACAACTGTGGGCGCCGTGGTAATTAAATCAACATCATATTCACGTTCCAGACGCTCTTGAATAATTTCCATATGCAGCATACCTAGAAAGCCACAACGAAAACCAAAGCCTAATGCCTGAGAGGATTCAGGTTCAAACTGCAAGGCCGCATCATTAAGATGTAATTTTTTTAACGATTCACGCAAGTCTTCATAGTCATCAGCACTGACTGGGTACAACCCTGCAAATACGCGCGGCTGTACTGTTTGAAATCCTGGCAATGCTTCAGTACAAGGGTTATCTGTGAGCGTGATCGTGTCGCCCACCGGTGCCCCAAAAATATCTTTAATCGCTGCAACAATAAACCCAACCTGCCCTGTTTTTAACTCTGCTTCATCTTGTCGTTTAGGCGTAAAAATACCAATTCTTTCAGCAACAAAACTATTGCCAGTCGACATAATCGTGATTTTTTGTTTTTTGCGTAAAGACCCATTAATGATTTTTACCAATGAAACAACACCCAGGTAATCATCAAACCAGGAGTCGATAATTAATGCCTGTAAGGGGGCCTCTTCACTTCCTCCAGGAGCGGGAATCACATGAACTAGCTCTTCCAATACATCGGCTACCCCTAGCCCCGTTTTTGCACTAACACGCAAAGCCTGGTCAGCGGGAATTCCTATTATTTCTTCAATTTCGTTGATAACTTTATCAGGGTCTGCAGAAGGTAAATCAATCTTATTTAAAACTGGCATGACCTCCAGGCCAAGCTCAATCGCAGTATAACAATTCGCTACACTTTGCGCTTCCACCCCTTGTGCTGCATCAACGACTAGAATAGCACCTTCACATGCTGCTAAAGATCGTGATACTTCATAGGAAAAATCTACATGACCAGGCGTATCAATGAAGTTTAACTGGTATGTTTCACCATCTTTAGCCGTAAAATTTAGCGTAACACTCTGAGCTTTAATCGTAATTCCTCGCTCTCGCTCTATATCCATCGAGTCGAGAACCTGAGCATTCATTTCACGATCAGATAAGCCACCACAAAGTTGTATAAAGCGGTCGGCTAATGTTGATTTCCCATGATCGATATGTGCAATAATCGAGAAATTTCGTATATGTTTTAAATCCATTATGTATAAATATTAAATGATCAGCTATCAGATTAAGCGTGTATGGTCGCCAAATAATTAGATATTTTAGCAGAATCAGGCATTTCAGGTGTTAAGTATTAAATTAAATATCTCTTAGGCGCTTAAAATGAAATCAAACGACTTGAAAATCGTTGCAACGTCCTGCCTTTTTAGTAAGCTAACCGGGATTAACATTGCATCTTGAGTCAATCCACATATGCTTAATGATTCCTGCTCGACGTAGATGTGCTCAATATCATATATTTGCAAAGAACGATAAATCGCACTGATATCTTTGTTAGCAAGCTTATCGCTACATTGATTTTTATGTAAATGGTAAACCGCATCATCAAGTAGCAACAAACTAACTTGCTGATCAAAGGCTGCAGTTATTAAGACCTGATCCAATACTTCCTGAACTTTTGCACCATCGTAAGCAGCTATCTGCATAACAAATAAGAACGACTTCACTGATGTTCGCTCATATTTTCATTGGATAAATAACTTGCTGAGCTAATATTCACAGAATCTAATAATAAATGAGCGCCAAGTTCCATCATTGCTCTACGATAAACCTTACGTTTAAAAAAAACGACCGATTTTAACGGCTCCCAAAACTCCACCCATTGCCAATCATCAAATTCAGGTTTGTTATGTCGATTCAGGGAAACATTAGTTTCGTCCCCGACAAGCTTTAATAAATACCAAATCTGCTTTTGGCCTATGCATAAGGGGAGTGAATGACGACGAATATATTTTTCAGGCAATCTATAACGCAACCAATAACGTGTGCGCCCAATAATCTGTACATGTTTTGCGTCAAGGCCTGTTTCTTCTAATAGTTCGCGGAACATTGCTTGCTCAGGAGCTTCCCCCTCTTCCATTCCTCCTTGCGGAAATTGCCATGAATTGACACGTGACCGTTTAGCCCAAAACACATGACCCTGCGCATTACAAAGGATGATGCCGACATTGGATCGGTATCCTTTTGAATCAATCATTTTTAAAACCTATTTATTACTGTTCGCAATAAGACCTGTAGATGATAAAATCTTAAACACTGAACTGATAGGAACATCCTTAATATAGTTCATTCCTATGTATTACTCATATGTCCATTGTTCCATAAATAGATGAGTGATGCTATCGGCTTATTTAATTTTAACAGAAAATAAATCTACTATGAGTTTAGCTATTTTTGATTTAGACAATACCCTGCTTGCAGATGACAGTGATTATCTATGGGGACAATTTTTAGTTGACCAGGGAATTGTGGATGCAGATTATTATGCTCGAGAAAATGAACGCTTCTATCAAGAATACAAACAGGGTCAATTAGATATCATTGAATTTCTAAAATTTTCGTTAAAACCACTGGCTGATAATTCGATACATGACTTGCATCAATGGCGCACACAGTTTATAGAGGAGATTATTCGCCCCATTTTATTGCAGCCCGCTCAAGAACTAATTAACAAACATAAACAAAAAGGTGATTCCTTACTAGTTATTACGGCTACCAATCGTTTTGTCACAGAACCGATCGTTAACCTATATGGTATTCCCCATTTATTAGCAACAACACCCGAATTAATAAACAATCAATACACCGGAAAAGTAGCTGGCACGCCGTGTTTTCAGGAAGGTAAAGTTATGCGTTTACAACAATGGCTAAAAGATACCGGTCATACTCTTGAGGATAGCTGGTTTTATAGCGACTCACATAATGATCTCCCTCTTTTAAAACTGGTCGATCACCCTGTAGCAGTCAATCCGGACGAACAATTAAAACACTATTCCGAGCAAACAAACTGGCCGATTATTAGCTTACGCGAACAAAAATGCCCAGTACACCACTTCAAATAGCAGCCAACTCTGTTTTTTCCAGCTTTTGCTTTCGCCTGTTTATCCTCACTTATATGCTAAACACTAGACTCTCAAAGGATAACTGATTATCATTTACACAAAACATTACTTGATTACCCATAACTTTCAGCCATACTTCGTCATTCCGCATACTTCACGCAGAATTTTTCTCGTTCCAATACTCTGGTCCTGAGAATGTAGTTTGTGACGCTCTACGTCACGAAATCCCTCATGATGAAGCTAAGACTATAAATGTAGGCCGGAATAGCATAGCGTTTTCCGGCATTTTTAGTGTTGCCTAGGCTATGGTATGTATCATGTGGTGGAAAACGCTACTCTATTCCACCCTACGCAGTATATGACTGAGAGTTGTACGTAATCAGCATTTTAATCATATACCTTTGCTTACAAGCTGGATTACACAGCTTAGCGACAAAATTACTTTGCAGCTTTAACCATAAAATAAATACTAGTCTCTGTGAAAAAAACATTTAAAACTTCCCCTGGCTCCCCGTATCCACTTGGTACACGATTAAAAAGCGACGGCGTTAACTTCTCCATTTTTACCCGCCACGCTATCGCCGTTGAGCTTTTGCTGTATGACAGTTCAACTAGCCTTGAGCCTATTCAGGTTATTCCATTAGCCAGTGAAATCCATAAAACATTTTACTCCTGGCATGTTCGTGTTCACGATCTACCTGCTGGTACCTGGTACACATGGCGAATGGATGGGCCTAATGATACCTCACAAAGTGGTTTACGTTTTGACAAAGAAAAGCACATATTAGACCCCGTCGCACGTGCAGTAAGTGACAAGCTTTGGCATCGGGAAAAAGCATGTCTCCCAGGTGATAACGGTCACACTGCCATGCGTAGCTTAGTTGTTGATGATAGTTATGATTGGGAAGGTGACACACCGTATTCTTTCAAAAGTGAAAATGCAATTATCTACGAAATGCATGTTGGAGGTTTTACCCGACATCCTAACTCTGGAGTAAAAAATCCGGGGACCTTTTCAGCTTTGATTGAAAAAATACCTTATCTTAAGTCTTTAGGTATTACTCATGTAGAACTTATGCCCGTTATGGCTTTTGATGAACAGGATATCCCCCGGGGCACGGCAGCTCTTGGTCTAAAAAATTATTGGGGCTATAGCACACATAGTTTTTTTAGCCCGCACCCAGGGTACTGTGTCACACCAGAACTGGGAACACATTTAGAGGAATTCCGTGACTTAGTCAAAGCCCTGCATAAAGCTAAAATTGGAGTCGTCCTGGATGTAGTTTTTAACCATACATCCGAAGCAGGAGTTGACGGACCAGTCATCAACTTTAGAGGCATAGGAAGCAATATTTTTTATCATCTAGATGCGACAGACAAAAGTATATACCGTGACTATACTGGCTGTGGTAATACTGTTAATGCCAACCACCCAGTAGTTGCAAATTTTATTATCTCTTGCCTAGAGTACTGGGTACGTGAGATGCATGTCGACGGCTTCCGCTTTGACCTTGCAAGTGCATTGGCTCGCGGCCAGAATGGCGAAGTACTTCAGGATCCCCCTGTATTATGGGGAATTGAACTCTCGGAACAACTGGCTAAAACTAAATTAATCGCCGAGGCTTGGGATGCTGCCGGACTGTATCAGGTAGGTAGTTTCCCTGGTTATCGCTGGGGTGAATGGAATGGTAAATATCGTGATAGTATGCGTCGTTTTATCCGTGGTGACCATGGACTAACTGCAGAAGTTGCTACTCGACTCTGTGCCAGTAGCGACTTATACAAACATCAGGGACGCTTGCCCATTAATAGTATTAATTTTATTACTTGCCATGATGGCTTTACCTTAAATGACCTGGTCAGTTACCACCATAAGCACAACCTGGCAAATGGCGAAGATAACCGCGATGGCGGTGATCACAATATGAGCTATAACTGTGGTGTAGAGGGTGACACCGATGATGTCAATATACTAGAATTACGTAGAAAACAGGCAAAAAACAGTATCGCAATACTGCTATTAAGCCAGGGTGTACCTATGTTATTGGCGGGCGATGAAGTTCTTAATACTCAAGATGGCAACAATAACGGCTATTGCCAGGACAATGAGTTAACCTGGTTTGACTGGAATCTAACCAGAAAGAATGCAGATATGCTACTTTTTGTACAGCAAATGATAGCACTGCGCAAACGTCACCCCTCTCTGATGCGTCGTCGCTTTCTAACCGGGGAATGTGCTCCCGGGCGACATATTCCTGATATTCAATGGCATGGCGTTCAACTAGGTGAACCGCAATGGCTAGACCCTAATTCACAAGTCCTGGCATTTACCCTGGCAGCCTTCAAAGATAAAGAGGCTGATTTGCATATTATTCTAAATATGTCAGGAAATGAACTCAATATGCAAATGCCTGCAGTTGAAGAGCGAAGATGGCATCTAGCAATTGATACTGCCTTAAATTCAGATAAAGGGCTCGTAGCACCTGAAAAACAAAACCCTGTTGGGGAAAATAATTACCTTGTTCAAGCAAGGTCTGTAGTGGTGTTTGAGGGCTGGTGAATGCTATCGTTGTAAATATGGTTGGCCCACATTGCTGGGTTGATCGCTAATATTTTGTAGAGCTTCGCAGCTATGATCCCTATTTGAAATTAGCTAAATGAAAATTTTCAGATGCTATTACATCGCTTTGTGAGCAGCCTACTTGCAAGCGTATGCAAAGATGGTGCTGTCCCTATTTATTAGGTAGGATTGCTCGCTTATATTTCAGGCATAAAAAAACCAGCACTGAAGGCTGGTTTGATTACTTCAATAAAGAAGTTAATGGTGGCGATACCGAGAATTGAACTTGGGACCCCAGGGTTATGAATCCTGTGCTCTAACCGGACTGAGCTATATCGCCACTAAATCTTTAATCTATCTAAAGAATGCCTATTATAGGCATTCTGCATTTATTCGTCAAACATTAAATCTAAAATGCACGACATCACCATCTTGCACGATATAGTCTTTACCTTCTAAACGCCATTTCCCGGCGTCTTTTGCGCCCTGCTCGCCTTTGTATTCAACAAAATCATCATAGGCTATTACTTCGGCACGGATAAAGCCTTTTTCAAAATCGGTATGGATAACACCTGCTGCTTGTGGAGCTGAAGCACCTACTGGAATTGTCCATGCACGTACCTCCATAACACCGGCAGTAAAGTACGTGGATAAATCAAGTAACTTATAGGCTGCACGAATTACTCGGTTTAAACCAGGCTCTTCAAGCCCTAGGTCATCCATAAACTCTTGTTTTTCATCTTCATCAAGCTGGATAATATCAGCTTCTATCGCAGCACAAACTGAAACGACTACAGCACCTTCTTTATCAGCTAAAGCTTGAACTGTATCCAGTAAGGGATTATTTTCAAAACCATCGTCTTGTACATTAGCAATGTACATGGTTGGCTTGATGGTAAGTAAAAATAGCTCTTTAATGATAGCAAGTTCATCTTCGGATAAAGCTAAAGACCGCACTTGCCCACCATCGTCTAGATGTTTTATTACTTTTTCATAGAGTATTTTTTTAGCGAGCTCTTCTTTGTTGCCCGTTCTTGCCGCTTTACTGCTTTTTACCAGGGCTTTTTCGATGCTAGCCATATCCGCCAACGCCAACTCGGTATTGATAACTTCTATATCACCGATAGGGTCAACTTTTCCTGCAACATGGACAACATTTTCATCTTCAAAGCACCGTACTACATGAACAATGGCATCTGTCTCGCGAATATTACCCAGAAATTTATTGCCTAAGCCTTCGCCTTTTGATGCTCCTGCCACTAATCCAGCAATATCTACAAACTCTATTGTGGTTGGTAAAATACGATCTGGTTTTACTATTTCTGCCAGAGCATCCATTCTGGCATCTGGCACAGGAACAACCCCTACATTAGGATCAATCGTACAAAACGGGTAGTTTTCAGCCGAAATTTCTGCATTAGTCAGTGCATTGAATAAGGTTGATTTACCAACATTGGGTAAACCAACAATTCCACAATAAAGTGCCATGTTCTCTCTTCGTGTGTAAAGTTAAGGTTTGCTCACTGGCTTTATGCCATTGAGTGAATATTCATAAAACGTAGGGGTTGGGGCTTCACAGCCCGCCATTATCTTTCGCTTGTACAGGCGGGCTGAAGCCACGCCTTATGCTATTTGTTGTAGTTAGCCCGCTTTGCCATCAATTCTTGCAGTGGTTAAGATCGGTGCATATACATAGGCAAATAATGAAAAGGCTGCTAACCATAAAATGGTTGAAGCATAAATAATATCGGCATACCAGTGCGGCAAAAGGATCGGTATAAATACCCTGACTAGTGCCGCCAGATTAATCAATGCAAAGGCAATTGCCATCGCTTGTGAAGCTTTTAAGATACGACCTGTATGCCCTAATGAAACTCGTGCCATCATACCTAATGTGATAACACCTATGCCACCCATGGTGAAAGCATGTAATGCCAAGTTCGGTTGGATAATATCAAAGGCACTGAGCGCAGTTAGAATAAAGCCAATAATTATCCAGGCATAGCCTATATAAAGCACCCATAATAAAGGCACAAACCAGATTCTGAAAACGTACCAGTTATTAACTCTTAGTATATTAATAATTGCTGCCAGACTTGCTGCGATGGCCAAGATAATACCTGAAATCTGCATGATATTTAAGGCAAATACCAGTACTGCCGAAGCTATCGCTAATCCATCATAGAGTGGGTTACGAATGGGTAGAGTACCGGGCAGTCCTTTTTCAGTAAAAAATGGAAAAACACGACCCGCGATAACTAGGATCATCACTATAATCAAAGCTATCACTATTTGAAAGCCTATCCATGCACTTTGTTCTGCCAACCCTAATATTTCCAGATGAATGAGCCCATTACCAAAGCTCATAATGAGTAACAGCGCAATAAAAACGTAGCCACGTGTATATTGAGCGGCCTTGATCGGTTTGACGAGGCAATAAGCGAGCACTGGTAAAAACAAGAAATCTACCAGGGCGATAAATTCATCTGCTAATAAACCTGAATAAAAAGGTAATATTCTGCCATAAATCCACAACAAAGCCAGGCCAGCCAGGCCTGCTCCCGTAAGCGTTTCTTGCCCTGTCCAGTTTTTTACTGCGGTTAATAAAAAGCCAGAAATAACTGCAACGGTATACCCTAAAAGCATTTCATGTGCATGCCAATAGCTATTAAGGAAATAATTATCTAAAATTAAGCTGCCATCATAAATAGAGCGCCATAAAACCAGCAATACTAAAGCAGATAGACCCGATAAGGCAAAAAAGGTTCTAAATCCTAATGCAAAAAAAGGAATATTAAAGGGCTTGGTATGATTCATAAGTGTAACTACTTAGTGTGTATTGTATAGGGGCTAGTCTACTTCAACCAAATCCCTATTGATCTTCCAGCCAGGCTAATTCATTTGCCGTAAAACCGGCATTTAGGCGCATTTCTATATTAAATGGGCCTTTAGGTTTATGATTTTTAAAATATTTTAAAATTAACGCTTTAAACGTTACTTCAGGGGCCAGTTGTTGCTGCTCGCACTGCTGATAAAACCATTCTGAACCAAATAAAACATGCTGCTGCTCATCTTCCAGAATACGTTCTAATATTTCCACCCCATCAACATCGCCTAAATGACGAATTTTCTCTATCATGCCTGGCGTTACATCAAGTCCTTTCGCTTCCATACCTCGGGGAATAATGGTTAGTCGTGCGAGTATGTCATGCGCAGTGTCTTGAGCATGCTCCCACAATCCTTGATGAGCGGGTAAATCGCCATAATCAATACCTAATTTACGTAAATGATCACGGATTAGATTAAAATGCTGGGCTTCTTCCTGAGCTACTTGCAACCAGTCTTGATAAAATTTTTCTGGTAAGCCTCTAAACCGATAAAGTATATCCTAGGCAAGGTAAATAGCAATAAATTCGATATGCGCCAAAGCATGGTAAAAAGCTTGCACACCTTCCGGTGTGCCTAATTTACGCCTTGCCATAAATCTAGGAGCGAGTAACTCCGGCTTGCTAGGGAAACACACCCGCTCTATTGCCTTAGGTTCGGATAAAGAATCAAACTGTAGTTCACCTAATTGATATAATTTCCAGGCTTCTGCCGTTAATTGAAGTTTTTCATCAATATCTGTCCGATGTAAACAGGCATCAGCAAAGTCAAATAGATTGTTCATTATATAAATGAAGTATTTTACCCGAATCTTAAATATGTCAAAACATTATATCAAAGCTATAGATGTGACACAGCTTATAGTCTATTGTTCAATTATATATTGGCTTTCCAACCAGCCTTCTCTGCCGACACCAATGCTATTTCAACATCAGGATAAGTTATTTCATGCAGGGGCTTATTTTGTGATGGCGGCTTTTGTTCTGCGGGCATTCAGGCATTTTATTACATCGCTACCCATACTAATTGTTAGTAGTTTGATATTTTCTAGTGTCTATGGGATGTCCGATGAGTGGCACCAATCTTTTGTGCCTGGGCGCATGAGTGACGTTGCTGACTGGCTAGCCGATACTGTGGGGGCAATTATGTTTCTTGGATTGTACTATTTGTATCAAATTAAATATTGCAAGCAAATTTTATATTTCTTGGTTATAGGATGCATTGAAGCACACCCTATAGCTTTCTATTACGTAACTACTTAGAGTAATTTCCATTTTAAAAAATAATATAAATTACTTGTAGGATGGCAAAATACAATGTGCCCATTATTTTCACCTTCCTGCAAACAAGATGGGCACGCAAGCTTTGCCCACCCTAAAAAAATCAATAACTTATGATGTCGAAATTCGCTGAGTAGTTACTCTATTACTTGTTATTAAGTTGTTGAGTCAGTTCAGTACTAATAGATTTAAAATCATAACCAGATTTGGTTTTCATCAAGCCTTTGTTTAGCATCATCGTCCCCATAACAAGCAATATAATACCGGAAATTTGTGTAATTCGACGCGTCATTGTCCCCGAAAGCCAGCGAGTAGCCATCCCAAAACCCAATAAGGCTGGTAAAGTACCTAAACCAAAAGCAGCTAAAAACTTTGCGCCTTCTACAGGGTCGCCATTGCCTGCAGCCATAATATACATGGCCTGCAGAGGACCACAGCCTAATAAAAAACCTGAGAAAAAACCAATAAAGAAAGGGCTGCGCGAATTACGTCGTTTCCTGTTTGCATAACGAGCCATAGCCTCGGCTTGTTTAAATCGTACCTTTTTTAACACTGCAAATACATTTAGGGTATTAAGGCCGAAAATAATTAAAAATATTCCAGCGAGCAAAATACTTACACCACTGATGAAAGGAGTAATACTGACAACCGAGCCAATAAAGCCAAATATTGCACCAAACATGGCATAAGAAAGTGTTTTTCCAGTACCGTATAAAATATGTGACAAATAGGCTGAACGTCCATGCTCTGCATCTTTAACAGTATAACCAATGACAAAACTGCCACACATGCCAATACAATGTAAGCCAGTAATCAAACCAACCACAAAAATCATGCCATAACTTAATTGAGAGCTAATATCAGGCACACTGAATTGATGCCACAATTTACGCGAAAAAACCATTAACAAAACGATTCCAATCAGCGCTAATATAGACAAACTGATTTTGATAAAAACACCGCCCTTAGTCTCAGAGTTTAAATCAATTGCGTACCCTTTTTGCTCAATGATCTTATAAATATCTTCAAGCCTGACCTTCTTGTCATCAAAGCTCAGCTTACATTTTGCTGATGGATAATCAGCATGGACATCAGAGACCCCTTCAATTTCAGAAACTGCATCTTCAATAATGGTTTCACAACCACCACACATCATTCCTTTAATATTAATTTGCTTGTTAATCTGCATAAACTACTTTTTTCCTTTTATATGCTTGCCTGCAACAGCCTGAATAGTACTTTAAGTAAACATTCGCGGCTAAAGACCGCTCCTACAACTGATTTAAATAGCTTTCTTTTACTTCACCAATAGATCGCGCATCATTCCCATATCTTCATGCTCCAGGTTATGACAGTGATACATAAAAATCCCTGTAAAATCATTAAATGGCTTTAATATGGTCACTTTTTCACCTGGCATCACCAGCACAGTATCTTTCCAGCCTTTATCCAGAAAGCCCTCAGAAACTGACGTATATCCCCTACCTGATTTATTTCTCACTTCACGTTTAACCACCTGAAATTGCTCACCATGTAAATGCATAGGATGAGGCATACCCATCATCCCCCCACCCATACCATGAAAACCATTATTAAATTCCATGAGCTGCAAGGTATTCACAGGAACAATCTCATCTTCCCTGATATCATTCATTTTATAAGAACGCCCATTAAGCAATGCAGACATATGACGCATTGATAGAATAATACGACGCGGTGACTGAGAGTTTGCAGCATCAGCTAAGCGCAATGCTTTAACTTTACTTAAGCGTTTGGGTAAAACATCGTTACTGGAAGATTTTTTACTGACACGTACTTTAAGAACTGTGAAGTCTTCACTAGCATGAGACTGCCCTCCTCTCATACCACCTCCACGGCCACCACGCATACCACCACCCATACCCATACCACCGCCCATGCCTCCTCCCATCATACCCATGCCACCAGAGGGGAATTCTGAACTACGTAAAGTTAATTCAGTTCCTACTTTCCTGTCGCTAAAATCCACCCAGATTTCGCGACGTTCTGCAGGTGCAAGCGTTATATACGGGAGCGTTTCAGGGCGCTCTAAAAGCCCACCATCTGTACCAATCACTTTAAATGGCGTGCCATCATCCCAGGCTAATTTATAGATACGTGAGTTAGAACCATTTAACAAACGTAACCTATACGCACGTGTAGCAATAGATAATTCAAACTCAGGAGTACCATTAACCAGAATCTGATCCCCTAAAAATCCATGCATTTTCATCCTCATACCGCCACCATATTGAAGCTGATTTTGCTGATCAAAATTACGGTCTTGAATAACCAAAGGAACATCAAATTCCCCGCGCGGTAATTTAAGTGCTTGCTCTTCATCATCACTGACAATAAAAAAACCAGCAAGCCCTGAGTAAACGTGCTTGGCAGTTAAGCTATGGGTATGCGCATGATACCAATACGTCCCTGCTCTATTGAGTATTTCAAACTCATAAACATAGGTTTCACCATTATCAATCGCATACATAGGATTACCATCCATTTTGGCAGGGACGTGCAAGCCATGCCAATGTAAAATCGTCGCTGAAGGTAATTCATTTTTTAGATAGATCCGAACTTTCTGGCCTTTATGCAACCGGATAGTAGGCGCAAGGTAACTTTCTTCATTAGTAATAGCACTTTTATCACCTTTTAAGACTTTACCAACTACCTTCCAGACATGCGTTTTAGGGCCCCTAAAAATCGCTACATTTTTAACTTCTCCAGTTAAACTTATTTCTACATCAGCCTTAAAATCAGACGATGCATGACTACCTACCTTCATCGTCTTGGCATTTATCAGACCAGGAAATGTAGCTAATGCTGCTGCACTAGCACCGGCAAATTTTAAAAGTTTGCGACGCTGAATATTAACGTTATTTTTCATAATACACTCCTGACTGAAATAATATTAGTCTTTTATAATATAGTTATTGGCATTTGTAAAGATATTCTAGAAGCAATTGAATATTTAGCAGCGCTTGAGAACCAGTAAAATTACTTATGCATTTAATTTTTAAGTGTTTTTAAAATTAATTACTCAGGCAAAAGTTTTTTGCTTAGAGTTTAGTGTAAAGCCACTATTTAAACTTGATGAAGATTGGCTGAGATACTTACTTTGCTCTGTAAAACACACAAAGCAAACGAACAAGAAGGACTTTTTTGTTTTACTATGGATACATTACTTAGGAATCAAAATTAATTAATATCTGAAACTAAAAAGTAGTCCGTATGAAGCCAGCAGAATACGGGAAATAGGAGTTTCCTCTCATCCGGTATTACGCAGGCTTCATACAGGCTACATTTTTATCCCGATTTGATACTTTCGGATATTATTAAATCCTCATTCCTTACTTCGGGGAGTCCCTACTTTTGCGAAAGCTCATTTTGGGCGTCCAAGCCCAAGTTCGCGGCAAAAGCTTAACGGGACTGATTAAAATCTGCGATGCCCTGATTC
>NZ_BDMN01000012.1 GCF_002189065.1 Bathymodiolus platifrons methanotrophic gill symbiont
ATAGTTAACGCCACCATGAGATAATTTTTCACTTTCAATGGCGGCATACCGTCGCTTATTTTTTTCACAAAGTGAGTCATAAAATTTCTTCATCGACTTTTCGATATTTTTTTTATAAGGAAATGACATAAGACAACCACTGAGTAATAAATTAAGATAACCTTAATTTAGGGGAGATATTTCATTATTCAAGCTTGGCTGCTTCAGGATGTTATTTCGTGCACATTCCTTAGGAATCAAAATTAATTAATATCTGAAACTAAAAAGTAGTCCGTATGAAGCCAGCAGAATACGGGAAATAGGAGTTTCCTCTCATCCGGTATTACGCAGGCTTCATACAGGCTACATTTTTATCCCGATTTGATACTTTCGGATATTATTAAATCCTCATTCCTTACTTAGGCAACGCGCAATAAATAACCCACCCATCTTGCTTGTCTTCTGCGTTGCAGAAATAGATACGTAGCCAGCTACGCGCCTATTTCTACGCCTTGAAGACAAACAAAAATCCTGCGCAATATAAGGTAGGTTATTTATTGCGCGTTACCTTACGGTATTTCTGTCAAAGAATATCACCTTAAGGAATCGAAAATTACTAAAGCTCGAAACTAAGTTGAAGCCTCTATGTGCTAGCGAAATGCGTAAAAATAAATGCGCTACAGCATCTGCATGCCTAAGACCGAACTTTTCAACCTTAGGCAATAAGAACGGAATACTTAGCTCGCAATCTGTTGATAAGCTGAATTAAAATAAAGCAATGGCTCACCTGTTTTACATTGACTATTTTGAATTTCTCCAACAACAATCCAGTGCGTACCTGCTTTAAATTGCTGTACAACAGTACACTCCATACTAGCAAGTGATTCATCTAAAACGGGCATACCCAGATCACCTTTATGCCAGGCTACATTTTTAAAGCGCTCAGCCATGCTTATACCTCCAGCAAACTGGTTAGATACCTGCTCTTGCGCTGTTGTTAAAATATTGACAGCAAACTTTTTACTTTCTAGAATCGCTGCGCCTGTTTCCGTTGTTTCATGAAGGCAAACTAAAATTTGTGGCGGATCCATGGAAACACTGGCAAATGAAGTCGCTGTCATACCTAACTCCCCTCCTTCAGATTGCGCGGTAACAACTGATACACCACTCGCCCAAAGTTTAAGAGTATTTTTAAATTCCTGATTATCAATAGCCATTATTTACCTCAATTATTTATCTGTCGCAATTCAATTTACGCCCTGTCCTACTTAATTTAATCACAAGACAGACTTAAGGTATAATATTTTTCTGTTTTAGGGCTCACTCACTAGCCCAATATTATTCACACATATATTCACGGAGACATCGATGCCTATAAAAAAAATGGCTGATTTAGATTTAAAGGGTAAACGCATTTTAATCCGCCAGGATCTTAACGTACCTGTTAAAGATGGGCTGATTACTAGTGATATCCGTATCCGCGCAAGCTTACCCGCTATCAAGCTTGCTCTGGATTCTGGTGCTGCGGTTATGCTGATGTCTCACCTAGGTCGTCCAACTGAGGGCGAATTTGATCCCGCGTCTTCATTACAACCAGTGGCAAACTGTTTATCAGAACTCCTAGATAAGCCAGTTCGCCTGGAAAAAAACTGGATTGACGGTATAGAAATTAACCTAGGTGAAGTTGTTTTATGTGAAAACGTCCGCTTTAATGTAGGCGAGAAGAAAAATAGCCCTGAGCTGGGCAAAAAAATGGCTGCATTATGTGATATTTTTGTTATGGATGCCTTTGGTACTGCCCATAGAGCTCAAGCATCAACTCATAGCGTCATTGAACATGCAACAATTGCCTGCGCTGGCCCACTACTATCAGCAGAACTAGAGGCACTCGGCAAATCCTTAAATAACCCCCAAAGCCCCGTAGTTGCAATTGTAGGTGGCTCAAAAGTTTCCTCGAAACTGACTGTTTTGGAAAGCTTATCTAATAAAGTTGACCAGCTGATTGTTGGCGGTGGTATTGCCAATACTTTTATTGCGGCTGCGGGCTACTCGGTTGGTAAGTCACTTTATGAAGCTGATTTAATTGATGATGCTAAAGCATTAATTAAAGCGGCAAAAGCAAATAATTCTGACATCCCAGTACCTGTAGATGTTGTTTGTGCAAAGGAATTTTCTGATACAGCAGTAGCAACCATCAAAAAAGTTAGTGATATTGCTGATGATGATATGGTATTGGATATAGGTCCTGAAACAGCAAAACAATATGCGGATATCTTAAGCACAGCTAAAACTATTGTCTGGAACGGCCCTGTCGGTGTTTTCGAAATCGATCAATTTGCCGAAGGTACTAAATCCCTTGCCTTAGCAATTGCTGATAGTGATGCATTTTCTATTGCTGGTGGTGGTGATACGCTGGCTGCTATCGATAAATACGCGATTAAAGATAAAATTTCTTATACCTCGACTGGCGGCGGCGCCTTTTTAGAATTTTTAGAAGGTAAAGAACTTCCTGCAATTGCGGCTCTTGAAGCTAAAAGCTAGTAGTTTTCTGCCCAACTATTCATATGATTAAATGCAGGTGTGGGAGCGTATCTTTTGTGACTTGAAAGAGTCTAAAGAGCCCCATATCCGGCATTATTTCAGTAACAGCATATGCTTTACTGCCTACTGAAACCCAACAAACAACGTAAATAAAAGTTCTAAAGTTCTATTTTTCTAAAGGAAAGTTTTATAAGAACATAAAAGTCTCTTATAATATTCGGTTAAGTTATATAAATTTTAAAATATCCACTAAAGGTTTAAAAATGGCACGAGTTACCGTCGAAGATTGTTTAGATAATGTTGAAAATCGCTTTGAGCTTGTTTTACTAGCATCTCAAAGAGCGCGCCAACTGGAAAAAGGTGCTGATGAGTTTGTATCTCGCGGAAAAGATAAAAATACTGTTGTTGCTTTAAGAGAAATCGCTGAAGGTCATGTAACTAAAGAAAACATTGACCTACTACACCAGGTTGGAGAACCTACAGACACGGGCTTCGGTGCGTTAAACTAACAATGAGTGCTCAGGAATCTACAGCAATTACTGAAAGCCCTGAGCAGCTTCTCTATGATCAACTCAATACATTACTGAGTAAATATTTAGACTCAATTCATATTGATCAAGTGTTTCAGGCTTATCAATATGGTGCAAAACACCACTCTGGACAATTTCGAAAAAGTGGCGAAGCTTATATTTGCCACCCTCTTTCCGTCGCCATTTCTCTCGCACATATGCGCATGGATGTGCATGGTGTTATGGCTGCTATTCTGCATGACCTCATTGAAGATACAGATGTAACAAAAACAGATATCCTTGAGTTATTTGGCGAAGATGTTGCTGAGTTAGTTGATGGGGTCACCAAACTAACTCAATTAAATTGTAAAACGCAAGCAGAAGCACAAGCGGAAAATGTCCGTAAAATGTGTTTAGCAATGGCTAGAGACATGCGCGTTATCATGGTCAAACTGGCTGACCGTTTGCATAATATGCGTACTCTGGGAGTCATGCGCCCGGATAAAAAACGCCGCATTGCCAAAGAAACACTTGATATCTACACACCTATCGCCAATCGTTTAGGTATGAATGATATTCGCCACCAGCTGGAATCATTGTGTTTTGAAGCTATGTATCCAATGCGTCATCGCATATTGAAAAATGCGGTTAAAAAATCACGTGGCAATCGAAAAGAAATTATTGAAACAATTACAGTTTCATTAAAAACACGCTTACATCAAGCGCATGTTACTTGCGATGTAAAGGGGCGGGAAAAATATCTGTACAGCATTTACAAAAAAATGCTATCTAAAAAACTATCGTTCTCAGATATTTATGATGTCTATGCTTTTCGAATTCATTGTGAAGATGTCGATACCTGTTATCGTGTTTTAGGCATTGTGCACAACCTTTTTAAACCTATCCCAGGTAAATTTAAAGACTATATCGCTTTACCCAAGGCAAACGGTTATCAGTCCTTACATACTATAATAATTGGCCCCTATGGCGTCCCTGTTGAAATCCAGATTCGCACTCATCAAATGCACCGCATGTCTGAATCAGGTATTGCTGCCCATTGGCTTTATAAATCTGATGATGAAGAACATATACATTCTAAAACTCGCGCTACTGAATGGGTTCGAGACTTACTTGAAATTCAAAAAACAGCCGGTAATTCTCTAGAATTTATCGATAATTTAAAAATTGATTTATTCCCGCAGGAAATTTTCGTTTTCACCCCTCAAGGTAGCATTATAAAGCTCCCCAGAAAGTCTAGTATCGTTGACTTTGCTTATGCTGTACATACTGACATTGGAAACTCCTGCGTTTCCGCACGTATTGATAAACGCTTAGTACCCTTACAAACTCAACTGGAAAATGGAGTCACTGTAGAAGTTATTACAGCAACCTGGGCTAGACCTAACCCACTCTGGCTAAATTATGTCGTCACCACCAAAGCACGTACTGGAATACGCTCCTACCTAAAGCACTTTAAACAAAAAGAAGCCATTAGCCTAGGACGCCGCCTACTAGAAAAGGAATTGCAGGACATAAATAAGTCCCTGACAGACATTACTGAACAAATGCAAGATCAACTCTTGCAAGCAATTCAACTTACCAGTATGGATGAGTTACTTGAGGAAATTGGCCTAGGTAACAAAATGCCCTTTTTAATTGCCACGCAACTCAATCAGGAAGATATCAGTGCTGCAATAAAACTGGAAGACACCGAAAACCGTAAAGTAACACAGCTAATAATCAAGGGCACTGAGGGCATGGTGGTTACTATTGCCAAATGTTGCCGACCCATACCTGGAGACCCGATTATAGGCTATTTCAACCCTGGGAAAGGGATTGTAGTGCACCATCATGAATGCAGGAATAGTGCGGATGGACGTAAAAAATCAACGGACTGGCTAGAAGTTGAGTGGAGTCAGGATGCAACTGGTGATTATCCAACCGAAATACGCCTAGAACTATTAAACCAGCCAGGGACTTTGGCAACCATTGCTTCAACGATTTCAAAAATGGACTCTAATATTGAAAGCGTCAATATTTCTACTCAGGATGCACGAGTTTCTGTTGATTTTATTACCCTAACGGTTAAAGATAGAGTGCATCTAGCAAATATAATGCGCCAGTTAAAAAAGTTATTTATTGTATTAAAAATCACCCGCACAAGAGGCTAAGACTAACTATGGAAAAAGAAACTATTCATACTGACCTGGCACCACAAGCTATCGGCACTTATTCGCAAGCAATTAAAGTAGGCAGCACAGTTTATTTATCGGGACAAATCCCATTAGCTCCGGAAACCATGGAAATTGTAGGTGGTGATATAAGTGCGCATATCAAGCAGGTTTTTGACAATTTAACAGCCGTTGCCCAAGCTGCTGGTGGTGATTTACAAGACATCGTTAAATTAAATGTGTTTCTTACTGACTTATCTAATTTTCCAATTGTTAATGAAATAATGGGCGAATATTTTTCCCAGCCCTACCCTGCTCGTGCTGCTGTTGGCGTTGCTGCCCTACCCAAAGGTGTTGGTATTGAAATGGATGCCATTATGGAATTAAGAACTCCTGAATATCATTAAACTGTCTTATTTTGGCTTTTTATCATAGGTGTCGTTTTTCCATATAAAATCTGTTGGAAAGCTTCAAGTTACCAGTGTTATGACCTAAATATAAAACTAGCTGGCAACAAAAAAACGTCATTCCAAAATTATTCTTAATTACGTACACCTCTCAGCCATGACAGAATAAAGTTCGAAATATCAGAACGTTAAAAAATTCATCATTCCTGAAGTCTTTTGTCGGGAATCTCTGCTTAACCTACGAGATTCCTGTTAAAGGCATGCAGGAATGACCTCGTTTAGCCTAGAGTTATGGGTAATCAGGAAATTTTTTATCGAAAATGCAACCCAATTAACTAGTTTCCGCTAGAAACATTCAGAAATGATGTTTTTTATATGCTCACCTGGCATCCCGACTACTAGTCAAAATATGTCGTGCAAATAACTTAGATTAATCAACACTTACTAAGCTCTTACCATGGATCCACAGGCTATTCTTAATCAAGAAGTCGTGTCACTTAAGGGCATTGGAGGACAGACAGTAGGTCGACTCGAAAAACTGAAAATTCGCCAGGTACGTGATTTAATTTTCCATCTGCCATTGCGTTATGAAGATCGCACCCGGGTTCAAGCAATTAATGAACTGATACCGGGTAGTACAGCATTAATTTGCGCTAGAATTGTATCCAGTACTATCTTAAATCGTGGTAAACGTACATTAGTCTGCCAGATTAGTGATGAAACAGGCTATCTTAGTCTGCGTTTTTTTCATTTTAGTGCTAAACAATTCAATAGTCTAAGTTCAGGAACTCTAATCAGTTGTTTTGGAGAAATTAAAGATGGTTACTCAGGCTATGAAATGATTCATCCTGAATACAAAATTATCCAGCAACTGGACGATTGTATTACCAGCGACACGCTTACAGCAATTTATCCATTGACCGAAGGCCTTCGACAAGCCAGTATCAAAAAGGCGGTACAGCAAGCATTAACTCTCTACAATAATAATCCCGATTCACTTCCCGATTTATTACCCAGCGCTGTTTTAAGCAAGTTTCAATATCCTGAGCTAAATCAAGCATTAAATACCCTACACACTCCCGCGCCCGGGGTATCAGTTAATGCATTAGTAAACAGCCCTAACCCTGCATTAAAACGCCTCGCTTTTGAAGAATTTATTGCTCATCAATTAAGTCAATTAAAAAGTAAATCACTTGATAAGCATTGGCAAGCACCTGAATTAAAATGCACACAAAAACAGAGACAGCAATTTTTAAATAGCCTGAGTTTTAACTTAACCAATGCTCAACAACGAGTGATTGAAGAAATAAAATCCGATTGTGCCAGTAACTCTCCCATGCTACGTTTAATTCAAGGTGATGTGGGTTCAGGGAAAACAGTTGTATCAGCTTATGCAGCCTTACTTGCCTTGAGCAGCAATCATCAGGTCGCCATAATGGCTCCAACTGAACTGCTTGCAGAGCAACACCTGCGCAACTTCAGTCTCTGGTTTAAAGAATTTGACACTAATATTATCTTTTTAACAGGCCAGTTAAAAGGTAAAAAACGCCAGCAGGCACTGATCGATATTGCTGACGGAAGTGCCGGTATAATTATTGGCACCCACGCCTTATTTCAGGATGCCGTTATTTTTGCTCGGTTAGGGCTAATTATTATTGATGAACAGCACCGCTTCGGTGTCAATCAGCGCATGGCTCTCAGAGATAAAGGCCAATATAAAAACAGCAAACCACATCAATTAATCATGACTGCCACCCCCATACCTAGGACCCTGGCAATGCTTAATTATGCAGATCTTGATATTTCAATTATTGATGAACTTCCACCCGGTAGAATTCCCGTTATTACCCGCGCCATTTCTTCAGAAAGACGCAACGAAGTAGTGGCTAAAATTAACAACTGGTCTCAACAAGGCCGACAAACTTACTGGGTTTGTACTCTAATCGAAGAGTCTGAGGTCTTGCAATGTGAAGCAGCAGAAAAAACAGCATCACTATTAGTCGAACTATTACCCAGTGTGCGCATAGGTCTGGTACATGGACGCATGAAAGCAACTGACAAAGATCAGGTTATGCAAGCTTTCAAACAACATCAATTAGACTTACTGGTCGCTACAACAGTGATAGAAGTCGGTGTCGATGTCCCCAACGCAGGACTGATGGTTATTGAAAACCCCGAACGATTAGGGCTATCTCAATTACATCAGTTACGAGGCCGTGTTGGTCGAGGCAGTGATGATAGTTTCTGCCTGTTAATGTATCAGTCACCACTTTCCAAAACAGCAGGTGAACGCCTAAATATCTTACGCGAAACCAGTGATGGTTTCATTATTGCCGAAAAAGACTTAGAATTACGTGGGCCCGGTGAAATGATGGGTACTAGGCAAACAGGACAAATGCAATTTAAAATCGCTGATCTGGAACGTGATACTGATTTACTGGATCAGGCTGCAGAAGCAGTCAAAATTATCCAGCAATGCTGTCCTGAAAATATCCAGCCTCTGATTGAACGCTGGTTAGGTACAAGCACAAAATATGCAGAGGTTTAACAGCATTGAGCAATAAAAGTAGTTTATACCCCAAAGAACCCACCTGGTTCTGTAATCGTTTAAAAAGTCGTTTAAATATCCCGGCACCTGCGGCATCCTGGATTTATGAAGCGGGCTCTATCACTCAGCGGCTTCGAGACTATTATGGCTCGCGGGTGCGTGTACAGGTTCTTAATAATCAGTGGCAACGTGCCTTTATATCGGAAAGTCGCCTACTTAAGACTCATCCTGAAAAATATTCGCTAACTCGGGAAGTCCTACTTTATGCTGATGATATACCCCTAGTACTCGCACGCACAATTATTCCTGAAGCAACCATTAGTAGCGCACAACAGAATCTGTCGCATTTAGGAAATCGCCCTCTGGGTGAAGTTATTTTTCCCTATCCCAGACTGGAGCGTCTGGCTATGCAGATTACCCAGGTGCAATGCAATCAATGGAGACCTCCAATTCAGCAAAAGGCTTTTATCAACCAGCCTTTGTGGGGGCGAAGGACCGTTTACGCAATTCATCATCACCCGCTATTAGTCAGCGAGTTTTTTTTACCGGAAATTTTAAATCATTAAGACCCGAATTAAAAAGCTCTCCAATTTGGAAGCAAAAGCTTGTGCTAGAAACCGTGAGCAACTGATTTTTCTAGGTTTAACTATAATGCCCCGTAAAAAACCAATAAACACACTTTTCTATCTAATATAAGTAATACTCATGCGTTATTTACATACTATGGTCAGAGTACAAGACCTGGACGCTTCACTGCATTTTTACTGTCAGCAACTTGGTCTACAGGAATCGCACCGGATAGAAGATGCAGCCGGTCGTTATACACTAGTGTATTTAAATGCTCCAGCTGATGTTGAACAGGCAAAAAATACTCAGGCTCCTTTGGTAGAGCTGACCTATAACTGGGATACCGAAGCAGTCAGCGGTGGGCGCAACTTTGGCCACCTGGCTTTTGAAGTAGATGATATTTACAGTACTTGTCAAAAGTTACTGGATAGTGGAGTGACGATCAACCGACCACCACGTGATGGATACATGGCTTTTATTCGCTCGCCTGATCAAATTTCCATTGAATTATTACAAAAAGGTAAGCCACTTAGTCCGGTTGAACCTTGGGCATCTATGCAAAACACTGGAGCCTGGTGATTACAACTCCAATACACCAATAAGCTTAGAAAGCAATCAAGTAAAGCTAGGCGAGACCTGCCCTGCTGATGCACAAAATATTTAAAGCAAAAAAAAACGCCTGTTACCGGACCGTAACAGGCGTTATAAAGAATAAACAAGATAACGAGGAGAAATCAAGTTTATTGGTACAACTAAGAGGGGGCTACATATAAAAACTTTTAATTTACTTAATCTTGTATCTGAACAGTCTGGCGTATATTGCTAAATATAGCTGATGATGCAAATACAGCGGCGGATACGATAAACGCACCTGAAATAAAAGCAAAAATGCCCACAACAAATAATAGGCCTACTAATATATCTTTTTGTAAATCCGTCACTTCATGCCTCTGTTAATTAATATAAATCTTAAGTAATTGAGGCTCACTATACAGCAACATAAGAAACTAACAATATAGTAATCCATTGCTAATTTGTTTCCAAATTAGAAACAATACTAGCGCTTTGTCATTAACCAGCTACAAGGAGTCAGGTGGCTATCAGCTGAAAATCAAATGTTCAATATTATCTGGATTTTCTTTTTTATCAGTGCTTTTATCACTGCCCTTATCCAAGTATAATCCCATTGAACATCGTTTTTTTCCTCATGTGACTCGTGCTTGTGAAGGTGTTGTATTTGACTCGGTTGAAACAGTTAAAACATTGATTTCTAGAACATCAACGTCAAAAGGACTAACAACAATTGTTCACATACTCGACAAAATATACGAGACAGGACGAAAATATGCCGCTGACTTCAAAGAAATAATGCCGATTGTATTTGATACACATTTACCAAAATGGAATTACCGTGCAATTCCTCAAGAATAATTAATATCGGGAAGTTGTTTCGTGCTTATTCCTTAATCTTGTATCTGAACAGTCTGGCGTATATTGCTAAATATAGCTGATGATGCAAATACAGCGGCGGATACGATAAACGCACCTGAAATAAAAGCAAAAATGCCCACAACAAATAATAGGCCTACTAATATATCTTTTTGTAAATCCGTCACTTCATGCCTCTGTTAATTAATATAAATCTTAAGTAGCGGGGAGTCGCTATTTTTGCGAAAGCTTGTTTTGGGCATCCCAGCCCAAGCAAGCGGCAAAAACTTAACGCGACCGCTAATGCCTTCGGCGCCCCAGACGTCCTGCGTACGTGCCACTTCGCCACTACCATCGTAAACTCGGTGCTGGCTTCGTAACACTCCCTCAAATGACTGGACGGCGTTTCGGAATGCCTTTTATTTTGTCTCCACCTACGCTAGCGCTACGATTCCGACAAAACAACGGCCCTACGCCTTCTGGGGACTACCAGCCCTCGCGTTCGCTCTCCATGGCTGGCAGCGATTGAGGCTCACTATACAGCAACATAAGAAACTAACAATATAGTAATCCATTGCTAATTTGTTTCCAAATTAGAAACAATACTAGCGCTTTGTCATTAACCAGCTACAAGGAGTCAAGTGGCTATCAGCTGAAAATCAAATGCTCAATATTATCTGGATTTTCTTTTTTATCAGTGCTTTTATCACTGCCCTTTTCAAACTACTCTTCCTAGGTGACCAGACAGTCTTCAGCGAGATCATGGCCGCGTTATTTGCCATGTCTAAAACAGCGTTTGAAATTTCTTTAGGACTGACAGGTGTGCTTGCCTTATGGTTAGGAATTATGCGTATTGGTGAGTGTAGTGGTTTTATTACCCTACTCACACGAGGTTTAACTCCATTATTTAGCAAGCTAATGCCCGAGGTACCTGCCAACCATCCAGCGCTGGGAGCAATGGTAATGAATATTTCAGCAAATGCGTTGGGACTGGATAATGCGGCAACTCCCCTGGGTATTAAAGCAATGCAAGAATTGCAAACTTTAAATCCGCAAAAGGACACTGCGAGTAATGCTCAGATTCTTTTTTTAGTCATTAATACCTCCGCTGTCACTTTATTCCCTATTACTATCTTTACCTATCGCGCCCAAATGGGTGCAGCCCACCCGACTGATGTATTTATTCCTATTTTATTAGCAACATATATGTCTACTCTTTGTGGATTATTAGCCGTTGCCTGGGTACAAAAACTGAACTTACTCGATAAAACCATTATCGCTTATGTAGGAGGGTTTACATTATTAGTTGCCGGAACTATTTTTTACTTCTCACAACTGAACCAGGCTGAAATGCTATTTCAGTCCGCATTGATTAGTAACCTGATTTTATTCAGCCTGATTATAGTTTTTATCGCCAGTGCAGCTTATCAAAAGATTGATGCTTACCAGGCTTTTATAGAGGGTGCTAAAGAAGGATTTCAAACAGCAATCGGCATTATTCCTTATCTTGTGGCTATGCTTGTCGCTATCGGTGTTTTTCGTGCCAGTGGTGCTCTGGATTTGCTTATGAACGCATTACGCTATGGCATACTGCAAGCTAATTTAGACACTCGTTTTATTGATGCTATGCCAACGGCATTAATGAAACCCTTTAGTGGCAGTGGCGCACGTGCCATGATGGTGGATACCATGCAAACCTATGGTGCAGATTCTTTTGCCGGCCGTTTATCCTCAATTGTGCAAGGCAGTACAGAAACTACTTTTTATGTACTGGCAGTCTATTTTGGTTCCGTCGGTATTAAAAATATTCGTCATGCACTCGCTTGTGGGATAATAGCCGATTTTGCGGGCATTGTTTCTGCTATTTTTATTGCTTACTGGTTTTTTGCATAATGTTAGTACACCTTAGAACTTTAGGTTGCCGTCTTAACGAAGCCGAGCTGGAAAGCTGGGCACAGGCTTTTCAAAAAGCGGGTCATGAAATTACCCGTAAACAGAATGATGCACAGTTGATAATTGTTAATTCCTGTGCCGTCACACAAGATGCCGTTCGAAAATCTCGTCAACTAATACGTCGCATTCACAGGGATAACCCCAGCGCCAAAATTGTAGCTAGTGGCTGTTATGTAACATTACAAGCAGATGAAGCCGCTGAATTATTAGGTGTCGATTTAATCGTTAGCAATCAGGATAAAGACCGACTGGTTGAACTTGCTATGGCGGAACTAGACATCCCCAGCATGCCTGCCATGTCGACCGAGCCTGCAGAAATTTCTTTATTTAGTCGCGGTAGGCAACGCGCCTTTATCAAAGTACAGGATGGTTGCCGCTATCGCTGTACTTTTTGCATTGTAACCGTCGCCCGAGGTGAAGAAAAAAGCACTCCTATTCAGCAAATAATTAAAGATATCAATAATTTTGTCCAGCAAGGAGTTAAAGAAGTTATTTTAACGGGTGTTCATTTAGGCGGCTTTGGATCAGATATTAATAGTAATCTGGCTGACTTGATTCAGGCGATTCTGGATCAGACCCATGTTCCCCGATTGCGTTTAGGTTCATTAGAACCGTGGGACTTACCAGAAAACTTCTTTGCTTTATTTAGTAACCCACGCTTAATGCCCCATTTACATCTACCTTTGCAAAGTGGCTCAGATAGCGTCTTAAAACGTATGGCCAGGCGTTGTAAAACTGAAGAATTTAGCCAGATCGCACAGAAAGCACGTAGTGTTGTACCCAATATCAACATCACGACGGATATTATCGTCGGTTTCCCTGGTGAAACAGAACAGGAATGGCAAGAAAGCTTTGCCTTCATTAAACAGATTGGCTTTGGACATATACATATTTTCACCTATTCCACTCGTAGCGGAACAAAAGCAGCTACCTTGCCAGACCCAGTACAAAAAAGCATCAAAAAACAACGCAGCCAGCAGTTACACAAGTTAGCAGAGCAAATGAAACAGGATTTTCTCAGGCAAAATATGGGACAATCTCTAGAAATTTTATGGGAAGGGCAAAAAGAAGAAGTTGATGCCACAACACATAAAGTATTTGGCTATACACCCAATTACCTACGTCTAGCGGTTATTATTAACAATAAGGAATCATTAGAAAATACTATTAGCCCTGCCATACCAAAAGAAGTTTCTGATAATTATTTACTCACAGAACTTATTTAACTTATAAATTGCGCTGATATGGCGCAATGCCTATTACTTCAGTTTTTAAGAACACACCATAAAGCTTATCTAGGGCAGAGATCAATACCTTAAAGTCCTTTATGGTGAAAGATTTTTTTTATTACTGCGAAAAAGCTTACTACTGATCAGCTTTTGACTGGGCCTGCTCAAGGTTCTTACACTGATAAACAAAACCAAGCATAGTCTGATTAGTCATTGTCTTTGTCAGCTTTTTATTTTTATTGAATTGCTGCTCTATATAAACGACATTGCCCCCCATCTCGTACGCCTTATTCTTCATCAAATTTGCCGTACTCCTATAAATTTTGGCATCCGACATAAAGTCTCCTGAAACCATTCCACCATCTGATGCAGATGTCTGCCCGATAAAACGACAGCCCTCCTCTTTTGGTCGAGTATAAATTAACTGAACAATTTCCGCCCCTTCTTGCAAGGGAATCGCACAGCTAATTATTGAAATAACAATAGGAATAAGAAAAATGGGTTTTAACATCATAGTACATTTATCCTTGAAAAATCAGTTGAATGCGAATTTATAGTGCGAGGTATTGCTTTTACAGTACTTTAATAAAGGCTATGCCTGCTTTAAATGTTGGTAAGAGTGAAACCCCAAGAGTTTCAAATATTCATAGTTTGGCAGAGGCATTTAAAAATAATAACTTAGGTGATAGCCAAGTAACTACTCATTATATAGGGGCATGGGCGGCTCGCCCATACAATCGGGCAAGCTGCCCGTACCCCCAGAAAAAACTTGCCTGTGGATAATGAGAAGCTACTTAACCAACACAAACAAGAATTCAATAATACCCGCTCCTTAATGCAGACATAGCCTTAAAAAAATCTTAGCTTCACCTATATAGTTAATCGAGCAGAATTTGAAGTGCTGTGAAATCAAGAGCTTGTGCTAGAAACCGTGAGCAACTGATTTTTCTAGGATGATGGGATACTGTCTTTATTTGTTATTGATAATCTCCCGCATAAGCTGAACCGTATCAATTGGTTCCATTTTTGACTTGTAGAGTTCCTCACATAAAATACACTTATCACTCGCTCCATCATTTTCCTTATCATCCTTGCTGAATGCACTCAGTTGTTTAACCATACCGCAATTAATACACTCTTTAAACTGAAGTTTCCCAATTATTGAGTAGCTGAAATACACAATGCTGGTGTATCGAGGTTTATTTTAGGTGGTTTTGCCATGTTTATAGCAAACCCCTACTTAATTCCCCTTAGGCAATAGCATTTGAAACGAATGAAAAGACTGTTTTTTTCATATAGTTGTAGCATAGTTTCAATTTTACCATAAATAATTATTGGGAAACTTCAGTCTTTAAATAAGTCTATACTTTCATTTTTAGACGTATCCATATTAATTTTGTAATACTCTTCCAGCCTATACTTCATCTTTGCTGACCCTATCTTTTACAAACCAGCGTGCATTACAGCACATAGAACAATGCGCAGACACCTTCATGTTCTGAAATTGAGACATAAATCAAACTTTTGACAAAAAAAACCGTTTAGGAGTATGGGCTTAATAATATATACAGATTGGTGCAGATTTTTTGTTTCCAGGTGCCTAAGACAGTGCAAAGTATAAGTACCCAAGGTAAATCAATTTAACTAAAATAAGGCATCAAGACATTTTCTAAAAAGGTTAAATCAATTTTGCCAAGATACTTATATCAAATGCCGCATAATAATTTCTCAACAGCTCCAGAAATTCAAACATTGGGCTGGCAAAAGTAAAGGCCTTCTACACTTCATTATCCTCCACTGAGCTATTTTTTCAAAAAGTCTAAAATAATATCAGTCAAAACATCAGCCTGAGATGTTTTAAAAATATGTTGAGCATGGGCATTACCAGGAATGAGCTTTAACATTTTAGGGTCTGGAGCTTTATCATAAGAAGACCGTAATGCCTTGGCCAAATATTCATCTTCACTTGCAATAAATAATAAGTCACCTTTTAGCTTGGCCGCTTGATAAACTGAAGTTTCCCAATTATTGAGTAGCTGAAATACACAATGCTGGTGTATCGAGGTTTATTTTAGGTGGTTTTGCCATGTTTATAGCAAACCCCTACTTAATTCCCCTTAGGCAATAGCATTTGAAACGAATGAAAAGACTATTTTTTTCATATAGTTGTAGCATAGTTTCAATTTTACCATAAATAATTATTGGGAAACTTCAGT
>NZ_BDMN01000013.1 GCF_002189065.1 Bathymodiolus platifrons methanotrophic gill symbiont
AATATTTTCAAATTGAGCATTGCGGTCAGGATGACCACCCATCGTAATGTTTTTCTGGGCTTTGCGCTTAACATATTCATGTTTTTTTAATAAATATCGAACGATATTACGACTGACAGAATAACCCTTTTTTAATAATTCACTGACGATTTCACGCGGCTTTAGATAAGTCCACCTAATAGATGAATTCATTGGATTGCCTGCTGTATGCTGTTGAAGAATATCTAAAAAGTCTTGATCTATTCCACTGTATTCAGGGGTAGAGGTCTTTTTTTTCGACCGCCTCCAGGTTGTCTGATTCCTGTTATATCCAGTTCTAATTCGGTGAGTTCTTTTTTTCCTTGGCGGATAGTTTTTGGGTCACACTCTAATAAAGCTGAAATAGAGTTAACGCCACCATGAGATGATTTTTCACTTTCAATGGCGGCATACCGTCGCTTATTTTTTTCACAAAGTGAGTCATAAAATTTCTTCATCGACTTTTCGATATTTTTTTTATAAGGAAATGACATAAGACAACCACTGAGTAATAAATTAAGATAACCTTAATTTAGGGGAGATATTTCATTATTCAAGCTTGGCTGCTTCAGGATGTTATTTCGTGCACATTCCTAAGACAGTGAAATTATTAGCCAGTAAACCTTGTTCAAACTCCCCCCCAGCTTTCTTTGTTAAAAATAGCACCATGAGCTAACAAAACAGCATGAGAACCTCGCTTTTGGAGCTCGGCATAGATCGTGGCATTATCCTCAGTTGTAAAATGCACCTCACTGGCTATAGACATAAAACTGGAAAAAACAATAAAGATAAACAAAAGTAAGCGTCGCATATAATTCCCCTTAAAGAAAAAACCAATATAAGCTATGATACATAGTATGTGTAAAGCTAAATTTAACATACTCAACCCACTTCTGCATTTACTATGAACGATAATGCCGATCAAGTATTAGCTACCCATCAAATGGCTAATTCCATACTTAAGCATGATGTCGATCATCTACAGGTAATTCCTGAATTAGCAATCAAGCTATTACGTTTAAGCTGTAAAAAATTCCTGTGCAAACGAATTATCTCTATTAATAGCAAGTGAACCGACACTAGCGGCAAAGATACTCAGCAACGTTAATTCTGTTACTTTTTCACCTTATCAAAAAATTAAATCGATTAAACAGGCAATTAAAATTCTTGGAGATCAGGTTGTCAAGCAAATCACATTAAACCAGTTACTCTATAACAAGCTGATTTACCACAAAGCTAACTTCGAATTCGAGCAACTTTCTTTCTGGCAACACTGCTTATTTGTTGCTGCACTTGCTCGCACCATAGCAAGTAACCTAGATCATGCTGACCCTGACTTAATGTACAGTGCCGGTTTATTACACGATATAGGTAAAATAATTCTGGAGACACATGCCAAGGTAAATTATAGCGCCTTTATTCGTAAAAGCATGAATGCCATAGAGCCATCTTACAAGGAAGAGCATGCTTTTTTTGGCATAACTCATGCTGAAATTGGATTAATTTTTTGTAAACATTGGCTTTTACCAAAACCAATTACTGCTAGCGTTTATTGTCACCATGTTTTGCCTGATGATGATAGTCAATATGCAGACTGCAAATATGACATCGCCATTGTTTCTCTCGCAAACTATATTGCAAGCTTACATGGTATCGGTTCAAGCATAAATAACCACAGACCGATATTACAACCGGAAGTTTTAGAACTGCTTAATATCGAAAAATTAAATATTAAGCAGTTGTTGAATACTGTTGATACTGAAATGCAAGATACCTGTGCATTTTTTGATATCAAATTCCCTAACCTATACAAGTTACGTGCCTCGCTCGTTGAATCACCCATTTTATCCAGCCCAAACTATGAACGACGTAATTCCTTGCCAGGCAATTTATCTATTAGCAGCTTAACCATCCCGCATAAAAGCCTTAACCCTGATGAAATAGTCCCTGATACCCTAGCAGCCATTCAGCACAACTTCCATTTTGAGCGTTTAATTATACTCAATATCAATCCGAAACTACGTAATTTAGAGACTAGCTATAGCTGGCCTGAATCACTTAAAGATAGTAATCTAGAACATTTCAATATAAAAATAGACGTCTTACCTAGCCCTCTTTTAAACAATCTACGCGAACGTAAAGCGAGCATTATTAACAGCCGCAATAAAGAAAACAAAATACTTCTTGGACCATTTAAAATAGAAGAATTTCTTCTCTTCCCTATCGTGAGTAATGACCGCCTTGTAGCTTTACTTTACTGAAGTTTCCCAATAATTATTTATGGTAAAATTGAAACTATGTTACAACTATATGAAAAAAATAGTCTTTTCATTCGTTTCAAATGCTATTACCTAAGGGGAATTAAGTAGGGGGTTGCTATAAACATGGCAAAACCACCTAAAATAAACCTCGATACACCAGCATTGTGTATTTCAGCTACTCAATAATTGGGAAACTTCAGTTTACTTTATGCAGATAACTATAAAAACCACAAGGCAATCGAACCAAAAATTATTAATTATATTGCTCCTATTATTCATGAACTGGGTATTGCCCTGGCAAATGCTCAATGCTTTATTCAGGAAAAAAACAGAGCAGAGCTTGATTCGCTCACTGGCTTATCAAATAGCCGAATGCTAACTAAATTTTTAAATGATGCTTTTTTATTAAATATTCATCAACTAAGTCACATTGCCGTCGGATTTATTGATATTGATTTTTTTAAGCAATTTAACGATACCTGCGGCCACCAGGTCGGTGATGAAGCTTTAATAATGGTTGCACAGATTATGCGCTCCTTAACTCGACCTAGTGATTTTATAGGTCGCTATGGCGGTGATGAATTTGTCTTTGTATTGCAAAGCACTGATAAAAAAGGGGTTTATAGTTATGCAGAACGAATTAGACTAGAAGTAGAACAACAGGGAAAAATTCTTAGCAGACAATTTCTTGGCCACGAGATTACAATTAGTATTGGCGTCAGCCTGTATCATCAAGAGTATAATAGTTCCGATAAAATTATCAGTGCGGCTGATACTGCTATGTACAGGGCAAAACAAAAAGGCAGGAATTGTGTCGTTATTGTTTAAATAACAACTCGTTATACTTCCCCCAGTCAAGCCTGACTTGTCTTTAATTTCCTGGCTAAATAATAAATTTAAAGTACTCTTTCTTCAATTAATAGCAAATAACCCCAATCAGGATAAAATTATGCTGGATTTTTTAATCAAATATCGCGGAATATTCGTGGTTCTTTTCGTTCTACCTGCCTCGCTGCTTTTTAAAGCCTATATGGGCAGTAGAAACCGTCTGGTTTTCTGGTTAAATAGCGCCCCGGAAAAACATGGGGATAAAGTCAAGAAAGTGCAGCAACAAGTCAAAGACTGGCAACAGAAAACCGGCGGCAATATACCCATGTGTACTGCTAGACCTGGCTGGCAAGCAATGTCATTAAAACAGGGGAATTATAAAAAAACCCATTATCAAGTCGATGTCAGCTTAATGGATATACTAGACATTGATGAGGACAAAGGCACTGTACGCGTTGAGCCTATGGCTAATATGGGGCAAATATCTGCTATGCTAAAGCCTTTAGGCTGGTCTTTAGCGGTTGTACCCGAGTTAGATGCTTTAACCCGTCGGTGGCTTGATAAATGGCTTTGGTATAGAGGCCAGTTCTCATAAATATGGTCTGTTTCAGCATATATGTGCAAGCCTGGAAATCGTCACCGCTGATGGTGAATTAGTGAAATGCTCTAAAGACGAAAACAGCGAACTCTACTACGCAATTCCATGGTCTTATGGTTCGCTTGGATTTTTAGTCTGTGCAGAAATAAAAATTGTACCGTGTAAGGATTATGTACACCTTACTTATATACCCTATAAAAGCAAACAAGAACTTGTCGACCGATTTACCAAGGAATCATTAAAACCATTTGATGAAGCTTATGAGTTTATTGAAGGCCTGATGTATTCTGAACAGGAAGGCGTGTTAATGCTGGGTAATTTTGCCGATAAAGTACCCGCAGGTAAAACCAGAAATGCACTAAATAACTTCTGGAAACCCTGGTTTTATGAGCATGTGCGTAGCATCCTAAAGCAAGACAAGGAGCAAGAAGAATATATTCCTTTACGCCATTTTTATCACCGTCATACACGTTCTTTTTTCTGGGAAATGGAGCAAATTGTTCCGTTTGGCAATAGTCCCTGGTTTCGTTATCTTTTAGGCTGGATGTCGCCCCCTGAAATCTCATTAATCAAACTAACAGAAACAGAAGCGATTCATGAACTCTATGATACCCATCATATGGATCAGGATTTCTTATTACCCATAAGCACTCTGGATAAATCCCTATCGTATTTTCATCAGGAAGTTGATTTTTACCCTTTATGGCTCTGCCCTATGCGCGTATTTGATACCCCCATACGCGGTATGGTGAATCCATTGCCAAATGAACAAATGTTTGTTGATGTCGGGATTTATGGTGAGCCAAATATCCCAAACTACAATGCTAAAGAAACCATGCGTAAGCTAGAAGCATTTATGCGCGAAATAGGTGGTTTTCAGGCTTTATATGCAGATACTTATCAGACTCGTGAGAATTACGCGAAATGTTTGACCACAACTTACTGGATAAATTGCGTAAAGAGACAGGCGCATTAAAAGCCTTTCCAGAACCTTTCGATAAGGTATCAAGAGCAGCAAGAACCTAAATAAAGATACGGCTTTAGAGGCTGTGAAAGTATATGCCTTTAGCCTCCCCCCTTGAGAAGGGGAGATTGAGGGGGGATCGTATAAAAACATAGTTCATTGATATTGCGTGATTAGTTTTAATATACCAAACCTCCCCTAGCCCCACCTTAACTAAGGAGGGGAACTATGTTGAATACTTACACAGCCTCTAAAGCCCGCGCCCTACGTATTGTTAAGAATGAATTACAATAAATAAGGCAAAACTGCCTGTAGATCAGGATCTGCTACAAACACATCTGCTTGATCCTGTACGATTTTACGCGTCACCACACCACCAAAACCGACACAAAAAGCCCCTGCTTTTTTAGCTTCCATATCGGTATTACCATCACCCACAATAGCCAGTTTTAAACCCGCTTTATTTAATTGCAAACAAATCTCAGCTTTGCCACCGTTTCTAGCTAGCGGAGATTGCTGGTTATAGTCTAAATAGTCACCATTACTAGCGAATAAAACTTCGACTGCATGAACATTACTAGCTGCAACGTTTAATTTTTCAGCTAAAGGAAGAATGGCCTCTTTTAATCCACCGCTAATTATATGTACCTGCTTACCCTGCTTGTGTAGTTTCTGAAAGACTTCTTCAACACCTTGAACCATTTTTTCTATATATAAATCAGCTAGCCAGTTGATAGCCTGGTGATCTGGTTTAATTAATGCCAGTCGCTGGGCATATACTGATTCTAAACTCACTTCACCATTCATAGCAGCATTAGTTAAAGCAGCCATTTCAGCACCACATCCGACACGTTCAGCTAAAACATCAATTCCTTCTATTTCACTTAAAGTGCTATCACAATCAAAACAAACAATATCAAAACTCATAAAACCAATCCGCTCCGTTGGGTAATATCAATTTAGAAGAGCGGACTAAAGTCCGCTCTACAATAATTACATCTCTATCTGTATCGCCGATTCAACAGCGCCTACCTCACAAAGTTCCTGTAACAAAGTATCTTGTATTTTTTCCGAGACACTAATCACAGCCATTGCATGTTGCCCATCTTCTGCAACACCTACCTGCATACGTGAGATATTAACATCTGCTTTACCTAATACAGCACTAATTGCCGCAATAACACCTGGTTTGTCTGCATGCTGCGTTACCAGCAAAACACCTTCGGGAATCACTTCAATTTCATATTCATTAATATGCACTATACGTGGATGTTTATCACCCAACAAAGTTCCAACCAGAGTAATCTCTTCATCAGCACAATAAGCTTTGACTTCCACTAAAGCCAAATAACCGGATATCTCTTCTGATTTTAATTCGCTTAAACTAATTCCCTGGCGCTTAGCTATATTTTCAGCATTAACGCTGTTGACTGGCGTAGAAACATGACTTTCGAGCAATCCCACTAAAGCAGCGACTGAAACTGAACGTGCTTCTGCCTCGGTTGCTTTACCTAATAGAGAAACTTGAATTCGCTCTATGGGCTTAGTAGCCAAACCAGCTAACACCTTACCTAAACTAGTTGCTACCTCCATATAAGGTTCGGATGCTCTTAAATCTTCGGCTGAAAGGCGAGGCAAATTCAGAGCATTAACCACTTCACCCGTTTTTAGAAAAGTAACCGCCTGACGTGCAATTTCTACACTAACAGCCACTTGCGCTTCTTTTGTCGAAGCGCCTAAATGTGGTGTAAAAACGATATTGTCCAATTCTAACAGCGGCGAATCCTTAGGTGGCTCACTTTCATAAACATCCAGAGCTGCACCCGCAATTTCACCCTCTTTTAAAGCATTATATAGCGCCTCTTCATCAATTAATCCACCTCGGGCGCAGTTAATGATCATGGCTGATTTTTTCATCATCGCCAATTGCTCCTGACCAATCACACCGCGTGTTTTTTCCAGTAAAGGACAATGTAAGGTTAAATAGTCGGCCTGTTGCACTAATTCATCTAAACTCACCATTTCAGCGCCACACTCTGCAAAAACATCAGGGGCAACAAAGGGATCATAGGCAATAGCGTGCATACCCAGTCCAGCCCCGCGTCGAGCAACAATACGACCGATTGTGCCAAAACCTAAAATAGCTAAAGTCTTATGGGATATTTCTGCACCCACCAGTTTAGAGCGCTCCCACTTTCCTTCACGAATTGATTTATCAGCTTTGGGTAAATTCCGGCTTAAGGAAAACATATGCGCAATCGCTAACTCTGCTGTCGTAGTCGCATTCGCATCCGGAGTATTCATAACAATGACACCCTGTTCAGTCGCCGCTGGAATATCAACATTATCTACACCGATACCTGCACGCCCGACTAATTTCAGGTTTTTTCCAGCACGCAACACCTCATCGTTTACTTTAGTGTCACTTCTGATTAGCAAGGCATCATAGTCAACAATCGTTGCACACAATTGCTCAGGAGTCATACCAGTATCAATATGAACCTGTATGCCCTCTTGTTCATTTAAAAAGTTAACCCCTGCATCGGCTAATTTATCGGAAATAAGAATCTTTTTCATGCTCGTGTATCTCTTGACTGGTGCGCTAAATAAACATGACAGCTTAACAGTTTTGATATAATCATAAAACTGATAAATCCATTTCTTTAACTATGTCTGAATATAGTAAATCCTTTTTTTCTTTGAACTCCTGGAAACAGCGTCTGGTTTTCTGGTTAGGCGCAGTTATCATTGGTTTATTGATCTCAACCATGACTCTACTCAGTGAATGGGCTTCTGAGTTTTATCGTGCTGTCTCAGTAACCTACCCGTGGTTTAACTTTGTCGTCGCGCCTTTTGGCCTGGCATTAACCGCCTGGATAACCTTTCGTTTTTTCCCGGGTAGTCAGGGAAGCGGTATTCCGCAGGTTAAAACCGCACTGGAACTGCCTCATACTCAGGAAGAACGCTCTAAACTAGTATCATTCCGCATTGCTATTGGTAAAACTTTTTTACCGATTATGGGTTTATTATCAGGTGCATCGGTCGGATTTGGTGGTCCTGCAACCCATGTCGGCGCTTCACTCATGGCATCTCTGGGCAAAGTATTTAAATTCCCAGTACATTATATGGAAAAAGGCTTACTACTAGCTGGAAGTGCGGCAGGATTTGCCGCCATGTTTAGTGCCCCCTTAGGCGGCATTATGTTCGCCATTGAAGAAATGGGCCGAACATTAGAAGAACGTATCAGCACCCTGGTTTTAACCGCGATTATATTTTCCGGTGTGACTGCCTATTCGATATTAAATCACACCATTTATTTTACTGATAATCAACTCAGTTTACCTTGGGGTAATGGCTGGTTAGCTATTCCCTTATGCGGCATCACAGGAGGTTTACTCGGTGGCATTTTTAGCAAAATCGTCGTGAGTGGTCAGAATTACATAAAGAAAAAGGCATTTCCCATTGTTAAGGTCGCTTTTATTTGTGGCTGTGTTATTGCCTTACTTGGGTATTTATCGCAAGGAGAAAGCTTTGGTACCGGCTATCAACTAGCAAGAAATATTTTGCAGGATAAAGCAACGGTAGATCCCTTATTTCCCCTATACAAGATGCTAGCAACAATAGCGACTTTTTTTAGCGGCATTCCCAGTGGAATCTTTGTACCCTCTATTGCAACCGGTGCAGGCCTAGGTGCTAACCTAGCAGCCTGGTTTCCGATTGCACCAACGTCAGTCATGATTTTACTCACTATTACTGCCTATTTTTCAGGGATGCTGCAATCGCCTCTGACTTCATTTGTGGTTGTTCTGGAAATGACTCATAGTCATGACCTTTCCATCCCTTTAATGACCGCCGCATTTCTAGCCTCTGGAACCTCTAAATTAATTAACCCCGAACCTTTGTACCGAGCACTCTGTAATGCCTATCGAGTACAACCTAAAAATGTGAAACAAGACGATGCTCAGAAGAAGAAAAAATAAATATTTCATTATTACACTGAGTATTTTTTTACTACTAGCTGGCAGCTATCGCATCTTTATGCCTAAACCTGCGCCTGATGTAAGCTTTAAAACTCTAACAAATAAAATCATTCAACTAAATGAATTACGCGGTAAAACTCTATTAATCACTTTCTGGGCAAGTAATTGCCCTAGCTGCCTCAAAGAGATTCCACATTTTAAAAGTTTATATCAAGACTATCATCAAGCTGGTTTAGAAATTATAGCCATAGCCATGTATTATGACCGTCCTAATTATGTTGTTGATACTAGAAATGCCTACCAGATACCTTATGATATAGTGCTGGATTTAGATATGCAGCTAGCAAGCGCCTTTGGAAATGTTAGTTTAACACCAACGACTTTTTTAATTAATCCCGAAGGAAACATAGCATTCAAAACCACAGGGACTTTCGACTTAACGGAAATGCAAGACAGGATTCAATCAATTTTCTCTAATTCTCACGCTCTGCTCAAAACAGAAATATAACTAAACACCGAACCGATACATGAGCTTCCTAATAAAGTATCAAGCTCATGCAGACTACTCGCCGTATTATCGTGGTTAATCTTTTGCGTCACATCAATTAACACTTAATCTATAGGACAAAACAATGCTCTGGCTTAAAGCTTTTCACCTTATTTTTATGGTCACCTGGTTTGCAGGATTATTTTATTTGCCCAGGCTCTATGTTTATCACGCCATGAGTGATGATGACATCAGTAACGAGCGCTTTAAAGTCATGGAACGTAAATTGTTCTACGGCATCATGACACCCGGGATGATTATTACCTTTGTGTTTGGTATCTGGATGCTGATAGATTATGCCTGGGCAATGTATGCTTCCATGGGCTGGTTACACGTTAAATTGACCCTATTGGTACTATCAGTTGTTTACCATTATTTTTGCTACCGCTATCTATTAGATTTTAAATTTGACCGTAACCAACACAGCCATGTTTTCTATCGCTGGTTTAATGAAGTTCCTGTAATATTTTTGCTAGCGATTGTTATATTGGCAGTGGTTAAGCCTTTCTAAGAAAGGCTGTACGTAACAACTTAAACACAATGAAACGCGGATCTTTAGTCCGCTGTTATAAATGCAGACTAAAGATCTACGCCCCAGTTAATAATGTATGAATTATTTTATTTACGCCCTAAACATCTAACGCATCAAATAATGGGCGACAGCCAACATAATCAACTGGATAAAATTCAATAACCAGAAATAAAGCACGAATAAAGCCCACTTAACCTGTTTCGATTTATTTGTATCTTTAAATCTGACTATAAGCCAGCCGCCTAGAGTGGCAACAAACAACATAAGTGTGCCAATCAATGCATAGTTCATGGATTAATCCTTAACCGGTGCAGGGGCTAATACTTGCCTTGAACCACTACCTTCGGCTGGGCTAACAACACCCGCCATTTCCATTGCCTCTATCATCGAAGCTGCCCGGTTATAGCCCACCTTAAAGCGTCTTTGTACGCTTGAAATAGAGGCTTTACGAGATTCTGTAACAAATGCAACCGCCTGGTCATACAAGTCATCCATTTCTGAATCAACGGCCTCTTGCCCGGCTACAAAAGAGCCATCACCACTTTCCGAATATTCATGGGTAATCTCATCCAGATAATTAGTTGGCGCGGTTTTTTTCAAAAACTCGACTACATGATGCACTTCATGATCATCGACAAAAGCACCGTGCGCCCGCATGGGAATATTTGTTCCTGAAGGCATAAAAAGCATATCACCATTACCCAGCAAATATTCTGCACCACCCTGATCTAATACCGTGCGTGAATCGATGCGTGAAGATACCTGAAATGAAAGCCGCGAAGGGACATTAGCTTTAATCAGCCCTGTTAAAACATCAACTGATGGACGTTGAGTTGCCAATATTAAATGAATACCTGCTGCCCGGGCTTTTTGTGCCAATCGAGCAATTAGCTCTTCCACTTTCTTACCAACAATCATCATCATATCGGCTAGTTCATCTATCACAATAACGATATTTGGTAAGCTTTCCAGAGTTGGAATACTTTCGCCTTCTGCTAGTTCAGTTTCATAACTGTACATTGGATCTTTAATTGGCTCGCCGTTGTTTTCTGCATCCGTAACCAGTTTATTAAAACCTGCCAGATTCCTCACGCCGACTTTAGACATTAGCTTATAACGTCGCTCCATTTCTGCCACTGCCCAGCGTAATGCATTGGCAGCATCTTTCATATCGGTAACAACCGGAGTTAATAGGTGCGGAATACCTTCATAGACTGATAGCTCCAACATTTTCGGGTCTATCATTATCATTCTGACCTGGTCAGGTGTGGCCTTATAAAGCATACTCATAATCATGGTATTAATAGCCACCGATTTACCTGAGCCTGTCGTACCTGCAACTAAAAGGTGAGGCATTTTAGCTAAATCTGTTACTACAGGAGCGCCCGCAATATCTTTACCGAGAAAAAGACTCAGTGGAGATTTTGCTTTAATAAACTTTGAAGACTCCAGACCTTTCCTAAAAGAAACCATTTCACGTTCCTGATTAGGTATTTCCAAGCCAATAACTGACTTGCCAGCTATGACTTCAACAATTCTAACACTGGTAACTGATAGGGATCGTGCCAGATCTTTTGCCAACCCTGAAACCCTACTTACCTTAACTCCTGCTGCAGGCTGCATTTCAAATCGGGTAATAACGGGGCCAGGTAAAACACCGGTGACCTCAACAATCACATTAAAATCCTGCAAAGACTGCTCCACCAGACGCGACATATCTTCCAGTTCATCAGCCGAATAACCGCGAACTTTAATTACTCTTAAATCCAGTAACTCCGTATCTGGTAAGGCTCCAGGTTCTACGTCCTTAAATAAATCAGTCTGTAGCTTTTTAGTTACGACAGGTTTTGCAATAAGTTGTGCGGGTATCACCTCTTCGGGGGGGGCAGCAAAATTAATGACTGGTGACTTTTTAACGTTAACTGATGGCCTTACAGGCTCGGACTTATCAAAACTGACAACCGCTGGGATTTCCTGCGGATTAATCTGTTTTTGTTCTGTTTCATATACATACTCTTTTTTTGTTCTTGCTTTTCCCCAAAACAAAACCACTTTCCTAAAACCAAGAGTCGTTAATAAAAGTGTATTTCTGCCCACTATTTCCATTAATTTTACCCAGGAAATATGCGTATATAGAGTTAAGCCTGCGAAAAAAACAGCAATCAATAATAGTGTTGCACCTGAATTACCAAAGGTAATGATCGAAGCTTCGCCTAGTTCCTGACCAATAATACCCCCACTATTTCTAGGCAATTCAATCTGACAACGCAATATATGTAAATAACAAAATGTACTTGCAGAAATAATCGTCACTAGTAAGCCAAACCAGCGGATATACTTCATTGAACCAATTGCAACCAGCGTTTTATTACTAAAAAACAAATAAGCTTGCCAAAAAATAATAAGCGGAAAGGAAAACGCGATAACACCAAAAAAACTAAATGAAAAATCAGCTAACCAGGCGCCAACCATACCACCTGCATTATTTGTTGCCATACCGGTGCCACTATGAGACCAGCCAGCATCTTCATGACTGAATGAAATGAGTGATATTAAATAAAAAAGACCGATGACTATGAAACCCAATAAAGCAGTTTCACGTAAGCCTCTAATCGACCTTTCTTCCATTACTGCCGCCATGACAAAACACCTAATAATCATAAAAAACAAAACAATAGCTCAATCATTACATAATTCACATGAAATCAAAAGGACTATTTCTTTAAATTCTTATTGATAAACAATTGTTAAAAATATTTTTTCTGCTATGTTTCTCTCGATCTGATGGAGGTCATCAGATTACAACTGTGTTAATATCTTATTTCTTAAAATTATAATAATCTGGAGAATGGTATGTCCAAAATTCGTTCTATTGTTTCTGCAATAGCACTCGCTAGTTCTGTTTCTGTTGCTTCTGCCTGGGAGGCTCTGCCAACTAAGGCGTCTGCTCCGGCTAACAACCCTACGACTGCTGCAAAAGTTGAGCTAGGTCGCATCTTGTATCATGACCCAAGACTTTCTTCTACTGGCACTGTTTCTTGTGCTTCCTGTCATAACACTATGTTAGGTGGTGAAGATAACCGTCCCAACTCCATGGGTGTACATGGTCAGACAGGTGGGCGTAGTGCTCCAACTGTGTGGAACTCTGCATTTAACGAAGTACAATTCTGGGATGGTCGTGCCGCTAGTCTGGAAGAACAAGCAGCCGGCCCTGTTACTAATCCAATAGAAATGGGCATGAAAAGCTGGGATGATGTTGTTGTCCGTTTAAAGTCAATTGAAGGCTATCAGGCTTATTTTGACAAAGCTTTTGGCGCCAACTCTATCTCTAAAGATAGTGCCACTAAAGCGATTGCAGCTTATGAAAGAACTTTGATTACACCGAACAGTGCTTATGATAAATACGCTAAAGGCAATAAGAAAGCCTTAACAGCCCAACAAATACGTGGCTTAAATAAAGTCGTCTCTCTAGGTTGTGTTGCTTGTCATAGCGGACCGGCTTTTAATGGCCCAGGCACATTCCAGAAATTCCCTGTTATCGACAATGCATATTTTGAAAAGCAATATAAGTTCAGTGATGATAAAGGCCTTTATGAAGTGACTAAAAAGAGTGGCGATGAGCACCTTTTTAAAGTTCCAACCTTACGTAATATTGCTTTGACAGCACCTTATTTCCATAATGGATCAGTTAAGACACTGGAAAAAGCAGTTAAAGTCATGGCAAAAGTACAATTAGGAGCAAAACTATCTAATGATGAAGTTGCCGATATTGTTGCCTTCTTAAATGCCTTAACTGGTGAATTCCCTAAACAGCAAATGCCTGTTTTACCGGGTACACCTGGAACATCATTTAAAACTAATTAGAGCGTTGTAATCTATTTAAGTTTAGATAACGTAATCCGGCAAATTTTAAATACTCTTGCCGGGTTACGTTCTTTATTATTCTGCAATAACAATCTACCCCGCCTTTCCCCAATCATCTGAAGTAGCGTTTACTATGACTTAACAACGCTTAATAACAATAATGCTCCTCTCTGTTTGCATATAAGCACCTGCCGTAAAAGCTTCTAATTCAGCTTGTAAAGTTTGTATAACAGCATAAGCAGATTGCGTAGAGTTATTTTCAACTATCCGTTCAATTGTCTTAACCCCAAATTGCTCGCGTTGTTCATTCTGAGCCCCCAGCACACCGTCGGAACATATCACAATAATATCCTTAGCTTGTAATACAATGTCTTTAACTTGTAGCCCTGATAAATTCTTTTGTGCAGCTAAAGCCTGCTGATATCCTTTATATTGACTTAGTTCTTGTTTGCTAAAATGAAATACCGCATTTTGTCCAAGATTCAGAGTGCTAAATATTGAGCTATTATGCCCCAGAACCCCAAGACTAAGTTGAACCGGACCATTTAAAGTCATATCTGAAATTAAATAATCATTCATTTGCCCGGCAATTTCAGATAATGAATGCCCCTGTTTGATCATTACTCTAAAAATAGCACGTAACTGGCCCAGTTTTACCGTTCCATCAATACCACTATCAGTATCATCCAGAAGTAGAAATGCAGTACTCTCTTGTTCTGGCTGGCCTTCCACATGTGCCTGGACGCAACTTACAATATCAAAGATTTCGCCACAACTATCCTGACTTGCATTACTCCAGGACTCTATTTGATAACCTTCAATATTTATTTCTACTTGAGGCAAAGCATGGTGTCTAATGGCTTCAGCAATACGGGCATCTTCTTTAATTGAATAATGTGAATCCAGAACCTGACACATATTATTTAAGGTATGAGAAAATTGCTTAATTTCATCAATATTCTCAGATTTATCATTCACTGGCTGAAAATTTAATCGCTCTATTCTTTCGCAGCGCTTTATTAAACCTCCTAAAGAACGAGAGAACTTCCCTGAAACCAATACAACAGCAACAATTGTCAGCACTAACAACAAACAAAAAAACAAGATTGAATACCAGAACTGTTCATAGACAGCCCTGAATATATCAGACTCTTTAACACCTATCGAAAAACTCCAACCTACCGACTTAATTGGCGCATAGAAACTCCAATAGCCCTCACCATTATCTAAATATTTTAAATTGACTGCACCAGTTTCACCGGCAAGCATACTGACAACTAAATCGTGTAATTTTGTTTTGGTTTCTGCAATCTCTTCTGTTTGCCCAGTTCCTGTAATTGAAATAGCAGCCTGAAAGCTCTTCTCTATCAATTCATATATGTGTTTCCCTGTTTCATTTTTATCGCGGTGTAAAACAACTTTTCCTGTCGATGATAAAACCATTATTTCCTGCCCTTTTACGCCAGGAATATGTATTTGGGTGCTAATTTTATCTAATGCAATATCTGCTGTCGCAACACCCCATAATTTATTATCTTTATAAAAAGGCACAGCAAAGCGGGGAGTCGCTATTTTTGCGAAAGCTTGTTTTGGGCATCCCAGCCCAAGCAAGCAGCAAAAACTTAACGCGACCACTTATGCCTCCGGCGGCCCCGATTCGTCCTCGTCACCTCGTCCCGACCCAACAAGGGGTCGGAACATAGGCTCCAAATGACTTGACGCCGTGTCGGATGGCCTTTTATTTTGTCTCCACCTTCGCTAACGCTCAGACTCCGACAAAATAACGGCCCTACGGCTATCGCGGTAATCCAGATAGTTATTAAATAAGTCGATAACTTCTGCAACAGAAATATAAGCAAAAGCACCATAACCTTTCTTAAGCAAAAAGACCTCATGCAATTGGGCAATAAAATTAATTCGCTGTTCAGCTAGTTCAGTCATTGTTTCCCTTTTTATTATCTAATTTTACTTTCTGTTTTCGTTTTTCAGCTATTGTTAATAGCTTTCCTAGTCTACGCAACAGGGCTAGCCATTAATTTTCCAGTTCTTTATTCGTAAAAGACTCATAAAACATAAAAGCCACGCCAACGGTAATTGCGGAGTCTGCAATATTAAAGACAGGCCAGTGCCATGCCTGATAATAGACATCAAGAAAATCGATCACATAACCATAAATCACCCGATCAATTAAATTCCCTATTGCTCCGCCCAGGATTAAACTAAGCGATATTGCTGATAATATTTCTTCAGATTTCAGGCGTTTTATCCACACGATAATACCAATACTGATTGATCCTGCAAGAACTGCAAAAAACCAGCGCTGCCACCCTCCTGCGTCACTTAAAAAACTAAATGCAGCGCCATAATTATGCGCATAGGTAATGCTAAATCCTGGAAACATGGGAATAGATTGGTACAAACTCATATTGCTATCAATCCAGATTTTACTTAGCTGGTCTAAGATCAATACCAGGATCGACAGCCATAGCCATTTCATCATAATAATTTTTCAAATAAAGGAGTGGAATGAATAGATAGAAAGCGCACGGCATCCCGCTGTAGCGCTATCTTAGATATACAAATCGATATAATTTCTTGTTGAATTAGGCTTGCATATCCAGATTAGCAACACAAAATTAGACTTTTTATCCTCAAGGGCGTGGCTTTAGAGACTGTGAAAATATGTACTTTTAGCCTCCCCCCTTGAAAAGGGGGATTGAGGGGGATCGTATAAAAACATAGTTCATTGATATTGCGTGATTAGTTTTAATATATCAAACCTCCCCTAGCCCCTCCTTAACTAAGGAGGGGGATTTTTTTGAACACTTTCACAGCCTCTTTAGCTCGCCTATAAAAAAACTTTGTAAAGGCGGGCTAAAGCCACGCCCTACAGTATATTAACGCAGTGTAAAGCCAGCACCTATAAAGATCTTCTGCAAAAGCCTAGGCAAACAGCCGAACCTCACCATCTCCCTCTATGTTTCCTACACAACGTCCACATAATTCAGGATGTTCGTCATTACTACCTACATCCTCCAGATAATGCCAGCAACGAACACATTTTTCATGCTCAGAGGCGACAACTTTGACTTTCAATCCATCTAACTCTGTAGCAGTAGCGTCACTACCAGCATCTTGCATAGGTAGCACAAAAGCTTTTGAGGTAATAAAAATAAAATGCAGTTCATCTGCTAGCTTATTAAGCACTGAAGTATATTCTTCCGTGCAATATAAGGTCACTTCAGCATTTAACGAAGCGCCAATGACTCCAGACTTACGCATTTGTTCCAGTTCTTTACTAACCGTTTCTCGTACAGACATGATAGCTTCCCAATCGGCATTAGAAAGTATTGCGTCTTCAGCCAAAGGGAATAAGCCTGTATACCATGTTTCCAGTAGCACTGACTCACTTCGCTCACCGGGCATATATTGCCAGATTTCATCTGCCGTATAACAAGTGACCGGTGCTAGCCAACGTACCATAGCTTCTAGTACATGATACATTGCAGTTTGCGCTGATCGTCGCGCTAAACTATCTTCTTTTGCTGTGTACTGACGATCTTTAATAATATCCAGATAAAAACCACCCAGTTCCATTGCACAAAAATGATGTACTTTTTGGTTAATTACGTGGAACTGGTATTGTTCATACGCCTGAATCACATCGTCTTGCAACTGTAATGCTCGATCGACAACCCAGCGATCTAATGCCAGCATATCTTCAGCTTTGATGCTATGTTTTACTGGATCAAAACCATCTAAATTGGATAATAAAAAGCGAGAAGTATTTCTTAAGCGCCGATAAACATCAGAAGTGCGCTTTAAGATTTCATCTGAAACAGTCATCTCACCACGGTAATCAGTACCCGAGACCCATAGACGTAATACATCTGCACCTAATGACTTCATAACCGATTGCGGAGCCACAACATTACCACGTGACTTGGACATTTTTTTGCCCTCTGCATCAACAGTAAATCCATGTGTTAACACTGCTTTATACGGCGCAACACCTCTCATGGCAACTGATGATAATAATGATGATTGAAACCAGCCTCTATGTTGATCAGATCCTTCCAGATATAAATCAGCGGGAAAGCTAAGTTGCTCACGCTGATTTAATACCGCCTCATGGGTTACGCCCGAATCAAACCAGACATCTAAGGTATCACTCATTTTGTCATACTGATCCGCTTCCGCACCCAACCATTCAGCTTTATCCAGTTCAAACCAGGCTTCAATGCCTTTTTGCTCTATATGTAGGGCAATATCTTCAACAAGCTTATCGGTTTCAGGGTGTAATTCCCCTGTTTCCTTATGCACAAAGAAAGGAATCGGCACTCCCCAGGTACGTTGCCTTGAAATACACCAGTCAGGTCGGCTCTCTACCATTCCTTCAATTCGAGCTTGCCCCCAGTCAGGTATCCATTGGACTTGCTTGATTTCTTGCAGAGCTTTTTCACGCAAATCACCTTGCTCCATGGAAATAAACCACTGTGGTGTTGCCCTAAAGATAATTGGGGTTTTATGACGCCAGCAATGAGGATAGCTATGCAATAATGCCTCATGGTGCAATAATTTATGTTTACTGCTTAAGACTTCTATCACATGGTCATTCGCCGAGAAAACATGTTCACCGGCAAATAATTCAGTATTGGGCAAAAACACACCATTATCACCCACCGGATTATCGATAGGTAGACCATAACGCTGCCCTACCACATAATCGTCCTGGCCATGCCCGGGAGCCGTATGCACTGCACCGGTACCGGCTTCCGCAGTAACATGATCAGCTAACACGATAGGCACTTTACGATGATAAAAAGGATGCATCAACATTTGATTGTCTAAAGCATCCCCATTGCAATAAGCCAGAACACGACAATTTTCCATACCATAGCGCGCCACGGCATCGTTCCATAGTTGATTAACCAGAACCAGACGCTCTTTTTGGCCATCTTTCTCGCACTGGACAACGACATATTCGTACTTGGGATTTAGGCAGACAGCCTGATTAGCAGGTAATGTCCAGGGAGTTGTCGTCCAGATAACAACATATAAAGGGCCTTCTCCTTCATGCTCAGGTACATGCTGACAACTAGCAAAAAATCTCTGCTCATCAATGACCTCAAATCGCACATCAATCGCAGGTGAATGTTTATCTTCGTACTCTACTTCAGCTTCCGCCAAAGCAGAACCACAATCAGTACACCAATGCACAGGCTTAAAACCCTTGCTTAAGTGCCCTTTAGCATTCACTTTACCCAATGAACGAACAATATCAGCTTCGAATTTGTAATCCATGGTCAAATAAGGCTGATCCCAATCGCCTAAAACTCCCAGACGCACAAACTCGTCTTTCTGCATTTTTACTTGCTTGCTCGCATATTCCCGACAAGCTTTGCGAAAAACTTCTGCCGACACCTTGCCACCCGCTTTACCCACTTTCTTTTCGACCATTAACTCTATGGGTAAACCATGACAATCGCATCCTGGGACGTAAGGAGCGTCATAGCCAGAAAGTGTTTTAGATTTTAAAATAATATCTTTCAGGACTTTATTAACCGCATGACCAATATGAATTGCACCATTCGCATACGGGGGGCCATCATGCAAAATAAACTGAGGTTTGCCTGCAAATTCAGCGCGAATTTTTTGATAAAGCTGCGCTTCTGTCCATTTTTTTAGGCGTTCAGGCTCACGTTGCGCCAAATTTCCTTTCATTGGAAAGGCTGTTTTCGGGAGGTTAAGTGTCTTCTTATAATCGATGGTCATTTTTTACTTTGTTGCATTAAAGTCCTGGCTTGAGCAGTATCCAACTGGATCTGCCGCTTTAAATCATCCACTGATTGAAAACGCATTTCACTCCGTATTTTGTATTTGAAATGCACTTCCACATATTTCCCGTAAATATCCTGGTCAAAATCGAACAAATGCGTTTCTAACAGCACTTGCGCACGGCTATCAACCGTTGGCTTGGTGCCCACATTGGCCACACCAAAAATTGGCTTTTCACCTATTCCCGTCATGGTGACGGCAAACACCCCTTGTATCGGTGTATTTTTTCTTTGCATCTGAATGTTTGCCGTAGGAAAACCAATCTTTCGTCCAAGTTTTTCCCCATGAACGACCCTTCCACATACTGAGTAACTGCGCCCTAACATTGATTCTGCAGTTGCTAAATCACCATTATTAAGTGCATCCCTAATCAAGGTACTGCTCACTCGACTACCTTTAACTGAATAAGAAGCAGTATCAATAACTTTAAAGCTATATTGCTCCCCTGCTTCCTGCAATAAAGCAAAATTCCCACGCCTTGCTTTCCCAAAATGAAAATCATCACCTACGACTAAATATTTAACATTTAATCGCTCTACTAATATTTCCTGAATAAAATACTTGGGATCTAAATTTGCAAAGCATTGATTAAAACTAACGATCAGTAAATTATCAACGGGCAAATGCTTAAAATGTATAATTTTTTCTCTTAGTCGCGTTAATCGTGATGGCGCATTATCTTTAAGAAAAAATTCCAGCGGTTGTGGCTCAAACACCATCACTACGACAGGCAGACCAAGCAATTTCTCTTTTTCGGCAAGCTTGTTAATAACGACACTATGCCCTTTGTGCACGCCATCAAAGTTACCAATTGTAAGTACACACCCTGAATCAAAGGACTGTAACTTTTTAATTCCGCGAATTAACTGCATTCAATTTTGCTGTAAAAGCTGTGTATATTACCATTTTTATAACGATTCGACACTTTGGATTAAGAGGTTTTGGGCATCTTTTTCAAAAACAAGATAATCAGTAAGAACTTCTTTAAAAGGGTTTTTCCTTCAAGGCTATTATAAATTCACTCAAAAAAACCTTTTAGGGTCTGTATATATACTTCACACGATGGAGTATATGGCAGGTAACTAGTTAACTGAAGTTTCCCAATTATTGAGTAGCTGAAATACACAATGCTGGTGTATCGAGGTTTATTTTAGGTGGTTTTGCCATGTTTATAGCAAACCCCTACTTAATTCCCCTTAGGCAATAGCATTTGAAACGAATGAAAAGACTATTTTTTTCATATAGTTGTAGCATAGTTTCAATTTTACCATAAATAATTATTGGGAAACTTCAGTATACTTCACACGATGGAGTATATAGCATTATTGGATGCCTGCCAGTGCATCCTGTAATTCCGGCACCGATTGAGGTCGTTTGGCTGGGGTCACTTCCATAGCCCAGTCAATGATCGCCAGAAGTTTGCTATCAAACTTCCCTGCATGAATTTCCTGAGCCAAATGAAATTCATTATTATCCACTCGCTCAGTTGCTTGCAGTGGCACTTCACCATCCAGACAGGCACGCATACTCGCACCCACAGCATAAATATCAGAATATGGCCCCAAAATTCCAGTCGCTGAATACTGCTCTATCGGTGAAAAACCTTTACTTAAAACCTGAGCTTTACGTTTCTCATCACTGATCGGGAAGGATTGAATTGCACCAAAGTCGAGCAACATAACATCATTACCTGGACGGATCATCAAATTAGCAGGCTTAATATCTAAATGTAGTAATTTCTGCTCATGAACCAAACGCACGCCCTCTAATAATGCATTAAAAACATCCAGTAGCCATTGAGTATTGAGGTGTATTTTTTTTCGCCAGTAATAGCTTATCCAGAGTAACTCCATAAGCATACATCATCACCAGATAAACAGTAGAATTTGCATGAAAGAAACTAACAACTTCAACAATATTCGGGTGCTTTAGATCAGACAACACCTGTGCTTCTTCAATAAACAGACGGCGTCCATGAATAAACAGTTTTTTCGACTGATCACTGTTTGCGACTATATTATTATTCCAGGTTCGGTGTGCCAATTTACGCGGTAAATATTCTTTAATCGCCACTTGTATTTGCGTTATTCGATGCCTTGCTAAATAAACCGAACTAAACCCACCATGCGCTAACTCACGCTCAATAATATAGTCATCAACCATAGTCCCAGGTTGTAAATAATTCCATTGCGCCGGGTAAGTTTTGGGGTCGTAATATTCAGACATAAAACTCGCTTAATAAAGTCGTAAATCAATAGCAATAGCAATAGCAACAGGACTCGCTATCTTTTTTATATGCTATCACGATATCAGAAAAATAAACGTAAAACTGCTTATTTACTATGACGAGAAAAGGTAAAAAAACACGTTCAGGTTCAAATGAATTACTTCTGCCTCATTCCTGGATGAGCCCAATAACTATTTTTGGTAGTGGGTTAAATCTGTTATTAGGCATGAATATCTCGTCCAAATTCGACTTTATTAATTAATAGTCCAATGACAATATCATGCATTTGTTCTATTTTGGAAAAACAGATTGTTCGACGCGTTAAGCGTTTAACCCATGTTCTAAAATTTAGGTTTTTTCGTTCAATTTTTTGAGTGTTTTGTTTGCCTATTTCATGTTCATTTACATCTAAGTTTCGCTCATAAGCCCCCCAGTCATCTGTATAATATCTGCTTATTTCAAAAGGAGTCAGTAAGGCTTTTAGCTCTTTGAAAACATCATCTTTACGCTTGCCAAATACATAAGCAATGAC
>NZ_BDMN01000014.1 GCF_002189065.1 Bathymodiolus platifrons methanotrophic gill symbiont
CGTTCAGGTTGTCTGGGTGTTTCGTCGCACGCAGTGGATTGCTTTGTTTACTACCGATTTAAATTTATCCATCACACAGATTATCGAGTATTACGGGGCAAGGTGGAAAATCGAATCCGGGTTCAAAGAACTCAAGCAGGACATAGGTAGCCAGAAAAGCCAGTGCCGTAATGCGCAGGCAGTGACCAACCACCTGAACTTCTGTATGATGGCAACAACGTTAACGTGGATTTATGCTGATCGTTTAAAAACCAATCCGGAACGTCGGCACAAAGTAAAGGGGCGGACCAGTTTTGCCTTTTCAGATATCCGGCGTATCATTGCCGAAGCTGCTTTGGACCCGGATTTTGAAAGGGTTTGCCCCAAATACAGCAGCTCCCCTGTAAATTCGGTGGTAACCGTTTTGTTACGCATGGTCGCTTGATGAATTTCTAGGAAACTTCAGTTCGCTTTATTAACCAGCATTTTTCTGTCTTTTTCTAGCATAAGTAATGCGGCTGAAGATAATGCGCCTGAAATGGTTTATGTGGATGATGAAAAGGCCCCGGAATTGGTTGAAGATCCATATGGCCCCAAAGTAGGGGAAAAATCACTAAGATCATTGGCCAATATTTCACTCGGAGTATTAGAAATCCCCAAGAATATAATTATAGTTTCCAACCGAAGCAATGTGATTTACGGTCTTACAGGTGGTACTGGGTTAGGCATACTAAATACAGCGGGACGTATCTCAGTCGGCCTGCTTGACCTAATTACTTTTCCTTTGGCGACTGAATCCATTACCCAACCGATATACCCCTGGGATAACTATTTAGACGTTTATACTAATTATAACGAAATGTTTATATTAGACTTCTAAATCACCTAACTCTGTAGAGCGGACTTCAGTCCGCTATGCTACCTGCCAGAAAAAATATTTCAGATAAAACAGCACGTCGTGATGGCCTGTGTATAACTCGCGGATATGATTTACTACATACTCACAGTACCCTGAAGCCCGTCACAGACAAAACTACTCTTGCAAAACAACGCGACTCAACCCGTTAGGCTCTTTAATTAACTCGACCTGCGTCTTAATACGTTCTTTAATACCTTGAACATGCGAAATAATACCCACCGTTTTACCGTGTGCTTTTAAAGACTCTAGTGTAGTCACTACTGTATAAAGCATTTCTGCATCTAGATTACCAAAACCTTCATCGATAAACAGTGAATCAATCGCTCTACCATTGTTCGCTAATTCTGATAAGCCTAAAGCCATTGCCAGACTGACCACAAAAGTCTCACCTCCTGATAAGGATTTCACGGCACGCCGACTCTGATTTTGCTTGCTATCAACAATTTCTATTGCTAAACCAAGATCGCTAGGCACGCTAGCAACATGGTAGCGACCGTTAATCTTGTCCAGAAAACGATTAGTCAAAACTAATAATTTTTCTGCAACCGCTACTTGAACTCGTCGTCTAAAAACATTTTCAGGCTCAACATCAATTTTCTTTTGCTGTTCCTGCTTTTGCTGTACGGCAATTTCCTGTTGCTCAATATGCTTGATCAATTGTGAATTTTCCTCGAGCAACTGCTGCTGTTTTTGCAGATTGTTTTCTATTGTTGACACTTCCTGTTGAGCAATTTCCATTTGTACATTTTTTTTCCTCAGCTGAATCACAACACTTTCCAGATTCTCCTGGGTAGCAATATGCACACGCTCAGCATCCAGTTGCTTATGTAACATCTCAGCTTCAGAAGGGTATTGAGCCAGGTTTTCCTGCAAGCTTTCTAGTGAAGATTGAATTTCATCTTTACGCTCGCATAATGCAATCAATTCCTGAACAGCATCCAGGGATGAATAATCAGATTGCTGCAACTGCACTTGTAAAGCAGAAAGCTTCTGACTTAACTCTAACTCTAAACTGGTAATTATTTTCTCTTGCCCCGCCAGCTTTACTTGCAAATCTAATTTAGCAAAGTACTGTTGAACGATTTCCTGCTCACGAATCTGACCTAACAAAGCTTGAAATTTCTGATCCTGGTCATGCAAAATCTCATTACTTTGAGTAATCTTAGCCATTATTTGCGCCATCTCATCAGTCAAAGATCTCTGACGAAAACTGTATGTTTGATAATCCTGCCTACGCTTGCTTAATAAATCATACAAACCATCTTCTTTGCCAACACCCGGTAATTTCTCACCTAACTCAGCTAAAAGTGTACTAATCAACTTTGCCAAAGTACTTTCTTCCTGCATACATTTAGCTAAATCAGCTTCCAGATCAACAATCTCTTGCGGCCTGCCCTGCCCACTTTCATCAAGTACCTTTTGTCTAGCTTGTATCTTTTCCAGATTATTTTGTTTTTTAATAACCCAGACATCCAGTTTTGCGATTTCTTTATTTTTTGCCCGATAGCGTTTTATCAAAGCATCAATTTCTTTTAACTCCTGCCTTTCCTTTTTTATATGACTACGCATAGTCTGATAGCTAGTGATATTAAAATCACTAGTTACTGCATTTAGACGCGTGCACAAAGTCAGCCATTCAGCTTGAACCCGGTTAATTCGTTCACCATGCTCAATATTTTTATCTTTTGTATTATTATAAGCAGCAAGCTGTTGAGCAAGCTTTTTTGCCTCAGCCTGTAAGGACTTTACTGTCATGGATTGATCAGTTAATGCCTTTCCAGAATCATATACAGTAGGTGACTTATCTGTATACGGGTGATCTAAAGAACCACACAAAGGGCAAGGAGAATCATATTCCAGTTTCTTTCTATCATCAGCTAATTTAATTGTTAATTGCTCGCGATATACAGCATTCTCTAATATCTGCTGAATATTTTGCGCCGATTCAATTTGATCATTTTTAGCATCTAACTGTTTATCTAATTGTACCTGGTCAAAATGCTCATAACGTTTGGAAAATCCTTTTTTAACAAAGCGTCTATGTACTTTTGCCAAATTTAATAATTCTACAAAATTAGCAACACGCTCTCGTTGTTCTGTATGTAAGACTACTACTTCATCAAGACTATGCCCATCAGCAATAAATTCCAGTTCCTTGTCTAAATTTACTAAGGACTTTTTGCCACTGGCAATTTCTTTCTCTAACAGAACTAAGCGTTTAAGGTTTTTCGTTGAAGCAGAAGAGTTACTTTTATGTACCTTATTAAAGGTCTTAAGTTGCTTTTGTATATCGGTACTACGATTACGCAGATTTTTTAAGCGCCCCAATTCAGGCATATTCTCAATCAGAAGATGATCTTTTTTTCGACCAGTCATCCAGTCATTTACAACCGATAAAGTCTTTTCCTTTTCTGGCAACTGAACTTCAACCGCATTAAGTAATGCCGCTTCAGATTGCCTGTCAGTTTTAATTTGAGCCGCCCGGGCTTTTAAGTCAGATACCTTCTTTTGTACTAGTGCGGTATCTTGTCGGGTTAATGCAGACAATTTTTGCTCATTAACATCTTCAGCTGCTAATTTAGCCTGAATTTGCTGTATATCCTGTTGAAAAATTGCCTGCTGCTTTTGAGCTTGATCTATTAAGACTGTTTTCTCAGCAACACTATCCAGACCTGGCTTGAAAGACAATATATCTGCAGACTTTGCAATAGTAACTAAATCAGCCTGCGCTTGAACCAATTGCTGCTGATCTTCAGATTGAGCATGTTCTAACTGGCTAATCTTCTGCTCTAATTTCTGTAGCTCTTGCAACCCGGCCTGTAACTGTAACAAACTGGTATGTTCCTGCTTTAATTCAGCAAAAGTTAATTTCTGATCAGCTAAATCTAATTCGGCCGCTTCACATTCAGCATCCGTCATTATATTAATATTAGCCAGACGTACTTGCAAGCTCGCTAACTGCTGTTCTGCCTCTTCTGTAAGCAAGTGAATCTGCTGCTTATAATCAGCATAAATATCATTACTAATAATACGCTCGAGAATATCCAGGCGCTCAGAATCCAATGCATTTAGAAAAGCGGCAAAATCACCTTGCGCCAACATAATAGAGCGACTGAACCGACGAAAATCCATCCCCGTTAACTCAGTAATAAACGCTAACACCTTATGTGCTTCACGCTCAACGATCTGCTCTTCACCGTTAACATGGATCAATTGCATTTGCGCTGCCATGACTTTACCCTCAGGCAAAGCGTCCTGGCGTTTTACCTGCCAGCTAGAGCGATATTTTTCACCATTCACTATAAATTCGACTTGCGCAAAGCACACCGCCGTATTTTTAGTCATGACATTTTCAGCAGGCTTATTAAAACGAAAGGTTTCGCCATATAATGCTAGGCTAATAGCATCTAAAATACTGGTTTTACCTGAACCATTAGGCCCTGTAATCGCAAAGACACCAACATCCGCAATGGGTGCTTTATCAAAATCAATCCGGGTTTCACCTGCCAGCGAATTAATATTATTAAAATAAACATTCAGTATCTTCATAACACATTGATTGGTATATTTTGTTCTTATTAACGCAAGATTAATACATCATAGGCTAGTACACCTATCTATTGCGTTTTTATGACATATCCTTTTATTATAAATGAAAAAACAGCCTATAAATCATTATCAGCACAAACTCCAGCGTATTTTTTTAAAAAGCCAGACTACATGCGCTGCTATTATATTAAGACGAAGGCTTTGTTCTATTGTGATAGAGCCAGATACCTAGTTGAATTACTGCTATATCAATAGATTTTTAGGCTCAGTCTCCCTTCTAAACTTCTATCCATGTAAAATGTAATGCAAATGAAAAAAGGCTCCATTCCAATACAAGCAGCGACAATACAACCATACATGCCAAACTCAAAAACCTACCTCACCGTACCCTACGCAGAAAAAGATGCCGCAAAAGCACTCGGAGCGAAATGGGATGCCACCAAGAAGAAATGGTATGTTCCTGCAGATAAGGACATTACGCACTTTACAAAATGGCAAACTGAATCCACCGTTGCAGTATCAAAAGCTAAAAAATCCGCAAGCAACATACTCACTGGTATCACCACCTATGCAAAAGATAAGGACTTTGTTGCCTATGACGGCGAAAAGCCACCTTGGGATTAACACGTCCAGATAATATGGGCAGTATAAAGTAGCTCTTTTAAAAGAGTTGCACAGGCTATCTCATAACAATTATGGATCAAGCACGCCCCAGCTGTGACCTAAGTCTACTAGACTGACTGATCACAGCCGCTCTGCTCTAGTCAGAAAAACATCACGAGTATAAGTATCTCGGCAAAATTGATTTAACCTTTTTAGAAAATGTCCTGGTAATGTTAATAGGCACGTAGAGCGGACTTTATCAGTTTTCTACATTAGCGGACTAAAGTCCGCTCTACAATGATGCCTTATTTTTAGTTAAATTAATTTACCTTGGGTACTTATATGCCTCCATGATCCACTATGGCTAAAAAGCATATTCCAGAACCAGGCCAATAAATATCGTTAAACCAAACCAGTTACTATTTAAAAAGGCTTTAAAACAGTCGTTTTTTTCACGATAAAAAATCAGTTTTTGCTGGTAGACAAAAAATCCACTGGCACAAAATAAAGACACATAATAAATCCAGGACAATCCCTCTAGGTAGCCTATTTGTACCAACAATAGCATTACAATAATTTGCAATACAGCCATAATTTCGCGCTCTTTATCGCCAAATAATATTGCTGTAGATTTAACACCAATTTTTAAATCATCTTCTTTATCAACCATGGCATACATAGTGTCATAAACCAGTGCCCATAAAGCTGTTGCTAGATACATCAACCATGCAATCAGCGGAATTTCATTACTTTGTGCAGCAAACGACATAGGTACTGCCCAGCCAAAAGCAATCCCTAAATAGGCTTGAGGGAGTTGCGTATAGCGCTTCATAAACGGATAACTTGCCGCCAGAAAGGCGCCACCAAAAGACAGCATGATGGTGTATCGATTAAGCAATAGGACCAGAGCAAAAGCGCTTAGACATAACACTGCGAAAACCACCAATGCCTCTTTAGGTTTTACCTTCCCTGCAGCAATAGGTCTTAATTTTGTTCGTGCTACATGAGGGTCAAAATCTCTATCAGCATAGTCATTAATCACACAGCCCGCTGCACGCATTAATACCACACCAGAACAAATAACCGTCAAAACCAGGATATCAGGTTGCCCGGAACTTGCTACCCAGAGAGCCCATAAAGCCGGCCATAATAAAATTAAAATACCAATTGGCTTATCAAATCGTGCTAGTAACCAGTACTGTTGCACCCTGTCTATCACTTTTTCTTTATTCACACCATCAACTCTATTCTAATAAATTCAATTACCTACCATAATAAACTTAATTAATTACATGAAATATCATTAAACTATTTGGCAAGCTACTTAAAGTGTACTATTATTATTTTAAATCTTTATATTTTAGACACTTACAATAACTACTTAATGTAGAATTTCCATAAAACCAGGACGGCTCATGTTACATATCATCGATAATTTCCCTATCCAACACTCCTTTTTAGAACAAATGCACTCAGGCGATACAATTATCTTAAAAGATAATGCTGTCTACGCTGCTAAACAAGAGAATATAAAAGCTTCTCTAAGTAAAAAACTTTTGCTCATATTAATCTTTGCGTTAGCAAGGCTGATTTGTTAATGCGTAATATCTCAAATCGTGACCTTATGCGTGGCACTACAATTGTTGACAGCACTGATGAATATCAAGAATATCTTGCTGAAAATATTGCTATTCGTTCTTGTAACTAACGTACCAGCCCCAGCCTCGAGAAAGAAAGCCTAAAAAGAGGGATTTATATCTGTTTACTCCCTCTTTACCAACTCTCCAGTAAGGGAAAGATAAGCAGCTATAACAACTAAGATATGCTGGATTATTTTGTCCTTAATAAAGTAATCAGGTTTTCTGCAAAGTCACTTGCTACTGTCGCCTGAACAGGTACATACCAATGCAATCCGGATGCAAATGACTGGGATTTAACCGCATCTTTTTCGGTCATAAGAACGGCTTCCGCTGTTTTAAATTGAATATCCTTATCGGCATAAGCAAAATGATCTGGAAAGGAATGCGTCTGACACTCTATCCCGTGTTGCTTTAACAAGTCAAAAAATCGTTGCGGATTGCCAATTCCAGCCAGAGCATGACAGTTAATACCTCTAAATTCGGCTAGCCCTCTACGCTCCCCTGTCTGCATGTTAATGGCATCAGTTCCATCAAGCTGCATCAATATTTCATTTTCTTCCGGCTCTCCACCGTTACAAATAACAAAATCTACTTCTTGAATTCGCTCTTGTGGCTCACGTAAGGGCCCTGATGGTAAACAAAAGTTATTGCCAAAGCGACGTATACCATCAATCACGACAATTTCTATATCCCGATATAAAGCATAATGCTGTAAGCCATCATCTGAAACAATCACATCAATCGCTTCATTATCCAGTAACAGCCTGGCTGAATCAGCACGAACTGGACCTACCGCGACAGGACAACCTGCCTGTTGTGCAATCAGTAAAGGTTCATCGCCAATTAATGCTGCATCACTATCTGCAGTCACTCTTACTGGCCATATTTCAGATTGTCCACCATAGCCCCGGCTAATCACACCCGGCTTAAAGCCTGCTGCCTTTAATTTCTCAACCAGATAAATGACCAAAGGAGTTTTACCGGTGCCACCCAAAGTAATATTACCGACAATAATAACCGGTACAGGTAGCTTCTCAACGGATTTAAAGCCTTTTTTATACATCCAGCGTCTAAATTTTGCCACATCGGTAAAAATAAATGAAAAAGGCATAATCCAGGTACCAATAAAATGATCTTTATACCAAACCTCATCTAAAAACTTAGCTATTAATTTTTTCATAGTTTTACTATTTTTGAGTTGCAAAAGTAATATTTTTAAAGCCTATTTTAGACGCGACATCCAGGACAGAAATGGCTGCCTGTACTGGTGCACTAGCATCCGAATTAATAATTAAAGGAATATTTTTATTACCTTTATATGCCGTTAATGCTTTTTCTAAAGTATCTAAACTCTTATCCCCTAACGATATATCATCGATAAAATACTGACCTGATTTATCGATTGTCAACGTTAATATTTGCTTTTGTTGTTCTACTGGTTGACCCTCTGCTTGCGGCAAGATGACCTTTATAATCGTATTCTTACTAAAAGTAGTAGTCACCATAAAGAAAATCAGTAACAAAAACACCACATCAATCATGGGTGTTAAGGAAATCTCTAATAACTTATGTTTTTTATTACGAAAATTCATTCTAATTCGTCACGTGTGCCATGAATCACTTCAATGAATTTTAAGGATTCCTCTTCCATATTGAGTACATAGCCATCCACTAAACCATCAAAATAACGATGAAAAATAACACAGGGAATTGCAACCGACAAACCAGCTGCAGTGGTAATCAATGCTTCAGAAATACCCCCAGCCAATATTGTCGGATCACCAACACCATGACTGACAATCGCCGCAAAAACCTTAATCATCCCGACAACAGTACCCAGCAGACCAAGCAATGGTGTAATCGTAGCAATGGTACCCAGAGTATTTAGAAACCGCTCTAGTTTATGTGCAACTTGTCGCCCAGTTTCAGCAATAGACTCTTTCATTACTTCACGTCCAAGACTCCTGTTCATTAGCCCTGTTGCTAAAATAGTTCCTAGTGGAGAACTATCTTTTAAGTGCTTTAAAGTCATGGTATCCAACCTTTTAGCTTTAGCCAGATTCCAGACTTGCGATACTAGTTCAGGTGGTAAAATTTTCTTTTTACGCAAGGTCCAGAAACGTTCTCCCACGATCCCCATGGCCATCACTGAACAAAAAATAATGGGGATCATTAATAAGCCCCCACTTTGTATTAACTCAAACACTAATTTTCCCTATCTTACTTTACAATTATTGATGACTAAAGGAGTTACCCTTACCAACCCATATCACTGCAATAATATACGCCAAAGTACTTAAAATTGCTGCAAAACTATAGACCCACTGCCCATGATAAATATCCCAGGCATAACCACTATACAGCCCACCTAGCATCCCACCTAGCCCAAAACTAAAACTGCTATAAAGTGCCTGCCCTTTTCCCTGGTGATGCCTACCAAAATAATTTTGTACCAGATGAATTGCTGCCACATGAGCTGTACCAAAAGTAGCGGCATGTAGCACTTGTGCACCCAGTAACATCCACATATTATCTGCATACCAGGCAATCATTAACCACCTTAAGATTGATAGCAGACAACTGACTAATAAAATACGCCGTAAAGAAACATACTTTAACAATTGGCGCATTAACATAAAAACAATAATCTCTGCCCCAGCCCCCAAAGACCAAAGCATACCAATCAACGTAGAAGAATAACCAAGCTGCTTTAAATAAATCGAAAAAAAGACATAATAAGGCCCATGCGCAGCCTGCAACAACATATAGACCAGTAAAAAAGCAATAACTTCTGGCTGTTTGACAATTTGCCAAATCCCAACAGCAGCCTGACTGGCTTTAGCAGTCATCACTTCGGGTGTCAGCAAAGAAATTAACCAGATACTAGCGAGCAAAGAAACAATTAAATAGGGCAATAATTTAATTGCATATAAGTCCAGTAAATAGCCAACCCCTAACACCGTCGCAATAAAGCCTATTGACCCCCATAACCGTATATGACTATAGCGGTGTGGCTGGTCCTTTAAGTGATGTAGTGTTGCTGCTTCAAACTGGGGTAAAGCCGCATTCCAGAAAAAACTGAAACTCACGGTTACCAAGGCAAACCACTGAAAAGATTGTTTATATAAAAAGCCCGCAAATAACAGCATGGCAAAAAAAGAAGCAATACGAATAACACGCAAACTTTTTCCAGTATGATCCGCAATCCAGCCCCAAAGATTCGGAGCAATGATTTTGGTACCCACCATAAATGCCGTTAATTCACCAATTTCGGCCGCACTAAAACTGCACTCTTTAAGATACAAACTCCAGAAAGGAAGAAACCCTCCAAGTGTTGCAAAATAAAAAAAGTAGAAGCCTGACAAGCGCCAATATGGAATTTTAGTTTTCACTAAATAACTTCAAATGGACTAACAATCTTCAATTTATTTTCTATTATCTGTCCATGCTGCATATCTTCCGAATAAAGTATATTGCAAGAAGCCTCCAAAGCTGAAGCAATGATCAAGCTATCATAGAAAGAAAACTGATAGCGTTCTTTAATAGAGAGTGCCGAAAAATGTGTTTTTTCGGTTAATATTGTCACTCTACATTCACATGCTATTCGTTTCATAATAGCTTGAATGTCGTGTATAGGCATTTGAAACTTCCTGACAAGAATATTTGCTGTTTCATTTAAAACCTGAACAGAAATAATAGGATTCTCACTTATTAGCTCAATACTGCGTAGTCGCTTTTCTTCTACATCACCTAAACTATATATCACTATATTACTATCTAAGAAGCTACCGCTCATTCGCGGTATCTCTATCAAACTTATAGTCCTTCAATTTGACTTTATAGGGCTTTAGGAATTGCTCTAAGTCATTACGCTTAGCCTGCTGTAGTAAATAACTTTGAATAACTGCCAACAAAATATCATCTTTTGATTTATGGGCATACATAGCTACCTCAGATAAGTTTTTCTCTGTCTGATGGTCTAATTCAATGATATGCTGCATCACTTCCCCCTACTGAAATTAAGTTAACTTAGGAACGTGCACGGAATAACTTAAGTAACTTGCTTGTCTTTTTATCCGTCTTCTGCGTTGTAGAATCAGTTACGTAGCTAGCTATGCGCCTGTTTCTACGCCTTGAATACGAATAAAAATCCTGCGCCAGATGCTCAACTTATTTCGTGCGCGTTCCTTACTCTTCTATCTTAACGCAACACAGGCAAAGTCGATTTTACGTCATAGTTTTGTGCTCTATGACGCAACATATGATCCATTAACACGATTGCCATCATCGCCTCAGCAATAGGTGTAGCACGAATGCCCACACATGGGTCATGTCGACCTTTAGTAACCACCTCAATTGCTTCGCCTTGTCGATTAATGCTACGCCCAGGCAAATGCAAACTTGATGTTGGCTTTAAGGCAATACTAGCCACAATATCCTGACCACTGGAAATCCCGCCTAACACGCCACCCGCATGATTACTTAAAAAACCATCCGGTGTCATTTCATCCCTAAAATCAGTCCCTTTACTATTCACACAGCAAAAGCCATCACCTATCTCTACGCCTTTCACCGCATTAATACTCATCAAAGCATGCGCTAAATCTGCATCCAAACGGTCAAAAATGGGCTCACCTAACCCAGGAGGAACATTAGTTGCCATCACATTAACTCTTGCACCGATAGAATTACCTTCTTTACGCAAAGCATCCATATAGGTAACTAATTCCTCTTCTTTACTGCTATCAGGACAAAAGAACGCGCTATTATCCATTGCCGACCAATCGACCGGATCAACTTTAATAGGGCCTAGTTGCGCCAGATAGCCACGAATTTCTATACCATACTGCTGCAGCAAATATTTCTTGGCAATTGCCCCAGCCGCAACACGCATTGCCGTCTCTCTGGCAGAGGAACGGCCACCGCCACGATAATCACGAAAACCATATTTATGATCATAAACATAATCAGCATGTCCTGGTCTGTATGTTTCAGCAATATTGGCATAATCTTTAGAACGTTGATCAGTGTTTTTAATCAACAAGCCAATCGGCGTTCCAGTTGTCTTACCCTCAAACACACCGGATAAAATTTCCACTTGATCAGCTTCACGACGTTGCGTTGTATGCCTTGAGGTTCCCGGTTTACGACGATCCAGGTCTCCTTGCAAATCTGCCTCGGAAATCTCTAACCCTGGCGGACATCCGTCAACTGTCGCACCTAATGCAATACCATGGCTTTCACCAAATGTAGTAACCGTAAATAATTTTCCTATGCTATTTCCTGACATACTTACCCTAGTGCCTCTTTAAATAATTTGTTAAATGCAAATACTTGTTCAGCTGTTAATAAAAAAACACCATCACCACCCTGCTCAAAATCCAGCCAGTAAAAAGGCACATCAGGGAATTGCGTTTGTAATGTTTGCGCACTACTACCCACTTCTATTATCAGAACACCATCTTCACTGAGATATTCAGCAGCATCCACTAAAATCTTATAGACCAGGTCCAGACCTGTTTCTCCACCGGTAAAGCCCATTTCAGGTTCCGCATGAAATTCTGCAGGAAGCTGCTCCCATTCGGCAATTGCAACATAAGGAGGGTTAGAAACAATTAAATCATATTTTTGTGCCGGCAATGCAGTGAACAAATCAGAATGATACAGAGTTAACTGCTCTTCAACTTCGTGTTTAGCGACATTAATTTTAGCAACTTCCAGAGCATCCTCAGATAAATCCACTGCATCAATTTTTGCATCAGGAAACGCATAGGCACAGGCAATTGCAATACAAGCGCTACCTGTACACAAATCCAGTACACGCAGCACCTGATCAGCTTCAACCCAGGGAGAGAATTGCTCACGGATTAATTCAGCAATAGGTGATCTAGGTACTAAAACACGCTCATCCACATAAAAATCCAGACCAGCAAAAACTGCTTCATGCATTAAATAAGCCGATGGAATACGGGTTTTAATGCGCCGGTTAACAAGGTCAACAATTTTATGTCGCTCATCCTCTGTCAGCCGAGCGCTAAAATAACTCTCGGATAAATTATATGGCAAATGCAAGCTATGTAAGACCAAAGCAGCTGCATCATCCAGAGCCGTAGCCGTACCGTGGCCATGAAACAGCTTTGCTTCAGCAAAACGGCTGGCACCCCAGCGAATATAGTCCCTGACTGTTTCCAGCGCCTGAACAGTTTCTAACGATGTTTGTTGCATAACAGTGATAAATGTAAAAAAGTTTGTGTATGTAATTTTAAACTAATTCTGTATTTTTCGGGATAACATTCATCAACTCCCTCTAAAAATAGCCAAAAAAGTTAGATACCCTATACAATTTCATTAACTTATACTGAATAAAACAGACCCTATAAGCCCACATCCCGCTACATAAACATGAGATTAATACACTGAAGACAATATTGCATCATTACATTACTGCAGGATAACTTGACACTACCACCTCTTTCCTTCAATATTCTCTAATCATAAAACTCTTATGCTTTTAGGCGCATTAATCTTTGCTACATGATAGTAAAAACCAAACTTTACGATATTGCTGATATTCGCCCTGGCCATCCCTTTCGTGGCACAATTGCACCAGTCGCTCATGCTTCAGCACATGTAGTGCAAGTCCGCGATATTGATAATTATAATGAAATTAATGCAGAGCAACTGATCACCACTAAATTAGCTGGGCGCAAACAACCTGATTGGCTACAAACAGAAGATATTTTATTTGTTGCTAAAGGAGCAAAGCACTTTGCCACTTATGTTCGATATTTACCCGAATACAGCGTTTGTTCACCACATTTTTTCATTGTACGACTGCATCAAGCGCAAAAAAAACATGCATTACCTGAATTTATCAGTTGGCAACTGAACCAGTTACCTGCGCAACGGTATTTTAAAAACAGCGCAGAAGGCTCATTATATGTCAGTATTCGTCGAAAAATACTGGAAGATACACCGATCACCCTTCCACCTATTGCCACACAGAAGCAGATAGTTTCCCTACATCGTGCAGCGATAAAGGAACAAAAAATATTACACCAACTGATAAATAACCGGCAGCAGCAGCTTAAAACGATTGCCAGTAAAATATTCAGTGATTAACACAGAGATACCCTATGCCAAACAGTCAAATTAACCAGGACGACATCAACAAAGCAGTATGGAGCGCTTGTGACACTTTTCGTGGCACGATTAGTCCCGATATCTATAAAGACTGAAGTTTCCCAATTATTGAGTAGCTGAAATACACAATGCTGGTGTATCGAGGTTTATTTTAGGTGGTTTTGCCATGTTTATAGCAAACCCCTACTTAATTCCCCTTAGGCAATAGCATTTGAAACGAATGAAAAGACTATTTTTTTCATATAGTTGTAGCATAGTTTCAATTTTACCATAAATAATTATTGGGAAACTTCAGTAATAAAATAA
>NZ_BDMN01000015.1 GCF_002189065.1 Bathymodiolus platifrons methanotrophic gill symbiont
ACCACTTCGCTAAGCTCCGTTTCCATGATTTTCAGCGGTGGTGTGATTCGTGAAAAGGATATTTTATCCTGCCATGATGGCAAAGTAACATACCGCTATCAAGACAGTAAAACCAAACGCTATATAACCAAAATAGTTTCGGGGGCTGATTTTCTCTGGCTGGTATTGCAACATGTTTTGCCTAAAGGCTTTCGCCGTGCGCGGAACTTTGGCTTTTTACACCCCAATAGCAAGGGCGTGATTAAACTGATTCACATCCTGCTAAGCTGAAGTTTCCCAATTATTGAGTAGCTGAAATACACAATGCTGGTGTATCGAGGTTTATTTTAGGAACACTGATGATGTTTATAGCAAACCCCTACTTAATTCCCCTTAGGCAATAGCATTTGAAACGAATGAAAAGACTATTTTTTTCATATAGTTGTAGCATAGTTTCAATTTTACCATAAATAATTATTGGGAAACTTCAGTATAAAGACTTTATTCTGACTATGCTATTTCTCAAATACATTTCAGATGTTTATAAAGATGAATATAACCAGCTAGTAGAACAGTATGGAGATCAACCCGAATTGATTAATGCCATGATGGCAAAACAACGCTTTGTGCTACCTAAAGGTGCGAGTTTTTGGGATTTGTATGAACAACGCCATGAAGCGGGAAATGGTCAACGGATTGATATGGCTTTACACGCGATTGAAGAAGCCAACGGTTCCAAATTGAAAAATGTGTTCCAGGACATTAGTTTTAACAACAATTTAGGGGCAGAAAAACAAAAAAATGAGATTTTACGCCACCTGTTAGAAGACTTTGCAAAAGACATACTTAACTTACGCCCTAGTCGTGTCGGCACCTTAGATATTATTGGTAATGCCTATGAATATTTAATAAAACACTTTGCTGCGGGGAGTGGCCGCACCGCTGGGGAATTTTATACTCCCCCCGAAGTATCAGACTTACTTGCCACTTTATTAGACCCACAAGAAGGTGATGAAATTTGTGATCCTGCCTGTGGCTCAGGTTCTTTATTAATGAAATGTGGCCGTAGAGTGCGCGAAAACTTTAATGGCTCTAAAAAATATGCACTCTTTGGGCAGGAATCCATTGGTTCTACCTGGTCATTAGCCAATGATGAATATGTTCCTGCATGGCGAAGATAACCACCGCATTGAATGGGGCGACACTATTCGTAACCCTTTATTAAAAGATGCCAGTGGTAACGGTTTATTACATTTTGATATTGTCACCGCAAACCCTCCGTTTTCTCTGGATAAATGAGGGCATGACGGGGCAGCAGATGATGTTTATGGACGTTTTCGCCGAGGCACACCGCCTAAAACTAAAGGGGATTATGCATTTATTAGCCACATGATTGAAACCCTTAAACCTGAAACAGGTCGCATGGGCGTAGTTGTACCTCATGGGGTGTTATTTCGTGGTGCATCAGAAGGTAAAATCCGTAAACAACTGATTGAAGAAAACCTACTGGATACAGTGATTGGCTTACCAGAAAAACTGTTTTTTGGAACAGGCATTCCTGCGGCTATTTTGATCTTTAAAAAGCAAAAAGTAGATAACACCGTGTTTTTTATTGATGCCAGCCGTGAATTTAAATCGGGTAAGAATCAAAATATTTTAAGCCTAGAAAATATTGATAAGGTTATTGCTACCTATAAAGCACGAGAAACGGTTGATAAATACGCTTATCTTGCCAGCTAAGGAATAAGCACGAAACAACTTCCCGATATTAATTATTCTTGAGGAATTGCCCGGTAATTCCATTTTGGTAAATGTGTATCAAATACAATCGGCATTATTTCTTTGAAGTCAGCGGCATATTTTCGTCCTGTCTCGTATATTTTGTCGAGTATGTGAACAATTGTTGTTAGTCCTTTTGACGTTGATGTTCTAGAAATCAATGTTTTAACTGTTTCAACCGAGTCAAATACAACACCTTCACAAGCACGAGTCACATGAGGAAAAAAACGATGTTCAATGGGATTATACTTGGAGGTATAAGGAGGATAGTGGGCAATCCTAATTTCCAATCCAAGTGCATTCGCAGTCTTTTGTAAATCTTCTTTAAAAATGTAGTGCCGTGAGCTGTTACTCTCTCCACCAT
>NZ_BDMN01000016.1 GCF_002189065.1 Bathymodiolus platifrons methanotrophic gill symbiont
AACATCGTTTTTTTCCTCATGTGACTCGTGCTTGTGAAGGTGTTGTATTTGACTCGGTTGAAACAGTTAAAACATTGATTTCTAGAACATCAACGTCAAAAGGACTAACAACAATTGTTCACATACTCGACAAAATATACGAGACAGGACGAAAATATGCCGCTGACTTCAAAGAAATAATGCCGATTGTATTTGATACACATTTACCAAAATGGAATTACCGTGCAATTCCTCAAGAATAATTAATATCGGGAAGTTGTTTCGTGCTTATTCCTAAGGGTAAAAAACCCACTATTTACTTTTGTTAAAACTAGTTTTACATGTTGTGGTTAAACCTTATTCCTATAAAGACCCTTTTTATGTGCATATCCAAATAACACGCACAAGAAAATGTCATTTTGTGTGCATATCCAAATAACACGCACAAGAAAATGTCATTTTGTGTGCATATCCAAATAACATGCACAAGAAAATGCCATTTTGTATGACTATTATGCTTGGTTTTGTTGTTCATTACTGTTCAGCAGTAACTGAAAAAGGGCCTCATTAAGATAAAAGTTATCCTTTCCTAATTTATGTTTAGAAAGCAAACCCAATTCAAGCAAAGCATCTAAATATTTAGCTGCTGTATTTCGATGTACTTGTAAATCAGTCATTACAAACTCAATCTTGGTATACGGATGACGAAAAATATTATTCAGCAAATCCTGACTATAAATTTTAGGTAATTGCTCGCGTAACTGTATTTTGTATTCCTGCATTAGGCTTTTGATATCCTTAATCAAAATAATAGTTTGCCGTGATGTTTGTTCCACAGCCTCCAATATAAACAATAACCATGGCTCCCAGTTTTGATCTTCCCGTACACTTTGCAACAATCGGTAATAGTCTTGTTTATGCTGATTAATATAGCGACTTAAATACAACACTGGTAGTGTTAATAAATCCTGTTTAATCAAGTACAACACATTAATCACTCGACCTGTGCGCCCGTTACCATCATAAAACGGATGAATGCTTTCAAACTGGTGATGAATCACCGCCATTTTAACTAGGTCATCCCATTCACAGCATTCATCATTATTGATAAATTGCTCAAGGTTGGACATGTGTTCGACAATCTCATCATGTTTTTGCGGCGGGCTGTAGATTACAGCCCCTGTTTGCTCATTTTTTAGCGTTGTTCCCGACTGGGTTCTAAAACCCGCATTTTTTTGTTCAATGGCTGCTTGTATCTTTTTTATATCATTACAGGTTAAAAGCCCATGTTGTTTAACTTGGCTAAAACCATCTTGTAAAGCAGAAGCATAATTAAACACTTCTTTAGCCGCCAGCGTGATAAATTGCTGGGCGAAGATATCACTTTTAAACAATTCATCATGCGTAGTGATAATATTTTCTATTGCAGAACTGTCTTTAGCTTCTTGCAAGGATAAGGTATTAATTAAAATACTCTCATTGGGGATGGTTGCCACAAGACCTTTTAACTCAGCTAAGGCTTGGTGGGCTTTGGCGCATTTTTTTAATACCGCTTTGCTTTCTATGTTTTCGACTAGGGGCAATAATGAAATTTTATAATTCATTTTTTTACCTCTTATATAGCAGACAAATAAAGGATAACGAAGGGAGAATTTTTATATGGAATATGTTTCGAGCCTTCCGTCGTTAATTATTTTTTTAACCATTCTGTTGCAGCATATAATCTCTAACCATGTACAAAGCAGCAATACTTCGTGCTTCTGTACATTGCCCACTACTCACTAGTTGCGTTAAATTATCCAGCTTCCATGGTACAACCTCTAGTTCTTCCGGCTCATCTCCAGGCAGTTTTTCCGGATATAAGTCCTGGGCAAGTATAATTTCCGTCGCATTTATGGTAAAATTGAAACTATGCTACAACTATATGAAAAAAATAGTCTTTTCATTCGTTTCAAATGCTATTGCCTAAGGGGAATTAAGTAGGGGTTTGCTATAAACATGGCAAAACCACCTAAAATAAACCTCGATACACCAGCATTGTGTATTTCAGCTACTCAATAATTGGGAAACTTCAGTAGTTAACGCCACCATGAGATAATTTTTCACTTTCAATGGCGGCATACCGTCGCTTATTTTTTTCACAAAGTGAGTCATAAAATTTCTTCATCGACTTTTCGATATTTTTTTTATAAGGAAATGACATAAGACAACCACTGAGTAATAAATTAAGATAACCTTAATTTAGGGGAGATATTTCATTATTCAAGCTTGGCTGCTTCAGGAAGTTATTTCGTGCACATTCCTTAGGGTATAAAAAATCAGGTGCATTCCTTCAGGAAAACAATAGTATCCAGCGTTGATATCATCACGTTTTTTGCCGATTAACGGGTTTTTAGATAGCCACGTAAATCTGGAAAAGAGTAAGTTCAGATATTTATCAGCCTGATCAGTTCCCCATTCTTGGTATGTGTACAACCATATTTCTTCCAGATCAACTTGTGCCTAAAATATTAGGGTCAGACTCGATTTAATTTTTCTTGTTTTTCTTTGATGGCTCATCACTTGAAAAAATATAGTAACGGTTAATATGCCAGCATGGGGAAGGTTTGTTATTTGCTTATTAACTGTTCGATTTGCATTGCTTGCTATAATGCCATAAAAATTCTAGGTGATATTTATGACAGATGATGAATTGAAAGAATTAGTAGCAAGTTTGGCTGTTTCCCAGAAGCTTACTGATGAGCAGATAAAGAAGACTGATGAACAAATGAAGCGTACTGACGAAAAAATAGAGCGGCTAGGTGTGCGGCTAGGCAATATTAGCCGTAATCAGGGTGATGTGGCTGAGGAGTTTTTTTATAACAGTTTAATCAAAGATAACCATTTGGGTGCAATTGCTTTTGATGATATTACCAAGAATATGGAAAAGCACCGAGGTAATATACAGGAAGAATATGATTTGTTTATGACTAATGGCGATTCGATTGCTATTGTTGAGGTTAAGTATAAGGCGCACATTAATGATCTGGATAAACTGGACCGGAAATTTAATAATTTTAAGAAGTTATTTCCAATTTATAAGGATTATAAGTTGTATGGTGCTTTAGCCGCTTTTCATATGAATTATGATGCAAAAGAAGAGGTATTAAAGCGAGGCTATTTTGCTTTACAAAGAAATGGTGACTTGATATGCAGTGAAAATAGTGACTATTTAAAAGTTGTTTAATAAAGACAGGAAGGAATTCTTTTTAATAAAACTTCCCCTAGCCCCTCCTTGCTAAAGAGGGGGAGCTGAATGGTTACGTTCGATCTATTTCAGTCAAGGGACCGGAAATATTAGGGTCAGACTCGATTTTTAGTTTCATTTCCGCTTCCTGGATTCAAGGCGGAGCCACTGAGGGCGTCAGTTTTTTATAAGGTAGTGCATAAGTCAAGAGGTCAGCTAGCTTGATTTGGAGTCTATTCCTGGGAACTTTGGCATTGAATATTTTCACTACGACATATAGACAAGCTGCTTATCTATAAATTGCTGTAATGCTTCAATAGCTGAATTTTTAAGAGATTCGCCTGGGCTGTCAGGTAAGATTATAGTTAAACCATTAGCAATGCTTGTCGGCTGGTGAGTTTGTATTGTTTGTAATAGGTGAAAACTCATTGGGGAAAGTTCAATAAATTTTACTTCATCTTCGTTATTACGGGAAACGGCTAGATAACTGGGTTGCTCTGGTGTTTGTAATGGTAGATAAGTAGGTGATATTTTGTGTACTGGGAATTGATAGGCTAATATCCAGACTAAGGGCGATAAGCTGATTGTTTGATTCAGATCAGTTATCTGCTCTGCTTCAGTGTCAGGGAGATTTTCCTGGGCTATAGACAGAGCCATTTCTACCCATTCATAATGGGCAAGCTCTAGCATAAACGGATAGTCTTCTGTGTTAGCTGCTCTTTCATTCTGCAAGTAAGCGATGAATTCCTCGGGAATCTCGGAGAAATACGGGGTTGTGCACGGATGAGTGGCAAAAAAATCTTGTGCCAGTTGTTGCCATTGTGCGTCATTTAAGATTTTTCGTAATACGGGAAAGTTGCTGGATAAGAAGCTTTCTACATTATTAAAAAATAATTCGCGGTACATTTGCATGCGTTCCGGCTGTACATCTTCCGGGCAGGGCTGCTCGGCAGGGTTGCGGATATAAGCAGAAAACTCAGCTTGCTTGGCTTTAAAGTCGATTTTATGCGGAAAGTTGCTCATTATGCGTGTGCCATGCTGATTGAATGGATTGAATAGTGCTCACTTCTCGCTGTAGTTCCGCGATGTCGGGTATATTAAAGTCTCTTTCCAGAAGTGTTGGAAATACGCCATATAGCTCATAGGCTTTGCCGAGTAATTGCCATACCGGGTCGATAACTTCAGCGCCATGAGTATCCACCAGAAAATCCTCGGCTTCTACATAGTGTCCTGCGATATGCGCATAACTAATGCGTTGTGCCGGGATAGCCTGTAAGAACTGTTCAGCATCATAACCATGGTTAACACTGTTGACGTAAATATTGTTAATGTCTATTAGTACGTCGCAATCTGCTTCTGTCGTCACGGCATTGAAAAAATCAATTTCAGACATTTCCTGGCCTGGAGCAGCGTAATAGGAGACATTTTCAATTGCTATTTTTTGTTCCAGTATGTCTTGTACGCGCTGTATGCGTTTGGCAACATGATGCACTGCTTCCTCTGTAAAAGGGATAGGCATTAAATCGTAGAGGTGTCCGTCATGGCTGCAGTAGCTTAGGTGTTCACTATAAAACTTGATTTTATGCTCATGCATAAAGTCTTTTAAGTTTTTAATGAATGCTTCGTCAAGTGGGTCTGTACTTCCAATAGATAGGGATAAGCCATGACAGATAAATGGATAGCGCTCGGTCATTGCTCTAAATTGCTTGCCTGGTTTTCCGCCTAGTGTCATCCAGTTTTCTGGTGCTACTTCATAGAAGCTGACATTGTTTAGTGGTGTTGCCAGTGCTTGCTCAATAAAGGAGCGGCGCAAGCCAAGGCCGGCGTCATGAACAAGGTTTTGAGTGTGTTGCATGATATTTCCTTTATTGTTATAAGTTAAGGTGATTACAAATGTTGCAAGGGCGTGCCTTTGACGCCTGTAAAAGTATCAATAAAATCCCCCTCCTTAGTTAAGGAGGGGCTAGGGGAGGTTTGGTATATTAAAACTAATCACGCAATATCAGTGTCCTATGTTTTTATACACCCCCCCTCAGTCCCCCCCCCCTTCACAAGGGGGGAAGCTAAAAGCAGATGCTTTCACCGCCTCTTTAGAGGCTGTGAAAGTATTCAACAAAATCCCCTCCCTGGTTAAGGAGGGGCTAGGGGAGGTTTGATATATTAAAACTAATCGTACAATATCAATGGTCTATGTTTTTATACACCCCCCTCAATCCCCCCTTCTCAAGGGGGGGAGGCTAAACGTAGATGCTTTCACAGCCTCTTTAGAGACTGTGAAAGTATTCAACAACTGAAGTTTCCCAATAATTATTTATGGTAAAATTGAAACTATGCTACAACTATATGAAAAAAATAGTCTTTTCATTCGTTTCAAATGCTATTGCCTAAGGGGAATTAAGTAGGGGTTTGCTATAAACATGGCAAAACCACCTAAAATAAACCTCGATACACCAGCATTGTGTATTTCAGCTACTCAATAATTGGGAAACTTCAGTTCAACAAAATCCCCCTCCTTGGTTAAGGAGGGGCTAGGGGAGGTTTGATATATTAAAACTAATCATGCAATATCAATGTGGCCTATGTTTTTATACCCCCCCCTCAGTCCCCCCTTCTCAAGGGGGGAGGCTAAAAGCAGATGCTTTCACAGCCTCTTTAGAGACTGTGGAAGTATTCAACAAAATCCCCCTCCCTGGTTAAGGAGGGGCTAGGGGAGGTTTGATATATATTTAAACTAATCATACAATATCAGTGGCCTACGCTTAAAATCAGGGAAACGGAGCCTAAGCGGAGTGATGATTTTTAGTCCCTGGTAGGCGACAGGGCAATTCGCTGATCCGAAGTGCGCTAGTAGCGCGCGAGGGAGGCAAGAATTGCATTCCGAATAGCCGTCCAGCCATTTGAGGTAGTCTTAACGGAGCAGGGTTTTGTGCGTAGTTGAGACGGACGCAGGGCGACCAGGGCATCTCCCATTCGCTGCGTAGGCGAATGAATGTTGGTGACAGGAGTCCCAGAATGTTGTGAGGTAGCATGGCGCGCCTGTGTTTTTATACGATCCCCCTCAGTCCCCCTTCTCAAGGGGGGAGGCTAAACGCAGGTACTTTCATAGTCTCTAAAGTCGCGGCCTACAAGTTACTGGTTTGAAATTATAGCCTTTTCAGTTTTAAAAAGGCAGGCTTATTTGTTAGCGTGTTTTTATGTTAAAATGCTCGGTTAATCTATTTTAACAGTGATAATCGTTTTTCGTATAGCTCATGCAAAGTCAATTTAATACAGATAATTTAAGAATTCGTGAGACCAAAGAGGTCATGGCGCCCGTGCAGGTTCATGAGGAGCTGGTGATAACTGAAGTGGCCGCTAAAACGACAACTGATGCTCGTAGAGCCGTGCATGATATTCTAATGGGGCAAGATGATCGTTTGGTTGTGGTTGTGGGGCCGTGCTCTATACACGACACCAAGGCTGCCCTGGAGTATGCGCAACAGTTAAACAGTCTTAAAGACGAGTTAAAGCAAGACTTGCATATCATTATGCGCGTTTACTTTGAAAAACCGCGCACAACGGTGGGTTGGAAAGGTTTGATTAATGACCCTGATTTAGATGATAGCTTTAATATTAATAAGGGGCTGCGTGTAGCTCGAAAGTTATTATTAGAACTCAATACACTGGGTGTGCCGGCGGCAACAGAGTATCTGGATTTAATTACTCCGCAATATATTTCTGATTTAATTGCCTGGGGCGCGATTGGCGCGAGAACAACGGAAAGTCAGTGTCATAGAGAGCTTGCCTCTGGCTTGTCATGTCCTGTTGGTTTTAAAAATGCAACGGATGGCACCATTGCTATAGCCAATGACGCCATTAATGCAGCAATGCGACCCCATCATTTTTTATCAGTCACTAGTGCGGGGCATTCAGCTATTTTTTCTACGACGGGTAACGAAGATGCGCATATCATTTTAAGAGGTGGGACTGATGGACCTAATTATGATGCTGTCAGTGTCGATAAGGTGGCGCTTAGTATGGAAAAGGCTGGTTTAAAGGCTAATATCATGATTGATTTAAGTCATGCGAATAGTTTAAAACAATGTCAGCGGCAATTATTGGTTGCTGACGATGTGGCTGAACAAATAGCGGGTGGTGATCAGCGTATTATGGGGGTCATGATTGAGAGTCATTTAAAATCAGGGCGACAGGATATCGTTGCAGGGCAGCCTCTGGTTTATGGGCAAAGTGTAACAGATGCTTGTATAGACTGGGCGGACACGAAAATAGCGCTGAAGAATCTGGCGCTTGCGGTACAAAACAGACGAACTGTAAAAAACTAACAGGAATCAAGAATGAATGTTTATGTAAATGGCGAAACGAAACAATATACAGAAAGTATTAGCGTGGCAGATATTGTTAATGATTTGGGTTTAGCTAATAAACGTATTGCAGTTGAATTGAATAAGGAGATTTTGCCCTTTAATCAATATGCAGAGATTAATGTTAAAGCGGATGATAGGCTGGAAATTGTCCAGGCAATTGGCGGTGGTCAGGAAGATAGCTTTACTATTGCCGGACAACAGTATAAATCACGCTTATTAGTGGGTACTGGTAAATATAAGGATATGCAGGAAACTCAGCTGGCTATTGAGGCGAGTGGAGCAGAAATTGTAACAGTCGCCATTAGACGGACTAATATTGGTCAAAAGCCTGATGAGCCTAATTTACTGGATGTTATTTCGCCGGACAAATATACTATTTTACCCAATACAGCTGGCTGTTTTACTGCTGATGATGCAGTGAGAACCTGCCGCCTGTCTCGTGAGTTGTTGGGTGGGCGCAAGCTGGTTAAGCTGGAGGTTTTGGCTGATCAAAAAACCTTATTGCCAGAAATAGTCGAGACTTTGGCTGCTGCTGAGTTGCTGGTAAAAGATGGCTTTGATGTGATGGTTTATACTAATGATGATCCAATTATTGCCAAGCGTCTGGAAGAGATTGGTTGTGTAGCGGTAATGCCGCTTGCAGCTCCAATTGGGTCTGGATTAGGGGTGCAAAATCCTTATAATATTCTGACCATTGTAGAAAATGCCAAGGTACCTATTTTAGTTGATGCGGGTGTTGGTACTGCGTCTGATGCGGCAGTAGCGATGGAATTAGGTTGTGATGGAGTATTAATGAATACTGCGATTGCAGTCGCTCAGAATCCGGTGTTAATGGCCTCTGCCATGAAAAAAGGAATTCAGGCTGGGCGTGAAGCCTTTTTAGCCGGACGTATGCCGAGAAAACGATTTGCTTCTGCGTCTTCGCCAGTAGATGGTTTGATTGGGTAAGCATACGTGGCCTCATTAGCAGAAGGGCAGGAAGTTCCAAGAATTAAGAGCTTTATTCGCCGAATTGGGCGTATGACAACGGCGCAAAGGTACGCGCTCGATACTCTTTGGGGGAAATATTGTCTGGATCATGAGCTTGTCTGTGATTTTGCGGAAATTTTTGGTCGTCGTGGGCCTGTTATTCTTGAAATTGGCTTTGGGAATGGTGAAAGCCTGGCAAAAACGGCGCTGGAAAATCCCGATAAGGACTATATTGGCATTGAGGTGCATAAACCTGGTGTTGGTAATTTATTAGCACAGCTGGAGCGACAAGGAATTTCTAATGTTAGAATTTTTTATCATGATGCGATAGAAGTGCTAGAGAAGTGCATTCCAGGGCATGGATTATCAGGCGTGCATTTGTTTTTTCCTGATCCCTGGCATAAAAGAAAACACCACAAAAGGCGTATTGTACGCCCTGCTTTTGTGCATTTAATTGCGCAGAAATTGGTGGCGGGAGGTTACTTCCATGCAGCAACGGATTGGCAGCATTATGCCCAGCATATTTTGAAGATTTTAACTGCGGCAGAGGTGTTTTCTAATCAAAGTCCGAGCCAGGATTATTGTTCCAGGCCTGATTATCGGCCTTTAACAAAATTCGAGCAGAGGGGCTTACGACTGGGGCATGGCGTCTGGGATTTGATCTTTACACGAAGTTAAGAAAATTAGCATAACTTTGCAGTTTTTAGTCTACAATTTAATTTAAAGTTAAGCAATATAGGTGCGGGAAGTATGAATTTTACAGCACAACTGCATGAATATGCTCAATGGCGCAAAAATACTGCTCAGGCAATTGAAATGTATTGTGAGTGGTGCGAGCGATATGAATTGGCAGATGAACAGGTAACAGGCGAGTTGTTAGGCATACTTAATGCTTTGAATAGTGCGCGTATTACTCTGGCTTTTGCAGCTGAATTTTTGCGTGGTAAAACTGAACTAATGAATGCCTTATTCTATTCTGAAATGGGCTTAAAACTCTTGCCTTCAGCAGTGGAGAGCGCAAGGTCGTGTCCAAGCGAGTTGTTTTATGATGAGGCGGGTTGTTATATTCGTTTGCTGGATATAGATACCCGGCTTGACGATAGCTCTTTAATAGAGTGCAAGCGAAATTCTGAAAACTGGACGCAAATTGATCTGGATTGTGATTCGCCAGAACAAATACAGGAAGCATTTAAAGAGCTCTTGGCGGTTAAAAAAGTATCCAGAGAACACGCGTATAAATTAGGTTTGTGGAATGAGCGTGAGGCAAATAGATCTGGCTTGTTAGATGCAGAAGAGCTAGAAATTCCTTGTTGGCGCTATGCTTTGATCAGTCTTCCGCATCCTATATTGAAACAGGGGTTAAGTATTCTGGACTGAAGTTTCCTAGTTTTTAAAGCATAAGAATATTAGTTAGTGCTTATTTTTAATAAATATTAGCATTTCCTAATAATACTGGCATTCCGTTTGCTAAAACCCTTGAATTTACTTAAAAAACAACAGGTTAATGATGAATGAGACCTGTTTTTACTGTATAATAAAAGATGTTAACTCATTGATTATACAAACAAAACGGCCTCATTCATGTTCATTTTACGCGATATTTTACTCCCGCTTCAAGATCATTTTTCCGAAACCACTTTAGGCCGCGAACGAGCCTCTCTGTTTGTTT
>NZ_BDMN01000017.1 GCF_002189065.1 Bathymodiolus platifrons methanotrophic gill symbiont
CGAAAAACTAGGCATTGATAAGCAACTTATTTTTCCTGTTTCTGCCAGGCAGGCTTTAATGGCTAAAATTAATTCTGATGCAGATCTATTGGAAAAAAGTCGTTTGGCAAATCTGGAGTCATATTTATCTGATAGTGTTCTGTCTTATCGGGGGCAATTGTCGAAACAATCAATTATAAAAAAGTTGGTTTTTTTGCTTAATAAATCTTTAAGTTTAAGTGAAACAAAATATAAATACGCATTAGATCAATTGGAAGAATTTAAGCAAATTGATTGTGATAATGCCGATATGATCAGTAAATTGATGGCTGAAACACAGGAGCGCCAGCAAGTATATTTACTGAGTGTGGAAAAGTTTCAGGCAAGTCGTCGAGTTTTTAGTGTGCAAGCAAAGACCTTGATCGATGCCTTGTCACAGGAAAAAGTTAATTTAGTTATACAGCGTAGCAAACAAGAGCTGACTAAAGGGCTAACAACTTATGCTTTGAAGCAAAATATTCAATTATTATTTGACGATTTACGCGAAGTGCTACTTGAAGCGGTTGAGACTGCGAATGAAACTCAAGAGTTAGTAGGAGTGATTCATAGGAAATTTGGTGAGAAGTATGGTGTCGGGGAGGGGGAAGTAAAGTTATTCTCTCTTGATCAGTACCAGTTTGAGTTAGAGCAAATACTGACAGAAGGTGAGACTTTTCGTTCCAGCCTTAAAACAACGATGACAGAGCAATCCATTGTGGTTAAAAAGCTGTATAGTTCGATAATTAGCAAAATTCGTGACGTGTTTTATCAGGCAAATCAAGATGCGACTGAGTGGAGTGATTCCGTACTTCTGCCTTTAATGCGTCAAATTAAAGAGCATAAAAAGCAAACTGAGAGTCGTTTGCATATGTTGCGTAAGATTAGTAACTCTAATAGAAGGCATTGTTGAAGATATTGAATTGCTTGAGGCCCAGTTAGTGCCGTTAAAACAGCAGTTTACCGAGATCCAGGTGATTAATAAGACAATACGGCAGAATTAGCCTTGCAGTGGTAATAAAATATAGCTGATTAGGCGTGTTCACGGCTTATCTTCTAACGTAGCTCGTATGAAGCTAAGCATAACCCAGCTTTTTACCATAAATCAACATTTTGCTGGGTTACGTTTTTTCGCTACGCTAAAAAATCTAACCCAGCCTACATTCTTAACTTATTGTTTATTATGCTATCCCCCTTAAGTAACCTGAGTTCGGGATAAGGAATTATAGCAAAGGCAATAAATCTTCTCTTCTTAGGTTGAGAGCAGGCTTTTTTTCTTGGTACGAATAAGCAACCAAACAGGCGACTGCATTGACCATATAATTCGTCAGTGATCTGTGCCTAGAGTGTTCTAGCTGAAAAATATTTTTCAATTGATCATTAATTGTTTCAATAATACTGCGCTTTCTCAGTAAGATAGCATCAAAAGCAGCCATCACTCGGGGTTTCATATTTTTTCTAAGTGTTGTAATCAGTTCAACATCATCAGTTGCCAAAAGCTCAGTCAGTTTTTTAGAAATATAACCACGATCACCAAACAGCTTCCCGATC
>NZ_BDMN01000018.1 GCF_002189065.1 Bathymodiolus platifrons methanotrophic gill symbiont
CCTACATTCTTAACTTATTGTTTATTATGCTATCCCCCTTAAGTAAGCAGTATTAAGGACAGAAGGGGGTCGTGTAAAAACATAGTTGATTACCCATAACTCTTAGCCATATTACAATAATACTTGAAATATTAGTATGTTAAAAAACTCGTCATTCCCGAAGTCTACCCAGTCAAGCGTGGGCACAAGCTTTATCGGGAATCTTTGTCTAACCCCACGAGATTCCTGCTAAAAACATGCAGGAATGACGTAGTGTAGCTGAGAGTTATGGGTAATCAGGAAAACATATGCCATTGAAATTGCGTGATTAGTTTTAAGATATAAAACTTCCCCTAATCCCTCCTAACAGGAAGGGGATTTTGTTGAATACTTTCACTGTCTCTTTTGTCTGCATCTTATAAGGGTGGGCTAAATATCCGCACCTCATTGTGCTATGTTATTTTATCTATTTCCAAGAGAGGGTATTATTAAATTCTCATTCCTGTGGGTTTATTTCACATGATTTTTCACTATATTCATTTCAATTCGCACATTTAAACAGGAGTCTTTTGTGCATATTCATATTTTAGGTATTTGCGGTACATTTATGGGTGGGCTTGCTTTGATTGCAAGAGAGCTGGGGCATACTGTTAGTGGCTCTGATCAGAATGTATATCCTCCGATGAGCATGCAATTAGCTGAGCAAGGCATACAGTTAATGCAGGGCTATAGGGCTGAAAATTTACAGATCAAACCAGATTTAGTCGTGATCGGTAATGCGCTGTCGCGGGGTAATCCTGAAGTTGAAGCGGTATTAAATCAGGGTTTAAAATATACCTCGGGTCCACAGTGGTTGGCTGAATATGTGTTGCAGAATAAATGGGTGTTGGCTGTTGCAGGGACTCACGGAAAAACTACCACCAGTAGTATGCTTGCCTGGATTCTGGAGCACCAGGGCTTTAAACCCGGTTTTTTAATTGGTGGAATTCCGATGAATTTTGGCATTTCGGCGCGTTCAGGCGAGTCCGATTTTTTTGTTATTGAAGCGGATGAATATGATTCGGCATTTTTTGATAAGCGCTCCAAGTTTGTCCATTATCGACCGCGAACCGCCATTTTAAATAATCTGGAATTTGATCATGCGGATATTTTTGATGATTTAGCAGCGATTAAGCGCCAGTTTCATCATTTAGTAAGAACTATTCCGGGTGAGGGGATGATTATCTGCCCTGAAGCAGATGAAAATATACAAGATACTTTGGCTATGGGGTGCTGGACTCCGGTGCAATTAACTGCTATTAATCAGAATGCGGCATGGCAGGCAGAGTTACTAGAAGAGGATGGTAGTCATTTTAGTGTGGCATTTGAGCAGCAAATTCAGGGGCAAGTTAAATGGCCGTTAACCGGCTTGCATAATGTTTATAATGCAGTAGCAGCAATTGCAGCAGCACGACATATCGGAATATTACCTGTCAATGCAATAGCGGCTTTAACAAAGTTTAAAAATGTTAAACGGCGCATGGAAGTGATTGCCAATATTAAGGGTGTTACCGTCTATGATGATTTTGCTCATCATCCGACTGCTATTCAGATGACTTTACAGGGTTTACGCAAGCATGTGGGAGCAGAGAAAATCATTGCTGTGGTTGAACCTCGTTCAAATACAATGCGTATGGGAGTTCATCGTGAAGTATTGGCTGAATCCCTTGTCTTGGCAGATCGTACAATTATCTATCAGCCTGAAGAGCTAGACTGGGATTTAATGGCATTACAAACGGAGACAAATAATATTAAGATTTGTACCTCTATCGATGAAATTATCAGCGAACTGCAGCAAGAAATGGCGCCCAATAGTCATTTTTTAATGATGAGTAATGGTAGTTTTGGCGGTATTTATCAGCGCTTACAAAGTGAGCTGTGATTTGATAATAAACTTTATCTTAGGAATTAAAATTAATTAATATCCCAATTTGATACTTTCGGGTATTTTTAAATCCTCAATCCCCTTCGTAGCCATATCAAATAAGCAGACGATTAATAATCTCATGTCATAAAGCTGTCATATTCTCAATTCATAATACGTTACATGTTAATTTGATAATGAGAGTATTAAAATGAAATTTACTTCTAAAGCTAAATCTTTAGTCGCTGCTGCTGGATTGGTTTCAGCAAGCTTGGTAAGCAATTCTGTGATGGCTGTGCAAACAGTCGATCCTGATCTTGTAGAATATAAAAAAGAAAGTGGCGTTGCCGGTAATCTATCCAGTGTTGGCTCTGATACTTTAGCAAATCTTATGACTTTATGGGCTGAGTCATTCAAGCGTTATTATCCTAATGTAAATATTCAGATTCAGGCAGCAGGTTCATCTACAGCGCCGCCGGCTTTAACAGAAGCAACTGCAAATATCGGTCCTATGAGTCGTAAAATGAAAGACAAGGAACTGGATGCTTTTGAAAAAAAGTATGGTTATAAGTCTACTGCAGTTCCTGTTGCCATCGATGCATTGGCGGTTTATGTCAACAAAGATAATCCGATTGAAGGTATGACAATTGCTCAGGTTGACGCGATTATGTCGTCAACACGCAAATGTGGCTATGCAACTGATATAGCTACCTGGGGTGATGCGGGCTTAACTGATTCATGGGCGAGTAAGAGCATTCAGTTATATGGACGTAATTCGGTGTCAGGTACGTATGGTTATTTTAAGAAAAAAGCTTTATGTAAAGGGGATTTCAAGAACAACGTAAATGAGCAGCCTGGATCAGCATCAGTTGTGCAGTCTGTGTCTACCTCGTTGAACGGTATTGGTTATTCTGGCATCGGTTATAAAACATCAGGGGTTAAAGCAGTTTCATTAACGAAAAAAGAAGGCTCTCCATTTGTTGCTGCAACGCCGGAGAATGCACTATCAGGTAAATACCCTTTGGCGCGTTTCTTATATGTTTATGTTAATAAAAAGCCTAACCATCCTTTAGCACCATTGGAAAGAGAGTTTATTAAGATGGTTCTTTCTAAAGAAGGTCAGCAAATTGTAATTAAAGACGGCTATATTCCTCTGCCTGCCAGTGTCGTTAAGAAAAAGTTAGCTGAACTACAATAACTTTGCCTGAGCAGGGATCATGAAATTGTAGGGCGCGGCTTCAGCTCGCCAGTTCTAAATAAAGGTGGTCTGAAACCATGCCCTACAGTGCTCTCAATTTATTTCACGTTAATCCATTAGTGAGTTCTGGCTTTTTTTTGGTAAGGGAGCTGGAAATAAATAAACGTCCACTATTGGGCAGGATTTTTGTTCGTATTCAAGGCGTAGTAACAGGCGCATAGCAGGCTACGCAACTGTTACTACAGCGTAGAAGACGGACAAAAAGACCAGCAATCTTGGATGATGTGTGTTTCCATCTCCCTAAGTTCATGTCACATTGTTGTCATATAAGGATTGTACAATAGAATATTGATTCGAAAACCACGCAATGATCTTTATTTATGGCAACTTCTAACCTTCAGATAAGTGCAACTTATCAAAAATGGCGCAAGATAAAAGACCAGCTAGCCCGTTATGGCGTTGTTGCCGGCGGTCTGGGTGTTATTGTTGCCATTGTCTTGATTTTCTTCTATTTGATGTATGTGGTCTACCCACTTTTTGTTTCTGCAGAGGCGCATCCGGTACATCAATACCAGGTGCCTGAGGCTTCAGCTGGTAAGACTTTGTTCTTTACCCCTGAAGAGCAGAATGAAGTCGCAGTACGCTTTACCGATCAAGGTAAAGCCGTTTTTTTTGCAGTAGATAGCGGTGTGGTGCTTAAAACCGAGTCTATCGGAGTCCCAGTCGATGTGGCTATTACCAGTTTTGCCGTTGGTTCACCCTCGCAAGGTTATGTGGTATACGGACTGTCTAATGGCGGAGTTATTGTTGTAAGGCATAAATATCGCATTACATATCCCAATGATAAGCGCTTAATTACGCCGCAGTTAGAATTTCCATTAGGCGAGCAAGCTCTACAAATTGACCCGGAAGGGAAGGCTATTATTGATATTGCCTTTAGATCAAATGAGTCAGGTACAACCTTTGTCGCAAGAACAGCAGATAACCGGGTTTTATTAACTAATTTATTTAAGGAAGACTCTCTTTTTGCCGATGAAGACAGTTTTGAACGTTTCGATGCCAGGTTAGAAGTTGATGCAATTGACCTTGAATTTCTGTTACTCGATAAAGAGCAGAGAAACCTGTACCTGGCGACACGAGATGGCCATTTAAGCCTGTTTAATATCAGCGATAAGCAACATCCGGTCCTTGTTCAACATACACAAATCCTTAATGCAGGTGATCAGCTTACCAGTCTGGTTTTTTTGACCGGCGAGTTATCTTTATTGGCGGGAGATAATAATGGTCTCGTGAGCCAGTGGAGTCTGGTGCGTGATGCCACGAATCATTACTCTGTGCAGAAACTGCGCGCATTTAAAGTTTCTGAACTACCTGTTGTTGCCATAGATGCTGAGCAGCGGCGCAAAGGTTTTATTGCTGTTGATGCTCAAGGTGTTGCAGGGATTTATCATTCTACTGCAGAAAGAGAGTTACTCAGGATGAAGGTTACCTCGGCGGTGCCTAAGTTACTAGTGATGTCCCCAAGAGCTAATGCTTTCTTATTGCAGGATAATCTGGGCATGATTCATGTCTGGGAAGTTGATAATGAACACCCGGAAGTCTCAATAAAGTCAATCTGGCAAGAAGTCTGGTATGAGAGTTATCCACAACCTGATTATATCTGGCAATCCTCTTCATCAAGTAATGACTTTGAACCGAAATACAGCCTGACCCCACTAGTTTTTGGAACTTTGAAGGCGGCTTTTTATGCCATGATGTTAGCTGTTCCTTTAGCGATTATGGGCGCGATTTATACCGCTTATTTTATGGCGCCAGGCTTGCGCAGAGTGGTCAAGCCCAGTATTGAGATTATGGAGGCTCTGCCTACCGTTATTCTGGGTTTTCTGGCAGGTTTATGGCTGGCTCCTTTTGTCGAAGAGCACTTAATGTCAGTGTTTAGCATTTTATTAGTACTGCCCATCTCTGTGTTACTGTTCGCTTTTGCATGGCAGTTTTTACCTAAGTCTATACGTTTGAAAGTCCCTGATGGGTATGATGCTGCATTGCTTATCCCCGTCATTCTATTGGCGACGTGGTTCGCTTATAGCGTTAGCGCTCCATTAGAAGATCTGATGTTTAATGGTGAGCTTATTGTCTGGTTTAATAATGAGCTGGGCATAGGTTATGATCAGCGTAACTCGCTGGTGGTCGGTATCGCCATGGGTTTCGCTGTGATTCCTACTATTTTTTCGATTACTGAAGATGCAATTTTTAGTGTACCTAAGCATTTAAGTGTTGGGTCTTTAGCTTTAGGTGCAACACCCTGGCAAACGATGACTAAAGTGGTGTTATTAACAGCGAGCCCGGGGATTTTTTCTGCGGTTATGATTGGTCTGGGGCGAGCTGTGGGCGAAACTATGATTGTCTTAATGGCAACAGGTAATACTCCGGTAATGGATTTAAGTGTATTTCAGGGCATGCGTACTTTATCTGCCAATATTGCGGTTGAAATGCCGGAGGCGGAAGTGGATAGCACTCATTATCGGGTGCTATTTTTAGCAGCACTGGTTTTATTCGCCTTTACCTTTGTTTTTAATACGTTGGCTGAGCTGATTCGTCAGCGTTTACGTGAAAAATACAGCTCATTATGATGCATGATTATAGAATTACAGATTTAAGGGTGTCGGTATGATTCGTGAATGGTTTAAAACAGGTGCGCCGTGGGTCTGGTTAAATGCCGCCGCCGTAAGCTTAAGCTTGATTATGGTTTTTGGCTTATTAGCATTGATTGCAGTACGTGGCTTAGGGCATTTTTGGCCAGCGCAGGTCGCCGCTATTGAATATGTCGAAAAAGGTAGTAAGCAAACTATTACTGTTGTCGGGGAAATGGTTGAGCAGCAAGTACTCAAACCAGAGCTTGCCAAAGCCGCAGGTTATACACCAGAGCAGGCTGCTGCAGGGTTAGCACAGTATTTAGTGAAAACAGGTAATAGAGATATCAGTGGTCTGGATTTTCGCTGGTTACTGGGTAAAGATATGCGTCAGACTAGTTATCCTGAGAATTTAATGGTGCTGGAGCGTCGTGAGTGGGGAAATTTCTACGGCTATTTAGAAAGCATTAAGCAGAGTGGAGAAGTTGTTGCGCAGGGGGAAGGTGCCTGGGCGGATTTAGCAATCCGTATGCAGCGTACACTGGATATCTTTGAGCAAATTAAAGATATTGAGAGGGGTGAAATTGGTACTATTAATTATCAATTGGAGCGCCTACGTCTAAAGCAACGAAAATTAGAATTAGAAAATAAGTTTGATGCTACAGCAAAGCAAGGTCTTGTTTTGCAGAAAGCAGAGCTGCAAAAAAAATATCAGGCCTTGCAGGCTAATCTAACGGATCTCAATCAGAAAATTAGACGGGATAGTCTAGTCGCTAAAACATCTAATGGACAGCAAGTTGAGATTGCATTAGAAAAAGTTGTCCTTTATTATCAACCGAATGCGATGAATGTTTTGCAAAAAACAGGGCATTATTTTAGAAAAGTCTGGGAATTTTTAAGCGATGATCCACGCGAAGCTAATACTGAAGGGGGCGTTTTTCCTGCGATTTTTGGTACCGTGATGATGGTCATGATTATGGCGGTTATTGTCACGCCTTTTGGCGTGATTGCTGCAGTGTATATGCGTGAATATGCCAAACAAGGCACTATGACACGTATTATTCGTATTGCCGTCAATAATCTGGCAGGTGTGCCTTCTATTGTTTACGGGGTGTTTGGGCTAGGGTTTTTTGTTTATATTCTGGGTGGCAATATCGATGCCTTGTTTTTCCCGGAAGCAATGCCAGCTCCTACTTTTGGTACCCCGGGAATGTTGTGGGCATCATTGACGTTGGCATTATTGACTTTACCTGTCGTGATTGTGTCAACGGAAGAAGGTTTATCACGTATTCCTAAATCTATCCGCGAAGGTAGCCTGGCTTTAGGGGCAACTAAAGCAGAAACTTTATGGCGTACGGTGTTGCCAATGGCTAGCCCTGCAATGATGACCGGTTTGATTTTAGCTGTGGCTCGAGCTGCAGGAGAGGTTGCCCCGCTAATGCTAGTCGGGGTGGTGAAATTAGCGCCGACGCTACCGCTAGATGGTAATTTTCCTTTTATGCATTTAGATAGAAAATTTATGCATCTAGGTTTTCATATTTATGATGTTGGCTTCCAAAGCCCTAATGTTGAAGCAGCTAGACCTTTGGTTTATGCCACTGCCTTGTTATTAGTAATGGTCATTATCGGCTTGAATTTATTTGCTGTTGGAATAAGAAACCATCTACGCGAAAAATATAGAGCATTAGAAAATTAATAGCTCCTTAGGAACGAGAATTCAATAATACCCGAGTCTGACTTGTCTTTTGACTCCACATCCGCCCTAAAAAAACAGTTGCGTAGCCTGCTATGCGCCTATTTTCCTAGTACGACTGTGAATCCAAAATCCTGCGCCATACTTTCGGGTATTATTAAATCCTAGCTTCTTAGGTGAGTTTTTATCGCCATGAAGTACGTGAAGTGAGCAAAGAAAGTTTGCTAGTAATTTGCCGAATAAGCATCTGAATTTCAGAAAAGCATAGTTTCAAGGCCTGCAAACTTTTCATGGTAAAAATAATTATTTAAATACACAGTAACCGAGTAACCCTATGAGTACCGAACCAGTACGTACACATGCCATTGATATGAGTGCTATTGCACAAAATAATCAAGTCAAAAGCCAGGTAGCAGAAACCAGTATTAGCATACAGGGCTTAAATCTGTTTTATGGCGAAAAACAAGCCTTACACGGTATTACTATGGAAATACCTAAAAAACAGGTGACTGCTTATATTGGTCCGAGTGGTTGTGGTAAATCAACTTTATTGCGCTGCATAAATCGTATGAATGATTTAGTTGATATAGCCAGAATTGAGGGCAGTATTAAAATAGAAGGCAAAGATATTTATCGGCCTGGTGTTGATGTGGCAGAATTACGTAGGCATGTGGGGATGGTATTTCAGAAGCCGAACCCGTTTCCTAAATCTATTTATGAGAATGTTGCTTATGGTCTGCGTATACAAGGGATTAATGACCGTAGAACTCTGGATGAAGCGGTTGAAAAGTCACTGCGTGGTGCTGCAATCTGGGATGAAGTAAAAGATCGTTTGCAGGATAATGCTCTGGGGTTATCTGGAGGACAACAGCAGCGCTTGGTAATTGCCCGGGCCATCGCTATTGAGCCAACAATTTTGTTGCTGGACGAGCCTTCTTCGGCACTGGATCCCATTTCATCTTTAAAAATTGAAGAGTTGATCAATGAGTTGAAAAAGACCTACACCATTGTGATTGTTACGCATAATATGCAACAGGCTGCGCGCGTATCAGATTACACTGCTTTTATGTATATGGGGGACTTAATAGAGTTTGGTGATACCAATAATATCTTTACTAACCCTACAAAAAAGCAAACGGAAGATTATATTACCGGACGATACGGGTAAAGAAGAATAGCGAGTGCATTGATACTGTCAGGAAGCAGTAACTGGATACGATAATAAGCGAGCAAGAAAAAATGGAAAAAAAACATATAGGTCAGCATATTTCTCATAAATTTAATGAAGAGATAGAAGATATACGCAATAAAGTTTTGGTGATGGGCGGCTTGGTTGAGCAGCAATCGTTAGATGCGATGGAGGCGCTATCAATGGGTGATGTTGAACTAGCTGAACAAGTTGTACAAAAGGACGCGGCTGTCAATGCATTAGAAGGTGAGATTGATGAAGATTGCTTGTTAATTATAGCTAAGCGTCAGCCTGCAGCATTTGATTTGCGCCTGTTAATTGCTATTTCTAAAACAATAACCGAACTGGAACGTATTGGTGATCAGGCTACACGTATTGCGGAAATGGTGTTTAAACTTGAAGAGCACAATAGAGATTTATCGGAATTTTATGAGTTGAAGCATTTATCTGAATTAGTCAGAACAATCTTGCATGATGCGCTGGATGTGTTCGCTAGACTGGATGTAGAGAGTTCGGTAGGTATTTTAGCGCAAGATAAAGACATCGACCGAGAATATGTGGGTATTTTTCGCCAGTTAACGCTATCGATGATGGAAGATAATCGTAATATTAAGCGAGCACTCTATATCATGAATGTCATTCGTTCACTGGAAAGAATTGGGGACCATGCCTGTAATGTCTGTGAGTATGTGATTTATGCAGTTAAAGGTGAAGATGTCAGGCATATGCAGCAGGAAGATATTAAGCAGGTGATTTTGGGTTAAGCTAACCCGATAGCCTCTCGGCTAAAATAGAAAAAACGATAGTTGTGTAGCCCGTATGGAGCTTGTGTAATACGGGGAAGTGAGTGCGCTAATTTTCCTGTATTCCGCAAGCTCCATACAGGCTACGTGATTAATTCAGTGGCGCGATTGTCCGCGGAAACCGTAGCTATGGGCGTGCGAGCATATGCCCTTTCCTAGTAGTGGATGCGTGTTTGAGTGTACCTGTGTCGCCTGCAACGTTATAATGACAAATTATTCTTAATACTCCTGATTTGTTGGCCTATGGATAAATTAACAGGAATGAAGGTATTTGTCAGCGTTGCCAGGGCAGGTAGCTTTGTTGGTGGCGCGAAAGAAATGTCTATTTCCAGGGCAATGGCAACTAAGCATATGGGGCAACTGGAAAGTTATCTGGGTGCGCGTTTATTTAATCGTACGACGCGTAGCCTAAGTTTGACCGATGTTGGTGCAACCTATTTGCAAAGGTGCCGCACAGTTCTGGCGGAAATAGAGGAAATGGAAGATGCTGTTAGCCTCTTGCATACTGAACCTAAAGGAAAGTTAAAGATCAGTGCTCCAAGTGTTATTGGCGCTTTATATGTTGCTCCTGCTATTGCAGAATTTCTTAGATTACATAAGGAGTTATCGGTTAATCTGATTTTACAAAGCAGTTATGGTGACCTGGTAGATGAGGGGATTGATATTGCGATAGCCTTTGGAAGTCTGGAGGATACCAGTTTAGTCGCTAAAAAAATGGCTAGTTCGCCATTGCTAGTTTGTGGTTCTAGTTCTTATTTTGCCGAAAATGGATTGCCTTTGGTACCTGAAGACCTGGTGCAGCATAGTTGCTTAGTGAATAGTTCTATTCCACCGAGCAATAAATGGCTTTTTAAGGGGCAGGAAGGCAAAAAAGAAATTATAGTTTCTGGGCGGATGCAGGCAAATGCAGCGGACCCGATTCGTATTGCCGCTAAAAAAGGCCTGGGACTGGTGATGTTGCCTGAATATATTGTTGCCAGAGATATAGAGAAAGGGCATTTACGGGTTGTATTGCAAGATTATGCGATTGAACCCATGAATATTCATGCTGTCTATCCACACCGAAAATATTTATCAGCAAAAGTTCACGCATTTTTAGTTTTTCTTGAAGAGTGGTTAAGGACGCGCTCGGCCTTTAATGGTTAAGGTGCTGAGGGATAAATGGGATCAGGTTTATCAATCTGAGACTATTAATAGTGAGCCTGCATCAGTTTTATCTGAAAAAATACTGAAGTTTCCCAATTATTGAGTAGCTGAAATACACAATGCTGGTGTATCGAGGTTTATTTTAGGTGGTTTTGCCATGTTTATAGCAAACCCCTACTTAATTCCCCTTAGGCAATAGCATTTGAAACGAATGAAAAGACTATTTTTTTCATATAGTTGTAGCATAGTTTCAATTTTACCATAAATAATTATTGGGAAACTTCAGTATTAATAGTGAGCCTGCATCAGTTTTATCTGAAAACCTTTTTTTATTACCTTCAGCAGGGGTCGCTCTGGATTTAGCCAGTGGCTTAGGTGCCAATGCCTTGCTATTAGCTAAGCAAGGTCTGACCACGCAGGCATGGGATATTTCTTCTGTTGCGCTGCGTAAACTGCAACAGCAAGCAGATGCGCACGCCATAGCTATCAGGACCTTCACTCAAGAAATTACCACGCAAAGATTTTCTCCCAACTGCTTTGATGTGATTGTTGTCAGTCGATTTCTTGACCGTTCGATTTGTAATGCGATAATGGAGAGTTTAAAACCTAATGGTTTGCTGTTTTATCAAACCTATACGCAATATAAATCTTCTGAGCAAGGGCCAAAAAATCTTCGTTATTTATTGGCAGAAAATGAATTGTTACAAATATTTTCCTCGTTGAAGCTAGTGTATTATCGAGAAAATTCAGGCTTAGGTGCGATTCGACAAGGCTTAAGGAATGAAGCTCAGTTTGTCGGGCAAAAGATCTAATTATAATAAGTATTAAGTAAATGATAGAAAACTTAACACCTCAGCAGTCATGGGAATTAATGCAGAAGACCCCGGATGCTGTCATGATTGATGTTCGAACAACCATCGAACATGGTTTTGTTGGTCATCCAGTAGGTGCAGTGCTGGTGCCGTGGAAAGACGCACCTGACTGGCAGTTAAATGCAGATTTTATTAAGCAAGTTAAGCAAGCTGTGAGTGATGTTGCGATCCCTGTTTTGCTTTTATGTCGTAGTGGTAAACGCTCATTAGAGGCTGCCGATGTTTTGCAGCAAGCCGGCTTTAAACACTTGGTTAATATCCTTGATGGTTTTGAAGGCGATCTGGATAAGAATAAGCATCGTGGCAATCTAAGTGGTTGGCGTTTTTGCCAGTTGCCGTGGGAGCAGTCGTAGCTACAAATAAATTTAAACTTACATAGCTAGGCTGTGTAAGCCATAGTCAAAAGAATTAACAACATAAATGTTTTCATTATTTGAAAACATGAAATTCATTAACAATAGTACAAATAAAGTGATAGATAAATTAAGAAATATAGCCATTATTGCCCACGTTGACCATGGTAAAACAACGCTGGTTGACAAATTATTAGAGCAATCTGGTACGTTTGCAGAACATGAGCAAACCACTGAAAGAATGATGGACTCTAATGACCTGGAAAAAGAGCGTGGCATTACCATTCTGGCAAAAAATACGGCTATAGACTGGAATGGCTATCATATTAATATTGTTGATACACCTGGACATGCCGACTTCGGTGGCGAAGTAGAGCGTGTTTTATCCATGGTTGACAGTGTACTGTTATTAGTTGATGCGGTTGATGGACCTATGCCACAAACACGCTTCGTGACGCAAAAAGCCTTTGCTTTGGGTTTGAAGCCGATTGTTGTAATTAACAAGGTTGATCGCCCTGGTGCTCGACCTGACTGGGTTGTCGATCAGACTTTTGATTTATTTGATAATCTGGGTGCTACGGATGAGCAATTAGATTTTCCTATCGTGTATGCCTCAGCAATAAATGGTTATGCGGGACTGGAAGGCGATGTGTCAGGTGGTGATATGACGCCATTATTTGAAACGATTATCGACAAAGTAGAGGCACCTGCAGTAGATGTTGATGGTCCTTTTCAAATGCAGGTTATTAGCCTGGATTTTAACTCCTATGTCGGTATTATCGGTGTGGGACGTATTCAGCGTGGTACGGTTAAACGTAATATGCCACTAACCCTGGTTGATATTGAAGGTAACACTCGTAGTGGCCGGATGCTGAAAATTTATGGCTTTAATGGTTTAGAGCGAGTGGAGGTTAATTCAGCAGGAGCGGGTGATATTATTGCTTTCTGTGGTATTGATGCTTTGCAAATCTCGGAAACGATATGTGATCCAGACAATGTTGAAGCTTTACCGGCCCTATCTATTGACGAGCCAACGGTGAGCATGACTTTTCAGGTAAATAACTCACCTTTTGCCGGTAGAGAAGGAAAATTTATTACCACACGTCAAATCAGTGACCGCCTAGAGAAAGAGTTACAACATAATGTAGCTTTACGTGTTACGCCAACAGATGATCCTGATAAATTTAAAGTTTCAGGGCGTGGTGAATTACATTTATCGGTACTTATTGAAAATATGCGCCGTGAAGGATTTGAGATGGGAGTATCTCGTCCTGAAGTGATTATCAAGGAAATTGATGGGGTTAAATCAGAGCCTTTTGAATATGTGACCATTGAAGTTGAAGAAGAGCATCAAGGCACTATTATGGAAAGGTTAGGAGACCGTAAGGGCGATCTTAAAGATATGGTGCCGGATGGTAAAGGACGTATTCGTTTGGAATATATCGTGCCTTCGCGTGGCCTCTTAGGTTTTCAAACAGAATTCTTAACTGCAACGTCAGGATCTGGTTTGTACTACCATGTTTTCGATCATTATGGCCCTATTAAAGAAGGCGCTGTTGGTAATCGCGTGCGTGGGGTGTTAATTTCTATGGCTAAAGGTAAAGCGGTTGATTACTCTTTATATCCACTGCAAGCTCGTGGTGAATTATTGGTCGTTAATGGCGATGAGATTTATGAAGGCCAGTTAGTGGGTATTCACTCTCGTACTAACGATTTAGTGGTTAACCCAACTAAGCCTAAACCATTAACTAATGTACGTGCCTCAGGAACAGATGAAAGTTTAACCTGTGCCAAGATTCAAAAAATGACTTTAGAGCAATCCTTAGAATTTATCAGTGATGACGAACTAGTTGAAGTCACACCGAAGTCGATTCGTTTACGCAAAATTTTATTGACTGAAATAGAACGTAAGCGCTCTAAATAATAGGCATGTATTCTCGTTCCCATGTTCTGCATGGGAATGCAGTTTGTGACGCTCTGCGTCACGGAACGCAGAGCGTTCTTGCATGAATTCCCGCGGTCTCCGTGGGAACTAGGGTAGATAAAAGAAGATGACAACAAATAGAACCGCAACTGTTGAACGCAACACATTAGAAACGCAGATCAGTGTCAGTATTAATCTGGATGGTACTGGCAAGGCAAAGTTTGATACCGGCGTACCTTTTTTAGAGCACATGCTGGATCAAATTGCCCGCCATGGCTTGATCGATATGGACATCTATTGCAAGGGTGATGTGCAAATCGATGATCACCATACAGTAGAAGACATAGGTATAAGCTTAGGTAAAGCTTTTGCGCAGGCTTTAGGCGATAAAAAGGGCCTGGTTCGTTATGGCCATGCCTATGTGCCTTTAGATGAAGCTTTGTCGCGTGTTGTGATTGATTTTTCAGGGCGGCCTGGCTTGCATTACGAAGTAAATTTTAAACGTGCATTGATTGGTAGCTTTGATGTGGATTTGTTCCGTGAATTTTTTCAGGGCTTTGTCAATCATGCCGGAGTGAGTTTGCATATTGATAACCTGAAAGGTATTAATGCGCACCATGTTGCAGAAACGGTATTTAAAGCAATGGGGCGTGCAGTGCGCATGGCGATTGCCGAAGATCCACGTATGGCAGGCATAATGCCATCTACAAAAGGCGTATTATAATCTTGTAGCTTAGCTTATTTAGCGAAGTACAGATAACGTAACCCAGCATTTTTAGGAAATGCTATGAACAGTTGGTTTAAAGTTTTTTCAAAAAAACTATTCCGCTTGAAGGAGATCTATTGTTCTTTATTATTAAATTGATTAATTTATTCAAATGTCTTCTGTAGCAGTCATAGATTATGGCATGGGAAATCTTCACTCCATCGCTAAAGCTTTACAACATGCATCTCCTGAAGTTGATGTGCGTGTTGTTTCTGATAAACAATCCATCTTAGCGGCTGATCGTGTCGTATTCCCCGGAGTAGGGGCTATTCGCGACTGTATGCATGCTCTGCAAACTGCCGAGTTAGTTGAAGTGATTGCCCAGGTAGCAGATAGCAAGCCCTTGCTAGGTGTTTGCCTAGGAATGCAGGCTTTACTATCTAGTAGTGAGGAAAATGGAGGCACAGATTGCTTAAATCTTATCCCGGGGAAAGTAATACATTTTGAAAAAGACCTGCAGGATGAGCAAGGTCAAAGACTTAAAATCCCGCATATGGGCTGGAATAAAGTGCAGCAACATGCACATCCTTTATGGCAGGATATCGCACAGGATAGTCGATTTTATTTTGTGCACAGTTATTATGCTCTGCCCGATGAGTCTGATGCTATCGCAGCAACAACCGAATACCCAGAGGCTTTTGCCTGTGCCTTAGCAAAAGATAATGTGTTTGCTGTGCAATTTCATCCGGAAAAAAGTCAGGCAGTTGGCTTACAGTTGCTGAAAAACTTTTTGCATTGGGATGGGCAATCCTGATTTGTTTTCTTAATATTATTTTATAATTGAGGCTTAAAAATGTTGTTAATACCTGCCATTGACTTAAAAGACGGCAAATGTGTGCGCTTGCGTCAGGGACGTATGGAAGATGACACTGTTTTTTCAGATAATCCAGTCGAAGTTGCTGGCCGCTGGGTTAAAGCTGGTGCAAGAAGAATTCATTTAGTTGATTTAGATGGGGCGTTTGCAGGTAAACCAAGAAATGCTGAAATTATTCATCAAATAGTCGCGGCCTACCCTGACGTACCTGTACAAATTGGGGGTGGGATACGTGATGAAGATACCATACAAGCTTATTTAGAAGCAGGTGTTAAATATGTCATTATTGGTACTAAAGCAGTAAGCGAGCCGCATTTTGTACGTGATGTGGCGGTTGAATTTCCTGGGCATATTATTGTTGGGCTGGACGCAAAAGACGGTAAGGTGGCGATTGATGGCTGGTTAAAACTATCTCATCATGATGTCATAGATCTGGCGCAGAAGTTTGAGGAGCACGGTGTAGAATCAATTATATACACCGACATTGCTCGTGATGGCATGATGCAGGGAGTTAATGTTGAAGCGACTGCTAAATTAGCCCGAGCTATTAATATTCCTGTGATTGCCTCAGGTGGCATTACCAATATGGATGATATTCATGCGCTGGGTGCAGTTGCTGGAGATGGTATTATGGGTGCAATTACCGGGCGAGCAATATATGAAGGTACGCTTGATTTTGTTGAAGCAGAGAAGCTTGCTGAGTCATTTGCTTAAAGGATAGTTATGAGCCTGGCTAAACGTATAATCCCCTGTCTTGATGTTGATAATGGGCGGGTGGTAAAAGGTGTAAAGTTTGTTGATATTCGTGACGCGGGAGATCCTGTTGAAGTCGCGCGTCGTTATGATCGAGAAGGGGCTGATGAAATTACCTTTCTGGATATAACCGCGACACATGATAATCGCGATACTATTGTGCATGTTGTTGAACAGGTTGCCAGTGAGGTTTTTATTCCGCTTACCGTGGGTGGTGGTATTAGAAAGCTGGAGGATATACGCTGTATGCTGAATGCTGGTGCTGATAAGGTGGGTATTAATAGCGCCGCTGTATTCAATCCGGAATTTGTTAAACAAGCTGCAGAAAAATTTGGTTCACAATGTATTGTTGTGGCAATCGATGCCAAAAAAGTGAGTCTTGTGGGTGAGCCTGATCGTTGGGAAATATTCACTCATGGAGGACGTAAGGAAACGGGCATAGATGCGATCGAATGGGCCATAAAAATGGTTGACTATGGTGCTGGTGAAATTCTGTTGACTAGTATGGATAGAGATGGAACTAAAATTGGTTTTGATCTAGAGTTGACTCGTGCAGTGAGTGAGGCCGTAGCTGTGCCTATTATTGCATCGGGTGGCGTAGGAAATTTAGAGCATCTGGCAGATGGAGTCATAAAAGGTAAAGCTGATGCGGTATTAGCTGCGAGTATTTTTCATTTTGCTGAGTACAGTGTTGAAGAAGCCAAGCAGCATATGCGTGATAAAGGGATCGAGGTGCGCCTTTAAATGAATCAGGCATGGATAGATGAAATTCGCTGGACAGAGGATGGTTTGGTGCCTGTGATTGCTCAGCAAACAGGTACAGGTAGAGTGGTGATGTTTGCCTGGATGAATCGTGAGTCCTTGGCATTAACTGCTGAAAAAGGTTATGCAGTGTATTGGTCACGTTCACGCAAAAGATTATGGCGTAAAGGAGAAGAGTCAGGCAATCAGCAAAAAGTCATTAGTATTCAACTGGACTGTGATGAAGATGTTGTTTTGCTGGAAATTGAACAACAGGGTGGTATTGCTTGTCATACTGGCCGAGAGAGTTGTTTTTATCGGACTCTGGAGAATGGTGTATGGAAAGAAAATGCACCGGTATTAAAAGATCCGGCAGAGATGTATAAAAAATACGAGAAATATAATGAGTGAAGTTTTAACCGAATTAGCTACTGTTCTGGAGCAACGTAAACAGGAATCGCCAGACTCCTCTTATGTAGCAAGCTTATATGCCAAAGGGCTGGATACCATTTTAAAAAAAATTGGTGAAGAAGCGACAGAAACAGTGATAGCCGCAAAAGACGGTGATAAAGAACAAATTATTTATGAAACTGCTGATTTATGGTTTCATTGTATGGTATTACTTGCAGAGCAGGGCTTGCACCCTGATGATGTATTAAATGAATTACAACGACGTTTTGGCTTGTCAGGCCTGGAAGAAAAAGCTCAGCGTCAGAAATAACCTAAAGAGGACTTATTATGGGAATTAGTATAACCCAATTATTAATTGTATTAGTCATTGTGATTGTTTTATTTGGCACTAAACGCTTGCGTAATATCGGTGGTGATCTGGGTGGAGCAATAAAAGGTTTTCGCTCAGCAATGAAAGAGGGTGAGGGGGATAATAAGCTCTCAGAAAAAGATGATGATGTGATCGATGCGGATGTTATTAATGCAGAAGTTACAGAAAAAAAACCAGAAGATAAAGTTTAAGCCGTGTTTGATATTGGTTTTTGGGAGCTTTGTCTGATTGGGTTAGTAAGTTTGCTGGTTATTGGTCCTGAGAAATTACCTAAGGTTGCGCGTATTGCTGGCTTTTGGCTGGGTAAAACACGAAATATGGTTGCCGTAGTAAAAGAAGAAATCAAGGAAGAGTTTAAGGAAGAAGAGCTAAGGCAATTATTGCAAGAACAGCAAGATAAAATTGATTCCATGACTAGTGGCATGAATTTAAATGGCCGGGCAGAGCATTTTTTAGATGCAAAAAAAGAATCAACGGATAAAGAAAAGCATGGCGAAGAATGAAGAGCAGGAACAGCCACTAATTTCCCACCTTGTTGAGTTACGTAATCGCTTATTAAAAGTCGTATTGAGTGTCTTGCTGGTTTTCCTGGCAATGACGCCTTTTGCTAACGAGATATATAGCTTTTTAGCTAAGCCTTTGATGCAATTTTTGCCAGAAAACACATCGATGGTGGCCATTGATGTCGTTTCTCCTTTTTTAACCCCCTTTAAACTAGTTTTGGTCGCTGCGATATTTATCGCAATCCCTGTCATTTTGTATCAATTCTGGGCCTTTGTTGCGCCTGGGCTTTATGCGCATGAAAAACGCATGATTGCGCCATTATTAGTGGCAAGTACGCTGTTATTTGCATTAGGGATGGTATTCGCCTATTTTGTCGTTTTTCCACTGGTATTTGGCTTTTTAACTTCGGCAGTGCCTGAAGGCGTGTCAGTTATGACCGATATTGCTAAATATCTGGATTTTGTGCTGACTATGTTTTTTGCCTTTGGTATGGCGTTTGAAGTGCCAATTGTTACGATTGTACTGGTCTGGGTAGGTGTTTTTACGCCGCAGCAATTAGCTGAAAAACGACCCTATATTATTGTTGGTGCGTTTATTGTGGGTATGTTTTTAACTCCCCCCGATGCTATTTCACAGACATTACTAGCAGTGCCGATTTGGTTGTTATTCGAAACTGGCTTATTATTTTCGCGCTTGTTTGTCAGAAAAAGTGGTCAGCGACGTTTAGGGTCTGACTAGATATTACGGTAATTAGTAGCCCGTATGTAGCCAGCGGAATACGGGGAATGGTAGAGTAACCTTCATTATTAAGGCTTTGTCTCGTTAGGCTAAGCTCGAAAGCGGGTACCGCAACACAAAAGCGTGTGATAATTTCATAACCCGAATTTTAAATTACACCCTGATATGAAAAAACTTCTTATACTATTAATAGCTGGTGTATTATTTGCGGTTGAGGCGTATCAACAGCAAAATATTTCAGTACCAGAAAGCTTACTTCAGGCTTCTGATAGTAAAGAAAAGATTTCTGCTGATAATCGCGATCTAAAACGTGCTTATGAAGCAAAACAAAGCAATCTTCAGGTTCAGGGCTCAGGTGTCGTGGTAAAAGTTTTGCGCGATGATTTAAAAGGTTCTAGGCACCAGAAATTTATACTACAGGTAGGCCCTGGGTTAACAGTGCTCATCGCTCATAATATCGATCTGGCTCCCCGAATTGATGGCTTGAAAAAAGGGGATGCAGTCGAGTTTAATGGCGAATATGAATGGAATTCTAGAGGTGGAGTAATCCACTGGACGCATAAAGACCCAAGAGGCTACCATGTATCAGGCTGGCTAAAACACGATGCTAGAAGCTACCAGTGAGAGCTAAAAAAAATATACTAATTACCGGTGCGGCAAAAAGAGTGGGCGCTCATTGTGTGCGTTATTTGCATGGACAAGGTTGTAATATAGTATTGCATTACCGCTCTTCTAGCGAGGCTGCTAATGAGCTGGCTAATGAGTTGAATGAGTTACGGCCGGATTCTGTGCGGCTTTACCAGGCTGATTTACATGATATTCAAGAGTTGCAGGCTCTGGCGGATATTGCTAAACAGGCATGGGGTGGGGTTGATGTATTAATCAACAATGCCTCTGCTTTTTATGCGACAGAGTTGGCTGAGGTAACAGAGGCACAATGGGATGACTTGTTAGGAAGTAATTTAAAGTCGCCCTTTTTTCTAATTCAGGCACTTGCGTCGACACTGCAGAGCAGGAATGGTTGTGTGATAAATATCGTCGATATTCATGCTGAGAAGGGGTTGCCAGGCTTCCCCGTCTATAGCATTGCCAAAGCAGGCCTGGCAGCTTTAACAAAAATATTGGCTAAAGAGTTGGCGCCAGAGATAAGAGTAAATGCGGTGGCGCCAGGTGCAATTCTGTGGCCAGATCATCAGTTAGCAGAGCAGCAAAAACAGGAAATACAGAACAAAGTCGCTTTACAGCGTATTGGCAGTCCTGATGATATTGCCAAGGCGATTGGCTATCTGATTTACGACGCGCAATATATGACCGGGCAAATAATGACACTCGATGGCGGGCGAACTTTATTTAGCTAAGTTTTGCTTAACTTTTTGTTGTTCAGTTGTGCTTTTATCGAATTCTTGCCAAAGCTTCAAATAACAGACGTTTTTGACGGGGTGTTGCTGCTCAGGTGCTATTTCAGCAAGCGGTTCCAGTACAAAAGCGTAATTAAGAATATCATTGTGCGGGATGTTTAGTGCATCAGTGGCAATGATATGATGGTCGTAGAGGAGTAAATCCAGGTCAAGCGTACGCGATGAGAATTTCTCTTGCTTAGGGACTCTGCCGTGATCAGTTTCTATGCGTTTTAGTAGCAGGGCAATATCGAGTGCTTCCTTGTCGCTGTGAAAAGCAATAACCAGATTATAAAATGCATCACCAGTAAAGCCTACAGAACTTGATTCGTAAGTGCTGGAATGCCTGATACTACCAAAGGTGCACTGAAGTGCATCGAGAGCAGAGCTGATATTGTGCTCTCGATTAATATTACTGCCTATGCTGATAAAACAAAGTGGCATTTTATTTTGCGCCGCGCTCAATAATAATACCGACATCACTAGCGCCGCTAATAGCCCCTTTTTTATTTAGTATTAGCTTAACCCAGGGGACATGAAACTCTTTACGGATCATGCTATTAATTTCTTCTGCGAGTTTTTCAACTAGAAAAAAATCACTTTTTTCTACAAATTCAATCACCCGTTGAGAGACTGCTTTGTAATCTAAAGTATCTTCTATGTCATCAGTTGCAGCGGCTTTTTTGATATCATGCGCCATTTCAATATCTAGGATAACTGTTTGTTTTGTTTTACGTTCCCAGTCATAAATACCGATTATCGTATCAATTTTCAAGCCGCCTAAAAAAATAATGTCCATTAATATTCCAGTTATTATTATAATTACATCTGTTGTCAGGTAATTGTATCAGGGAATTACCCTAAAATACTTTGCATGGTGGTAGTGGTGAATTTTATAATGGCTGATATTTTTTGGGGTTGAGGTGCAGGGGTAGGTGCGTAGCAGGCTGCGCAACAGTTTCAGTAATACAGTTGTTGGTGGCAACCAGGTTTCAGAAAACCGCAGCCGTGACCGCATGAAGTCTATGCTGTAGTGAACTTATATTGTTAAAAATAGGATAGTAAGATGATTGAATGGCTATTAGTCCCGGGCGCATATTTATTAGGCTCTATCTCCAGTGCGATTATTGTCTGCCGAGTGATGGGCTTGCCTGATCCGCGAGCTGAAGGGTCTGGAAACCCGGGGGCAACTAATGTTATGCGTATCGGTGGGAAAAAAGCAGCCGCAATTACTTTGTTAGGCGATATGTTAAAAGGGTTAATCCCGGTGTTGCTGGCTCAGTTAATGGAGGTAGAGCCATTAATTTTGGCGGCAGTAGTGCTTGCTGCATTTTTAGGGCATTTATATCCGATATTTTTTGGTTTTGCCGGCGGGAAGGGAGTGGCGACATCTTTTGGTGTCTTGTTAGGTGCCAACTGGATGGTTGGCTTGGCGGTACTTATAAGCTGGATTACCATTTATAAGTTATTTAAGATTTCTTCATTGTCAGCTTTAGTGGCGGCATCGCTAGCCCCTGTATATGTTTATTTGATAATGGGCATGCAGGCCATGGTGTATGTGGCGGCTTTAATTGCAGTTATTTTAATCTGGCGACATAAGACTAATATTCAGCGTTTATTGGCGGGTGAAGAAAATTAAAGCCTGAAAATTCTGCCCAATTATTGGACGCTTATTTATTTTCAGGCAATTTACGGTTAATGTGAAAAAAGGATAAAGTAGCCCGTATGAAGCTTGCGTAATACGGGGCTTGGCTTGGTCGACTCCCCTCGTGTTCCTCTACGTTGCATACGGGCTACGATTACTCGTGGCTTATGTTGATGCCTAGCCGAAGTAGGGTGAAGTGTTATTGTGGCGGATTGTCGAATGGGGTTTTGTCTAGGGGTTGGGTTAGGGAGATGGAAACAAATAATCATCCAAAACTGCTGGTCTTTTTGTCCGTTTTCTGCGTTGTAGTAACAGTTGCGTAGCCTGCTATGCGCCTGTTACTACGCCTTGAATACGAACAAAAATCCTGCCCAATACTGGACAATTATTTATTTCCAGCTCCCTTATTCTGTAAGTTCATTGATTGGCCATCGAGGCCTGGCGATAATGCTTAAGGATTCTTGCTGCTGGGCTAGTAAACGTTGGCAACCTGCATAAGCAATCATTGCGCCGTTGTCAGTACAGAATTCAGGTCTGGGAAAGAAGATTTCAGCTCGTTCTTTGCGCGCCATCTCAACTAATGTTTGACGAATATGGGTGTTGGCGCTCACTCCCCCTGCAACGACAAGGCGTTTTAATCCTGTCTGTTGCAGAGCTCGCTTGCATTTTATTGCTAGCGTTGCTGCAGTGGCTTGCTGAAAGGCGAAGGCAATATCGGCTTTGTCCTGTTCCGTTTGTTCGGTATTATTCAGGCTGTTCATAGTGAAAGTTTTAAGGCCGCTGAAGCTGAAATCCAATCCTGGGCGGTTGGTCATTGGGCGTGGGAACTTGAATCGATTTGTCTGTCCCTGCTGGGCAAGTTTTGCTAATAAAGGGCCGCCAGGGTAAGCAAGTCCGAGCATTTTTGCTGCCTTATCAAAAGCTTCGCCTGCCGCGTCATCTAATGATTCGCCAAGTAATTGGTAGTGACCAATCTCTGTGACCTCGACTAATAAAGTATGGCCACCTGAAATTAGCAGGGCGACAAAAGGAAATTCTGGTGGGTGCTCTTCTAGCATAGGAGCAAGCAAGTGACCCTCCATATGATGCACGCCTATTGCCGGGATGTTTAATGACCAGGCCAGGCTTTTAGCTGTTGCTGCACCTACTAATAATGCTCCTATCAAGCCGGGGCCTGCAGTATAGGCGATGCCTTGAATATCTGCTTTAGTTAATTTGCTAAGCTGCAGGCATTCGGCTATTAGTGGAATAAGTTTGCGAATATGGTCGCGCGAGGCAAGTTCGGGAACAATGCCGCCGTATTCGTTATGCATTGCGATTTGGCTATATAAACTGTGCTGAATAAGGCCTTTGTCGCTATGATAAATAGCCACGCCGGTTTCATCACAAGATGTTTCAATCCCTAAAATATACATTGTTTTTGATTTTAAATAGATTGCTGCTATAATCGAGAGTTCGCTAGCTCACAAGTGTTTGGTTTGGCTAGCCCAATAACTAAGAATTTTAGCAAACTGGAAAAATTTATGCCCGCAATTAAAGTTAAAGAAAACGAACCATTTGATATTGCTCTTCGCCGTTTTAAGCGTTCTTGTGAAAAAGCAGGCGTTTTGTCTGAAGTGCGTCGTCGTGAGTTCTACGAAAAACCAACGGCAGAACGTAAGCGCAAAGCAGCTGCTGCTGTAAAGCGCCACCTGAAAAAATTATCACGTGAGCGTTATGCGTTGAAAAACCTACGCCGTGGTCGCCCACAGCTGTAAGTAGAGATGACTACTATGCGAGATCGTCTTAAAGACGAAATGAAGTTGGCGATGAAAGCTCGGGAAAAAGTCCGTTTAGGGGCTATCCGGTTAATGTTGGCAGCAATTAAGCAGAAAGAAGTCGATGAGCGTATTGTTTTAGATGATCAGCAGGTTATCGCTGTATTAGATAAAATGCTAAAGCAGCGTAGAGAGTCTATCAAGCAATATCGCGATGCGAGCCGAGAAGATTTGGCCGAAGTGGAAGAGGCGGAAGTGCTAGTAATACAGGACTTTCTGCCTCAGGCGTTGACTGAAGAAGAAATTAACGACATGGTTATGTCTGCTATTGCCGATTGTTCGGCAAGCTCGATTAAGGATATGGGTAAAGTTATGGCTGCCTTAAAGCCTGCTATGCAGGGTAGAGCAGATATGGCCGTAGTAAGTACACAAATAAAGGCGATGTTAGCCGCGTAGTATCTTGAGTAGGGCGAGAATTCAATAATGTTTGAATCTGGTTTGCTTTTTGATTTTATGTGTTACTAGTAGACAGCCTGTTTTATCGGTGCTGTTGTGAAACTAAAGCCCTACGTTAATCTTTCGGGTATTTTAACTCTTGTTCCTTAGCTAATTATGGCTGGTAGAATCCCACGTTCTTTTATAGATGACCTATTGGTCAGGGTTGATATTGTTGACCTGGTGGATTCTTATGTGCCCTTGAAAAAATCGGGTAGTAGCTATGTTGCCCGGTGTCCTTTTCATACTGAAAAAACTCCCAGTTTTGCAGTAACACGTAATAAGCAGCTTTATCATTGCTTTGGTTGTGGTGTGGGCGGCAACGCGATTAGTTTTTTGATGGACTATAGTCACCTTGATTTTGTCGAGGCTGTAGAGGGGCTGGCAGATTTTGCTGGCGTATCTGTGCCGAGAGAGTCAGGTGGCACTCCCGTTAAAAAAAATAATACCAGTGAGGTTTTTCAGGTTCTTGAGCAGGTGGCTGGTTTCTATATACAACAGTTACGAGAAAATGAAACGGCTAAAGCAGCTGTAGCTTATCTTAAGTCTCGGGGCTTAAGTGGCGAGGTGGCGCAAGAGTTTCAGCTAGGATATGCACCTGATCGCTGGGATGCACTATTGAAGCGGTTTAACGCGCAGCAACTTATCGATGCTGGGTTGGCAATATCTAAAGAAAGCGGTTCGGTTTATGACCGTTTTCGTGGTCGGGTTGTTTTTCCAATACGTGATAGACGAGGACGAGTTTTAGGTTTTGGTGGTCGGGTCCTGGATGACTCCTTGCCTAAATATTTAAATTCACCTGAGACTACCGTTTTTCATAAGGGCCGTGAAGTCTATGGTTTGTATGAGTTACTAGCCAAAAATTCCAAGCCAGAACGAATTATTGTTGTTGAAGGCTATATGGATGTGATCGCGTTAGCTCAGTTTGGTGTGGGTTATGCGGTAGCAACGCTTGGAACGGCAACGTCAAAAGAGCATCTGGAATTATTGTTTCGCTTTACCAGTGAGGTCGTGTTTTGTTTTGATGGAGATAAAGCAGGACGTGAGGCTTCCTGGCGCGCGGTCTTATCGGCTTTTCCTAGTCTTCGGGATGGTAGGCAGGTGAAGATCATGCAGATGCCTATGGGGGTTGATCCGGATACTTTTGTTAGAGATAGGGGTTTGCAAGAATTTGAGCATGGCGTGATGTCGGCGCAAGCCTTATCAGAGTTTTTTTTTGAGCGATTAAGTAATGGTTTAAACCTTGATGGGATGGAGGGGCGTGCAAGTTTGGTAAATAAAGCGAAAGCTTATTTGCAGACCTTACCTAATGGGGTTTTTCAAGAGTTAATGCTGGAGAAATTAAAAGCATTATCGAAAATAGATAAACTAGATTTTTTAGAAAAGCCAACTACACTTAAGCACTTAAGACATAAGCAGCAACAAGAAGATACTAAATTGTCGCCGATAAGGTTAGCAATTACTTTGTTACTACAAAACCCTGCTTTAATTATTGAGTTTGAAAAAAAACAAGTACAGTGGCCAATGCTGGATTTTCCAGGCATAGCATTACTAAAAAAAATAGTTGAAATAATCGAACAGCACCCCGATATTAACTTGCCTAGGCTATTGGAGCACTTTAGAGGGAAGGATGAAGAAAAATATATAAAAATCATGATGAATCATGATTTTTGTATCTCAGGTGATGAGATAGCAGAAGAGTTTTCAGGTGCAATAGACAGGTTAATTAATTTAGGCAGAGAACAGCGGCTGGATGAATTGATCGAAAAGGAAAGAGTGAGCGGGTTAGCTTTGCATGAGCAAAAGGAATTGTTAAGTATGTTAGCTAGTCGTATATAACGTAATTTTCTATATCAATAAAGTTTGATGTAGCATTTTAAGAGTAAAAAATGAATCAACAACAACAGCAGTCCCAGCTTAAACAATTAATTGCCAAAGGAAAAGCACAAGGCTACCTTACTTATTCTGAGGTAAATGATCATTTGCCTAGTGAAATTGTTGATCCTGAGCAAATTGAAGACATTATTGGCATGATTAATGGCCTTGGTATCAAGGTTCATGAGTCTGCGCCTGATGATGAAGATTTATCAGAAGAAGTGACGGCCGATGACGATGACGATGATGCTGAAGAAGTTGCTGTATTAGCATCGATTGATAGTGAGTTTGGACGTACAACTGATCCTGTTAGAATGTATATGCGTGAAATGGGCTCTGTAGGGTTGTTAACAAGACCTGAAGAGTTAAAAATTGCGCGCAGAATTGAGGCAGGCCAGCGTCAGATTGTGCGCGCAATTTCCCGTTCCAGATTTGTTGGTGAGTCATTATTTGCTGATTTTGCGACGATTGGGGAAGAAAATGGTTTGCGCTTGACTGATATTCTAAGTGATTTTATTGACTTGAATGAGCCAGATTACGACGACTCGAGAGTTGCTCCAACTCCAGCCGATGCAACTAGCAGTGATGACGATGAGGATGAAACTCCTGAGCCAACGGGGCCAACTCTGGAAGAAGCGCAGGAAAAAGTTGCTGCAATTAAGCTGGCTTATAAGCGAGTAGAAACTTCGCTAAAGAAGAATGGTTATAAGCATGAAAAAACTGAGCAGGCATTTGAAAATCTTTCTGATCGTTTTCTGGAAATAAAATGGGCTCCCCAGTATTTTAAAAAGCAGGTTGCTATGCTTGCTACTGTCACGAAAGGTATTCGCGATCAAGAAAGAAATATTCTGGATATTTGTGTTAAGCAGGCAAAAATAAATCGCAAGGACTTTATTGACGGCTTTATAGGCAATGAGGCGAATTTGAAATGGCTTTCTCGTTTTGCGGAGAGTGATGAGGCCATTGCGCTTGTGTTGAAGAGTAAAGCTAAGGAAATTAGAAGAGCTGAAGCTGCCTTTTTAGCGATACAGGAAGGCAACGGTATGGTGATTACCGAGCTTAAAGATATTAGTCGTCGTGTTTCTATCGGTGAGGCCAAGGCAAGGCGTGCAAAAAAAGATATGATTGAAGCCAATTTAAGGCTGGTTATTTCGATTGCAAAAAAATATACTAACCGTGGATTACAGTTTCTGGATTTAATTCAGGAAGGAAATATCGGCCTAATGAAAGCGGTTGATAAGTTTGAGTATCGTCGTGGATATAAGTTTTCTACTTATGCTACGTGGTGGATACGTCAGGCGATTACACGCTCAATTGCAGATCAGGCAAGAACCATTCGTATTCCAGTGCATATGATTGAAACGATTAATAAATTAAATCGTATTTCAAGACAGATTATGCAGGAAAAAGGTAGAGAGGCGACACCAGAAGAACTGGCAGTACAAATGGAAATGCCGGAAGATAAGGTGCGTAAGGTATTGAAAATTGCTAAAGAGCCAATTTCCATGGAAACGCCTATCGGTGATGATGAAGATTCGCATTTAGGTGATTTTATTGAAGATTCTAAGATGCTTTCGCCGGTAGAGTCTGCTACAATAGAGGGCTTGAAAGAATCTACGCAAGGTGTGTTGGCTGGATTAACGGCTCGCGAGTCGAAAGTTCTGCGTATGCGCTTTGGTATCAATATGAATACCGATCATACCTTGGAAGAAGTGGGTAAACAATTCGATGTGACGCGTGAACGTATTAGGCAGATTGAAGCGAAAGCTCTGCGTAAACTTCGTCATCCATCACGTTCAGATCAGCTAAGATGCTTTCTGGATGCAGAATAGAGTTTATTCCGTTTAAAGTTTAGGGCCCTTAGCTCAGTTGGTTAGAGCATCCGACTCATAATCGGCAGGTCCCCAGTTCGAGTCTGGGAGGGCCCACCATCCATAGAAAGGCTGCTTTATGCAGCCTTTTTTTATAGCTGAAGCTTTTTTTCTAACGTGGTTTCAGTTTTTTGTATAATTATCCCTTGTTAAAGAAGGACCATATTTATGAGTAATAACTATATTTTTACTTCTGAGTCAGTCTCAGAAGGTCATCCAGATAAAGTTGCCGATCAGATTTCTGATGCAATTCTGGATTCTCTGTTGGCGCAAGACCCTAAATCTAGAGTGGCATGTGAAACTTTGGTTAAAACGGGCATGGTCATCATTGCCGGCGAAATTACTACGGATGCCTGGGTGGATACGGAAGAAGTAGTGAGAGGCGTCGTTAAAGAGATTGGTTATAACAGCTCAGAGATTGGCTTTGATTATGAAAGTTGTGCGGTACTAAATGCGATAGGTAAACAGTCTGCAGACATTTCACAAGGCGTAGATGATAGTGAAGATCATGAGCAAGGAGCGGGCGATCAGGGTTTAATGTTTGGTTATGCCAGTAATGAAACTGATGTATTAATGCCTGCACCGATTACTTATGCTCATCGCCTAATGAAACGTCAGGCAGAAGTGCGTAAAAATGGTACTTTGCCATGGTTGCGTCCAGATGCAAAAAGTCAGATTACTTTTCGTTACGAAAATAATCAGCCAGTAGCCATTGATGCCGTCGTGTTATCCACTCAGCACTCGCCTGACATGGGTGGCAAGCTTCTGGAAGAAGCAGTGATGGATGAAATAATTCTGCCTACTTTACCGAAAGAATGGTTGCATGCGGGCACACAATACTTTATCAACCCAACCGGGCAGTTCATTATTGGTGGGCCTGTCGGTGATTGTGGCCTAACAGGGCGTAAAATTATCGTTGATACTTATGGTGGTATGGCGCGTCATGGTGGTGGCGCTTTTTCTGGTAAGGATCCTTCAAAAGTTGATCGTTCAGCAGCCTATATGTGTCGTTATGTGGCTAAAAATATTGTTGCAGCAAAATTGGCAGAGCGTTGTGAAATTCAGGTTTCCTATGCGATTGGTGTGGCTGAGCCAACATCTATTAGTGTTGAAACCTTTGATACTGGAAAAATAAGTGAAGAACGCTTAGTACAGATTATTCGCGATGTCTTCGATCTAAGACCTAAGGGATTGATTGCCATGCTGGATTTATTAAAACCCATTTATTTGCCTACTGCGGCATATGGACATTTTGGTCGTACCGAAGAAACATTTAGCTGGGAAAGAACAGATAAAGTCGATGCATTAAAAAGTGCAGCTGGCCTTTAGGTGATATTCTTTGACAGAAATCACCTTTACATAAAATATCAGGATAAAAACAAATGAGTCAAGATTACAAAGTAGCAGATATATCCCTTGCTGAATGGGGTCGTAAAGAAACATCAATTGCAGAAACAGAAATGCCGGGATTAATGGCTTTGCGTGAAGAATATGGCGCAGCACAACCTTTAAAAGGTGCGCGTATTGCCGGTTGTTTGCATATGACTATTCAAACAGCGGTATTGATTGAAACTCTAACGGCTTTAGGTGCTGAAGTACGCTGGTCTTCATGTAATATCTTTTCTACTCAGGATCATGCGGCAGCAGCAATGGCTGTGGTAGGTATTCCTGTCTTTGCCTGGAAAGGTGAGACAGAAGAAGAAGCAGAATGGTGTATTGAACAAACTATTATAGGCCCGAATAACTGGCGTCCAAATATGATTCTGGATGATGGCGGTGATTTAACGGTCATGATGCATGATAAATTTCCTGAATTAATGACAGATGTCAAAGGCCTATCTGAAGAAACGACGACAGGTGTACTGCGCCTGTATGAAATGGTGACTAAAGGAACATTAAAAGTACCAGCTTTTAATGTTAACGATTCTGTTACTAAATCTAAGTTTGATAATTTATATGGCTGTCGTGAGTCATTGGTTGATGGCATTAAGCGTGCGACAGACGTTATGATTGCAGGTAAAATTGCCGTAGTCTGTGGTTATGGTGATGTAGGTAAGGGTTGTGCTCAGTCATTGCGTGGTTTAGGTGCGACGGTCTGGATTACTGAGATTGATCCTATTTGTGCATTACAGGCGTCAATGGAAGGTTTTCGTGTGGTGACTATGGAAGAGGCGGCACCTCAGGCGAATATCTTTGTTACTGCAACAGGTAACTATCATATTATTAATCATGGCCATATGCTGGCAATGAGAAACAATGCCATTGTTTGTAATATTGGTCATTTTGATTCAGAAATTGAAATTGCTGCATTGCGTCAATATGAATGGGATACGATTAAGCCACAAGTTGATCATGTGACTTTCCCGGATGGCAAAAAAATCATTGTTTTAGCAGAAGGCCGCTTAGTGAATCTAGGTTGTGGAACAGGACATCCTAGTTTTGTAATGTCTAATTCATTCTGTAACCAGGTTCTTGCGCAAATGGAGTTATGGGCAAATGCTGCTGATTATAAAAATGAAGTTTATATTCTGCCGAAGAAACTGGATGAAAAAGTAGCGCGTTCTCATCTTGCGCAACTGGGCGTACAATTAACAGAATTAACGCCTGAGCAGGCTGATTATATTAGTGTGCCTGTAGAAGGTCCTTACAAGCCTGATCATTATCGTTACTAACAAGGGTAGGTTGGGTTAGATTTTTTTGCGAAGCAATAAAAACGTAACCCAACAGAGGCTGATATAAATGTTGGGTTGCGTTATACGTTTTAACTAGCACCGCACCAGTTTCTTAGAATTCTGTGGGGGGCTAGCGTTAGATAATCTAACCCAGCATTGATATAGATTATTAAAAATATTGTCATGACTATAAAGAATAAAGCAGATTTATTTAGTTTTGAATTTTATCCCCCTAAAACGGAGCAAGGGGATCTTAATTTAGAGCAGGTGCATCGCGATTTAGCTAAACTTAATCCTGATTTTTTCTCGGTAACCTTTGGGGCTGGTGGCTCTACGCGGGATAAAACCTACGATACGGTGGTTAAAATCCAGAAAAATGGTGTTTCGGCGGCGCCACATTTATCCTGTGTTGCATCAACTAAAGAAAATATTCGCGAGATATTAGCTAATTATCGTGAACATGGCGTTTCCAAGATTGTTGCTTTGCGCGGTGATTTGCCTTCAGGAATGATGTCGGCAGGGGAGTTTCGCTTTGCCAATGAATTGGTCGATTTTATCCGTGCGGAAACAGGTGATCATTTTCAGATTCATGTGGCGGGTTACCCTGAGGTCCATCCGCAGGCAGGTAATGCTACTGAAGACTTTAATAATTTCAAGCGTAAAGTGGATGCCGGTGCCGATGCGGTGATTACCCAGTATTTTTATAATGCTGAAGCTTATTTTTATTTTCTGGATAAATGTGAAAAGAGTGGCATAAATATTCCTATCGTACCGGGCATTATGCCGATAACTAATTATGCACAGTTATTTCGTTTTTCAGATATGTGTGGAGCGGATATTCCTCGCTGGATGCGTAAAACACTGGAATGTTTTGGTGATGATAAAGCATCGATTATGGCTTTTGGTGAAGATGTAGTGTCTAAGTTATGCCAGGAATTACTGGATAATGGCGCACCTGGGTTACATTTTTATACCATGAACCAATCAAAGCCAACTTTGGCAGTCTGGGATAATTTGAGTTTTGCATAAATCATCAAGTTTATTGGCTTTAAAACAAGATTAACCACGAAAGGCACGAAAAACACGAAATATATTTTTAGGGTATATTGTTTTTCTTTGAGGGGCAGACACGGCATAATATGCTTTGTCTGCCTTTTTTATTAGCGGATAAATGCACTGTAGAGCGGACTTTAGTCCGCTAATGTAGATTCGGGGGCAGCGGACTAAAGTCCGCTCTACGCCTTAATCCGATAAAAAATCAGTTGCTCACGGTTTCTAGAACAAGTTCTTGATTCCACAACACTTCAAGTTGTGCCCACTTAACCTATGGGTGAAGCTAAGATTTTTTTAAAGCATTGTAAAAGCATACCTTGCACTATAAATTTGCGGTTAAGTGCTTTTTCTAGGGTCAACAGACCTTTTGCTGATCAAGGTTAAATTTTAATAAGGCTGATAGGAAAAATAATGAGAGTATCAAGGTTATATCTTGCTATGCCTTTAGCCTTGCATAAAACTATTGAGTTAGATGAGGATGGTGCTCATTATTTGCGTGCGGTTTTACGGCTTAAAAAAGGGCAGTTAATTACTTTATTTAATGGTGAGGGTGGTGAGTTTCAGGGGCAAACTGTAGAGGTCTCGCGAAAACGTGTATTAATAGAGCTACAGTCTTTTGTAAGTCGTAGTGTTGAATCTGCTTTGCAGGTTAATTTGGGTTTAGGTATATCTCGTGGTGACCGGATGGACTTTTCGGTGCAAAAGTCAGTGGAATTGGGAATACATCAGATAGCACCATTGCAAACAGAACGATGTGTTGTGCAGTTAAAGGCTGAAAAAGGACAGAATAAAGTACGCCATTGGCAAAAAATAGCGCAACATGCCGCAGAACAAAGTGGGCGTACCTATAGGCCAAAAGTTGAGGATGTTGATTCTTTGGAGGTTTGGGTAAATCATCAGGACGGTCTCAAAGTTTTTTTAGATCCCTTTGCTACGCAAACATTACAGGAATTACAGCCGGAAGCTAATAAAGTTACGTTATTGGCTGGGCCTGAAGGTGGGTTTTCCGAGCAAGAGAGAGAAATTGCAAAACAGGCTGGGTTTATATCTGTACAACTAGGGCCACGCATTTTACGGACAGAAACAGCAGCACTTGCTGCATTAACGGCAGTGCAGGTTTTATGGGGAGATTTAGGGGCTAAAGATGCTGAATAAAATTGCTATCAGTTTACTGCCATTGTTGATGCTACTAGTCTTTTCCTTGGTGGCCTGTTTTCTGGGGTATGGGCTTTTTTTACTGTTCGATGGAGCGGTAGGCTTAAATAGGATAATCAGTAGAGTCACGCAGGCATTGTTGATTTTAAGTATTTATCCGGTTATGCGCTGGCTTAATATTAGTTTTGCCGAGTTAGGTTTTGTAGCTTATAAAAGATTTTTAAAGCAAATGTTAGCAGGTGCTGTTCTGGGTATTTTTACCTTGTTGCCAGTATTAATGCTCAGCTATGCTCTAGATATTATTGTTATTGATGAACTTAGACACTGGACCTTTGGGAAAGTAGTGAGTAGCCTGTTAGTCACATTTTTGCTGGCGTTACTCATTTCATTATTAGAAGAACCTATGTTTCGAGGGGTTTTAATTTCGGCATATATATCCCGGCTGGGAATAGTCGCGACTATTTTTATCAGCTCTTTTTATTATGCTATCTTGCATTTTATTAAAACAAAAACGACTATCCCCATTGAAGAGGCAGAGTTCTTAGATAGCTTTAGTCTTTTGCTAGAAGCATTTCAAAACCTATTGCGCCCTGAGAATTTAAGTGCTTTTTGGGCATTATTGATGGTCGGTATTTTTCTGGCGATCATGCGTGCGCATCTGAAGCTCAGTCTAGCCTGGGTTGTTGGTTGTCATGCGGCATGGGTGTGGCAGATTAAAATGGCGCATAAAATAACGGATGTAAATAAGAGCTCGGACTTGCTTTATTTAATTAGCCCTTATGATGGAGTTATTGGGCCGATGGTGGCAATATGGCTGACTCTGGTTTTGTGTGCTTACTTGGGTTATCAGCAGTTTGGAAGCAAGCAAGGGAAGTAGGCTAAGGCGCCTGGAAATAAATAAGCGTCCAAGTGTGGGCAGGATTTTTGTTTGTCATCAGTACGGTAGCAATAGGCGCATAGCTGGCTACGTAACTACTGCTACCGTACTGATGAAGGACAAAAAGACCAGCAAGGATGGATGATGTGTGTTTCCAGGAGCCTAAGACTAGCCTCTTCCCATTAAAACGCAGTAGAGGTTTTTAATCTCTGAAATTATTAAACTGTAAAGGCTGTTCTAAGTTTTCAGCACGCAACATCTGCATGGTTTGCTGCAGGTCATCGCGTTTTTTTCCCGATACGCGAATTTTTTCCCCTTCAATGGCGGCTTGTACCTTCAGCTTTTTATCCTTGATCAGTTTGACAATTTTTTTCGCCTGGAGTTTGTCGATGCCTTCCTTTAGCTCGATGGGTTGTTGTGCAGTTTTTGCAGCTTCTTTAACGTCGCCTGTTTCCAGGCAGGCAATATCAATACCGCGTTTAGTCAATTTGGAAAATAGAATAGGTAGCATCTGCTGTAGCTGAAAGGTTGACTCAGCCTTCATTAAAATCGAATTCCCGCTAAGTTCAAATTCAGCGTTAGAGCCTTTAAAGTCAAAGCGCGCGCCTACTTCTTTATTGGCCTGGGCAAGGGCATTTTGTGCTTCGTGCATATCAAATTCTGAAACAATATCAAATGATGGCATAGTGTGTCCTGTTTATAAATTTTGGGTGAATTGTTTTTTTACTTTACTGATCTCGTGAGTACGGAGTCTATGAATAGCTAGGCCTATTTCTTTGCCTTTTAGACTTTTATCTAAAATTGCAGAGCTGTCAATGCGTTTAGCTGCCTGTTGGGCGGCTAAGATATACTCTGCTTGTGGATAGGGGGTTTCTTCAAGTCCCAGGCGGCCCTTTGCATCAGCTTCGCAGGCAAGTAAAAAGTCATCTAGTTGATTGTCAGCTTTAAAGGCTCCAATACTGGCAAGGGTGTCGCACAATGTTGCGGGCTTTAATTCAAAGGCGCGGTGGCAATGGGTGTGGTATTGCATGACTTGTAAGGCTAGTTTCTGGTAATGATTCGGTACGCGCAGGCGTTGGCAAAGCCCCTTTAGTCCCAGTGTTTCATGCCCATGGTGACTAGGCCACTTATCTGCTGGCGTTAGTGCCTTGCCTAAATCATGCATTAAGGCAGCAAAGCGTACCGTGGTTTTGCCGCTTAATAAAGCAGCCTGATCTAAAACCATGAGTGTATGTACGCCAGTATCAATTTCAGGGTGATAGCTAGCTGGCTGAGGAACGCCAAATAATTTATCCAGTTCAGGGAAAATACGCGCTAATGCGTCACAATCTCTTAAAGCCTGAAAAAAGGCGGCAGGTGATTGTTCACTTAAAGCTTTGGCTGTTTCGGCCCATACGCGCTCAGGAACCAGGTAGTCAATTTCGCCTTGCGTCACCATTTCCCGCATTAATTGCTGGGTTTTTGGGGCGATGCTAAAGCCCAGATGTTGATAGCGGGCACAAAACCTGGCAATGCGTAATACTCGTACCGGGTCTTCACAAAAAGCGGGTGAAATATGACGAAAGATTCTGTTTTTTAGGTCTTCCTGTCCACCATAAGGGTCGAAAATTTCACCATTATCCATCAGTGCCATGGCGTTTATGGTTAGGTCGCGACGCATTAAATCATCTGTCATGCTGACATCCGGTGTTGCATGGACAGCGAAGCCTTTGTAGCCGCGCGTGGTTTTTCTTTCGATGCGTGCCAGGGCGTATTCATCTTTAGTTTCCGGGTGCAGAAATACCGGGAAATCTTTGCCTACTTCGGTATACCCGCGTGCAATCATGGATTCTGCTGTTTCGCCAATAACCACCCAGTCCCGTTCTCGAACAGGGAGATTAAGGAGGGTGTCGCGTACTGCGCCGCCGACTAAATAGGCTTTCATCATACTAGGGAGTTTTTATTGGATTTATGATGCATGATAAATGATTCGCAGACTATTTGGAAATCTGCGGTTTAATGAGGAGCTGGTGTGATGTGGTGTGGTGCTTGATAAAATCTTTATCATTTTACTAAGGAATGCGAATTTAATAATACCCAAAAGTTTACGTTCCACTGTAAGCCTGTATGAAGCTTGCGGAATGCAGGAAGAGCAGCGCACTCAATTTCCCGTATTCCGCAAGCTCCATACGGTCTACACAAAGTTTCGGATTTTATTAAAACCTGATTCCTAAGAATAATGTAGGGATAAAAAACTACTTTTATGCTGAGGCCTAACTAAAATACATGTAATAAATGCAGTAAATCTTCAGCTGCTTTGTGGTCAGTGCGGCAGGATAACCAGGAATCATCGCTCTTTAAACGAAAGCTTAATGTATAGTATCAGAGATTCTTTATACAACGATTGATAGATAACGATAATGTTAGATATATTGCTGATTTGCCTTGCTTTTGGTTGTTTTTCTGGTGTTTTAGCTGGGCTTTTTGGGTTGGGTGGAGGGGTCGTGCTAGTACCTTTCTTTCTGGTTTTGCTTGAGGCGCACGGAATTGCAAATCATCTGCTAATGTTGATGGCGGTGGCAACATCATTGGCAACTATTGTTGTTACTTCTACCGCTTCTTGCTTTGCTCATCATCGTCTGGGGGCTGTTATCTGGAAGTATGTCTTTAATTTGAGTTACGGTATAGTGCTAGGGGTAATGATAGGTGCCTGGGTGGCTGATTCTATTGCTGCAGAAAATTTACGTTTTATCTTTGCCGTGTATTTGTTGTATGTTGCCGTACAAATGGCAATGCAAAGCAAACTTAAAGCAACGCTTAAGCCGCTTAACGCGTCAGTGTTAAAAATATCGGGTGTGGTCATAGGTTTTGTTTCATCTGTATTGGGAATAGGCGGAGGAACCTTGACCGTTCCTTTGCTCGCCAGGCATCAGATGCCTATGCGTAATGCAGTTGCCATTTCCAGTGCCTGTGGTTTACCGATAGCTGTTATGGGTACGATAAGCTATGCTTTTTTAGGCTGGCAGAGAGCGGGGCTGCCTGAAGGGAGTATTGGCTATGTATATTTACCAGCTTTTTTTGGCATCATAATGACCAGTATGCTAACTGCGCCAGTGGGTGCTAGGTTGGCTAATAAGTTACCGACCAAAAGGCTAAAGCGGTATTTTTCATTGTTATTATTTGCTGTTGCCGGCAAATTATTGTGGGCAATTTATATTTGATTAAGAGGATTATTATGGCTGAATTTAAAAAATATCGTTGTCAGGAATGTGAGCATGTTTACGATGAAGAGCAGGGTGATTCTGATAGCGGTCTTGCACCAGGAACTTTATGGGATGATATTCCTGATGATTGGGCTTGCCCTATCTGTGGGGCGCCGAAAAGTTTTTTTAAGTTAATGGAGTAACTCCTTTATTGAAAAAGGTGTTGATTTGTCTGTAGGGCGAGGCTTTAGCCCGCCTTTAGATTACTTTTATGGGTATTGGTGGACTTGAAATCACGCCATAGGTGTGTCTTTTTTCAGGTATCTTTATTTATGCTATTAAAAGATCATCAAGTCATAGTATAATAATCGGTTAATTTTTATTGACTGTACTGAAGGTGTTATGCAAATTATACAGGAAGCCTTAACTTTTGATGATGTGTTATTAGTGCCAGCTCACTCAACAGTGATGCCGCGTGAAGTATCAATGAAAACACAGCTAACGCGCAAGATAGCACTTAATATTCCGCTGGTTTCTGCGGCAATGGATACTGTTACCGAGGCAAGACTAGCGATTGCAATAGCACAGGAAGGTGGTATCGGAATTATTCATAAGAATATGACGGCCGAGGAACAGGCGCAGGAAGTTCGTAGTGTTAAGAAATATGAAAGTGGTGTTATAAGAGAGCCGATTACTGTTGCATCAACGGCAACTGTGCGTGATGTGATGGCGTTGACTCAGGAAAACAATATTTCGGGTGTACCTGTTGTTGATGGCAATGAATTAGTAGGTATTGTGACTAGTCGTGACTTGCGTTTTGAAACGCGTCTTGATGAATCTATTGCCAATGTGATGACACCTAAAGCACGCCTAGTGACTGTTAAGGAGGACTTTACTCAGGTAGAGGCCTTGAAATTGTTGCATGAGCATCGTATCGAAAAAGTGTTAATCATTAATGATGATTTTCATTTGCGTGGCATGATTACGGTAAAAGATATTCAAAAAGCCAAAGATTACCCTAATGCCTGTAAAGATGAATTAGAGCGTTTACGAGTTGGTGCTGCTGTTGGAACCGGAGAAGGGACTGAAGAGCGTGTAGCCGCCCTAGTTGAGGCGGGAGTCGATGTGATTGTGGTTGATACCGCGCATGGACATTCGCAAGGTGTGTTAGAGCGTGTGCGCTGGGTTAAACAAAACTACCCTGATTTACAGGTTATCGGAGGCAATATAGCAACAGCAGATGCAGCTTTAGCGTTAGTTGAAGCCGGTGCCGATGGCGTGAAAGTGGGGATTGGTCCTGGATCGATTTGTACTACACGGATCGTTGCTGGTGTTGGTGTGCCACAAATTTCAGCCGTGGATAATGTTGCTCAGGCTTTAAAAGGCACAGGTGTTCCTTTAATAGCCGATGGTGGTATACGTTATTCAGGGGATATGGCAAAGGCATTATCTGCCGGAGCATATTCAGTCATGTTAGGCGGTCTTTTTGCGGGGACAGAAGAGGCGCCTGGTGAAGTGGAATTATTTCAGGGGCGTTCATACAAATCTTATCGTGGTATGGGCTCGATTGGTGCAATGGCGCAGCAGCAAGGTTCTAGTGATCGTTATTTTCAGGAAGATGCTGACTCATCAGATAAGTTAGTACCTGAGGGTATTGAAGGGCGGGTACCTTATAAAGGTAGTTTAGTCGCTATTATTCATCAGGCACTTGGTGGTATCCGTGCCAGTATGGGTTATACCGGTTGTGCAACCATTGAAAAACTACATGAAAATGCACAGTTTGTGCGTGTGAGTAGCGCGGGTATGCGTGAAAGTCATGTTCATGATGTCATCATTACAAAAGAAGCACCTAATTATCGGGTGTAACAAACTGCAATATAAATTATATTATCGAGGCTCCTAGTGGGCCTCGATTTGTTTATAGCCCTTGTTTGTAACCCAGCAAGTATTACAACGATAAATGTTGCGCTCTGCTAACTCAAACTACGAACAACCTAAGAGATTACCGTGAACCAACAAACAACAGATATTCATGCACATAAAATCCTTATTCTGGATTTTGGCTCACAATACACCCAATTGATAGCACGACGCATTCGTGAAATTGGGGTTTATTGCGAAATTTATTCCTGTGATTGCTCTGACGAAGAAGTGAGCGCATTTGGCGCGCAAGGGATTATTTTATCGGGTGGTCCTGAATCAGTGACGTCAGGTCACACGCCAAGAGCGCCACAAGCAGTATTTGATGCAGGTGTCCCGGTATTAGGTATTTGCTATGGTATGCAAACCATGACCGAGCAATTAAATGGCAAGGTAGAATCCTCAGATCACCGTGAATTTGGTTATGCACAAGTTAGAGCGCGTGGACATTCTAAATTATTCATTGATATAGAAGACCATACGAGCCCTGAAGGCTATGGTTTACTAGATGTGTGGATGAGTCATGGTGATCGTGTTGTGGAATTGCCTGAAGGCTTTAAGTTAATAGCCAACTCCGATGGCGCACCTATTGCTGGTATTGCCAATGAAGAAAAGGATTTTTATGGGGTGCAATTTCACCCGGAAGTAACTCACACAAAACAAGGCGGGCGTATTTTAAGTCGTTTTGTCCTGGATATTTGTGGCTGTGATGCTCTATGGGACTCGGCACATATTATTAGTGAAAACCTGCAAAGCATTAAACAGAAAGTAGGTACTGATCAGGTTATTCTGGGTCTTTCTGGTGGTGTAGATTCATCTGTAGTCGCAGCGTTATTGCATAAAGCAATCGGCGAACAACTTACGTGCGTGTTTGTCGATACTGGTTTATTACGCCTGAATGAAGGTGACCAGGTAATGGCAACTTTTGCCCAGCATATGGGTGTAAAAGTGATTCGTGTTAATGCCGAGCAGCGATACTTAACAGCTCTAGCGGGGATAACAGACCCAGAACAGAAGCGTAAGATTATCGGTAATCTATTCGTTGAGATTTTTGATGAACAAGCGGGTAAATTAACCGATGCTAAATGGCTGGCACAAGGAACAATTTATCCTGATGTGATCGAATCAGCAGGTGCTGCTAGTGGTAAAGCACACTTAATTAAATCACATCATAATGTCGGCGGCTTACCCGAAAATATGACCCTGAAATTACTCGAGCCTTTACGTGAGTTATTTAAAGATGAAGTACGTAAACTGGGTACAGAGCTAGGTTTGCCTTACGATATGGTTTATCGCCACCCTTTCCCGGGCCCTGGTTTAGGTGTACGTATATTAGGTGAAGTAAAAAAACAATATGCCGATTTATTGCGTCAAGCCGATGCTATTTTTATGGATGAACTGTATAAACAGGATTTATATCAAACAGTCAGTCAGGCCTTTGCTGTATTCCTACCGATAAAATCTGTGGGTGTCATGGGTGATGGCAGGCGTTATGATTATGTCATTGCGCTACGTGCAGTAGAAACCATCGATTTTATGACGGCTAGATGGGCGCATTTGCCTTATGACTTTTTAGGTCATGTATCCACACGTATTATTAATGAAGTCGATGGTATTTCACGCGTGACTTATGATATTTCCGGCAAGCCTCCCGCGACCATAGAATGGGAGTAAACCAGGCAGAGGATCAAGCCTGGATGCGCCATGCTATCAGGCTTGCACAACGTGCAGAAGCACAGGGTGAAGTCCCGGTCGGTGCTGTGCTTGTTTTGGATAACAAATGTATTGCCGAAGGCTGGAATACGCCAATTACAGATAATGACCCAACAGCACATGCAGAAATTAACGCAATGCGCCTGGCAGGGCAGCAGTTAGATAATTACCGTTTAATAGACAGCACCTTATATGTCACCTTAGAGCCTTGTGTGATGTGTATGGGGGCTATTGCCCACGCACGTGTTAAGCGATTAGTCTTTGGTGCAATTGATGAAAAGCGTGGCGCAGTGTGTAGTGCATTAGAGCTAAGTAATGCGGATTTTTTAAATCATCAGATAGACTGGCAAGGCGAAGTGCTAGCAGAGACCTGTGGCAATTTATTAAGAGATTTTTTTAAAGCAAAGCGAAAAAAGCTGTAGAGCGGACTTTAGTCCGCAACTCTGCCCGATATCGCTTAAATATCTAAAGGAGAAGCAGATGCAAGAACAAAGCAAATCAAGTGCCTTTATACTGGGCGCCTTTATATTTCTGGGGTTAGCTACCGTTGGTTACCAACTGGGAAATGCGGCAATTCAATACAAAGAGTATGAGCGTACGGTCACAGCAAAAGGCCTGTCAGAACGTGAATACCCAGCCGATATTGTTATCTGGCCGATTCAATTCACAGAGTCGAGTAATGATCTTGCTCAGCTTTATAGTTCTATTGAGGCTAGTAATTCCAAGATTAAGGGTTTTCTGGAAAAAAATAAAATCAACCCTGATGAAATATCCATTTCTGCGCCGAATATTACCGATAAATCCGCCCGGCAATATGGCAATGCCAAGGCCGAATATCGCTACACTGCGCAACAAACTGTGACGGTGTATTCGAAAAATATTCCGAGAGTTCAGAATGTTATGAAGTTATTGCCCGAGCTAGGCAAGACAGGTATAGCATTTACAGGAAGTAATTATCAAGGGCAGACAGAATATATTTTCACTCGTTTAAATGAAGTAAAGCCAGAAATGATAGAAGAGGCTACGCGCAAAGCAAGAGAGGTCGCAGAAAAATTTGCCGCAGACTCTAATAGCCAGCTGGGCAAAATAAGACAGGCAAAGCAGGGGCAATTTAGTATCAATGCCCGGGACAAAAATAGCCCGTCTATCAAAAAAGTCAGGGTAGTCTCGACAGTTGAGTATTATTTGTCTGATTGAAGTCATTATTAGCTGGCTTGTCAGGAATAGAACTGAAGAGCGGAAAAAACAAAGGGGAAGTAAAAAATGCTAGTATATGTTTTTATAAATACTTGCTATTTATGACTACCCCTGCTAAAATTTACATATGGTTGATGGATTTGCATCTGTCGACATTATCATTATTTTTAGCTATAATGGCGCGTTCTGAAAGGCAGTCTCAATAAACCTATCATGGAATAAGTCTGTCTGGTTGAGAATTGAATATATGGATAGTTAACAACCTATATATTGGCATGTATAATTTTATTTAGAAGAACCTAACTGAACCATTGAGTATGACAAATTTGACTGCAAATAATTTCTGGAATACAGACCTAGAGGACGTGGAGGCTGTTTTCTTACCTAAAGGCATGAAAATCACAGACTTACCCGTCACTTTAGACGAGCGAATTCCTACTCAAGGTAGCGTTATTCTTGATAAAACAATTAATATCAATGATGAAGTAAAAACACCTAGTTTAATACAGAAATTTATGTACTTTATGTTCAAATAATGCCTTTTACCATGCTATTCTCACTCGCTGAAAATCATGGAAACGGAGCTTAGCGAAGTGGTGATTTTTAGTCCCTGATAGGCGACAGGGCAATTCGCTGATTCGACGTGTGCTAGCAGCACGCGAGAGGAGCAAGAATTGCATTCCGAATAGCCGTCCAGCCAGTGAGGTAGTAATGACGAAGCGGCTTTTGTGCGTAGTCGTTGCGGACGCAGGGCGTTCAGGGCATCTCCCATCCGCTGCGTAGGTGAACGAATTATGGCGACAGGAGTCCCGGCATTTCGTGAGGTAGCATGGCGCGCCTGATTCTGGCGCAGGTATTGAACCTAAGAAGAGAATATTTATTGCCTTTGCTATAATTCCTTATCCCGAACTCAGGTTAAATC
>NZ_BDMN01000019.1 GCF_002189065.1 Bathymodiolus platifrons methanotrophic gill symbiont
ATCAAAAACTTGGAAACTGGCGTTTATAGTTAACCGTCATAGTTAATATTCCTATTTTTGTTTTTCACTGTCCCATATAAGTTAAGTTTAGCCAGCTTGTGTCGTACCAATCTTGTATTTTCGACCTATCACCAAGTCGACACGGGGGTTTGTGTTTTTGTTTAGTGAATGCGTGGGGGGGATATCAGGTCAAAAAATGGGAAAAAAATAAAAATAGAATGGATTAGAAACGGCCGTTATTGGCGAAATATAATACTTATAATGAGGTAGGATATGTTTTTTTTGCTTAAAATAAAATATATACCTTATTAATTATAAGGTTATAAGTCCTAATTGATAAAACATTTTTTGTAATTAGAATGCGGGTCAAACTGTTGTTTTTTTGTGTTGGTTTGTAGGCGTAAAAAAGGGATAAAAAAGTATTGTTTAGAGATTTCTGAGGTATGGCTAGAGAGGTAGTTCGGGTGTGCTTGTATGGAGTATGAGATAATGTTAATCCTTTTGAGTAATTATCTTATCATGATGAAGCCTTGCAATGGATAAGGCATTATGAAAATCTCAAAATCTTAACCACTTATCACTCGCTATTCCAGAAAATCCTCCATCGGTCAATCTGCTAGACAAGCCAGTCCTATACTAAAAAAGAGCTGAAGAAACAACCACGCCGCGCCAATTCGTCGAAAGACCAATGCGTCCTTGCGGTGTATTATTTTATGTCTTATATGTTATGAGGCGTAAGTTGTGAGGAAAATTAAAAAAGTTGTTATTTATGGCTTTTAATCCACTCTCGAGATAATTCTTGTGCCTCATTTATTTGCTCTGCTGTTAGTTCTTTTTCTATAAGCTCCCTAAGTTTAATTGCTTCTTTACTACCATTGTATGATGAAATATTAGCGTACATATATGCTTGTTTGTAATCTTTAATAACGCCTTCGCCTTCGGTATACATTACCCCTAGATTGTATTGTGCCTTAGCACTCCCTTCTTCCGCTTTTATCCTGAGGTCAGTTATGAAATCAGGATCTTGTGGTTTAGCTCCCATCTTATCCGTTGTCTTTGTGTTGTTTGCTGAGACTGAGGTGCAACTCGTTAAAACCAATGGTAAGGATGCGATGAATAGAACAAGTAATATTAGTTTGTATTTTTTCATAATTAAATATGGGAATATCATGCAAATCCATGGTTAGCAAGAGCGCAAAAACAAACTTATTTCGTTAGAGTTAAGTTTTTCTTATTTATCAAGCTATTGATAACAAAGGAATAAGTACGAAACAACTTCCCGATATTAATTATTCTTGAGGAATTGCACGGTAATTCCATTTTGGTAAATGTGTATCAAATACAATCGGCATTATTTCTTTGAAGTCAGCGGCATATTTTCGTCCTGTCTCGTATATTTTGTCGAGTATGTGAACAATTGTTGTTAGTCCTTTTGACGTTGATGTTCTAGAAATCAATGTTTTAACTGTTTCAACCGAGTCAAATACAACACCTTCACAAGCACGAGTCACATGAGGAAAAAAACGATGTTCAATGGGATTATACTTGGAGGTATAAGGAGGATAGTGGAGCTTTTATCCTGAGGTCAGTTATGAAATCAGGATCTTGTGGTTTAGCTCCCATCTTATCCGTTGTCTTTGTGTTGTTTGCTGAGACTGAGGTGCAACTCGTTAAAACCAATGGTAAGGATGCGATGAATAGAACAAGTAATATTAGTTTGTATTTTTTCATAATTAAATATGGGAATATCATGCAAATCCATGGTTAGCAAGAGCGCAAAAACAAACTTATTTCGTTAGAGTTAAGTTTTTATTATTTATCAAGCTATTGATAACTAACGAATATATATGTTGTGAAATTAAAATAACGACTGATATGTTAATTGTGTTAAATCATGTTGACTTACGATGGTATCATGTGAGTAATATTGATTGGTTACAATTAAATTAACTATTTTAAATGCAAAAAAAAACACCGATTTAAATTAATAAATCGATGTTTTTTTTAATATTTTTAATTCTACATACCTTTAACTGATGCTTGGCGGTTTCTCTTAAAGATACATTTTAAACAAACAGGACAATTAGTAGAACTAATTAGCCATTAACTTCTAATTAAGTGATAAATAAATCAATTAGAAGTTAAATTCTATCTTGTATAGACCTTTATGGATAGGTTAGGACTAAAAATTGTTTTGTCAGGAATAACATGGCAAACTTCAAAAACAAATCAAACCTACGTTTATCACCAAGTAAGCAAAACATCCACAGTCTTTATAATGCTTATGATGACATCAATAAACACCGCAATGCCTGCCTTGATTCACTGCTTAATTACGGGCTAGTTCTTGATATCGTCATTCTTGACGGTAAGTTCAGAAATACACCAATACTAGGCCGTACCCCAAAGAAAAAATCAGGGTGGTATGTTGGTCAGGAAATCACAATATCAAACAATCAAACCATCATATTAGCTACCTATGGCGATTTTCGAGAGGGAGTTAATCATACCTTCAACAGCTATTCAAAAAACACCGGGCTAACAAAATATGATAAAGAAAAATACCAACAAGCCTTAACGGCTAATCAAAAGCTCGTCGATGCAGAAAAAGCCAAAATGCACGCTAATGCAGCTATCGCCGCTAAAGATGAGTTTAATAAACTATCTAATACAGGTAATAGTGATTATTTGGTGAATAAGCAAGTAGAGGGGATTGGCGTTAAGTATGGCCGTAGATTCATCGCAGTACCTATTCACGGTATAGATAACGATCTTCGCGGCATTCAAAAGATTTTCAACGATGGCAGCAAACGCTTTACAACTGGAGCTAAAATAAAAGGTGGCTTTCATCTATTAGGTAAAATTAACCCAGATGGAGCAATCCACTTTGCAGAAGGGTATTCAACAGCCGCAACCGCTCACCAAGCCATCAATCAGGCCACTGTGGTTTGTTTTAACGCAGGAAACCTATCCCCCGTTATTGCTGAGTTTAGAAAAAAATACCCTGATAATAAATTCGTTATTTGTGCGGATAATGACCAGTTTGGCGAGGTCAATACAGGATTGGTTAAAGCAACAGAAGCCGCGGCGAAACACACTTGTTCAATTGCATTACCAGTATTCAAAGACCTATCAAGCAAGCCAACTGATTTTAACGACCTACAGTTATTGGGCGGTGATGTTGCTGGTCAGCTAAACATCGCAAAACCACAAGAACCATGGGTGTTTAATGATAAATTAACATTGATTCAAAATATTGATCGCATCCCTCTGCCAGCACCAGATAACGCGATCAATTCAATCATGGCAAGGTCAGTACTAGAACACCCAAAAAACCCTTATAACTTCACTATTGATACACTAGAGAGGCGCGTAGGAAAGCTATCTAAACGTAATAGTAACTGGCTAAATACACTACTAAAAAGAAAAGATGAGGACACACGAAAGTTTCACACAATAGTGGACTATAACTTGCCTGAATTCGATATTAATCAGCCTAATGCAGCAGAAATACTTTCAACAAGTAAAAGCATTTATATTGATTCTAGGCCAATGGGGTCAGGTAAAACACTGTTCACTGCAGAACTATTAAAATACCTGAAAACGCATAATAAAACATTCGGATATACAGCACATAGACGGTCAATTATTACAGCAACAGCTGAACGACTCGAGATAGAACATTACAATGATATTTCACCCTATGACATTATACAAGACTTAGCCGCCTGCATTAATAGCGCGTTACAACGTAAACATTTATTAAACTTCTTTCGTCAGTGTGAGTGCATTGTACTTGATGAATTTAAGCAAATTATTGAGCATATTACATTAGGAACTTTTGACAATAGATCAAAGGGGTTCGACCTTTTAATGGATATTATAAAAAACATTCCTGTGGTGTATGTTGCTGATGCTGATATGAACGACCGTACTATGGATATACTGAACAGCTTAAACCGCCCAATGTTTCATATCAAAGGAGACGAACGTAAACCCACAACTAAAATAGAACACACAACACGAAAAATAGCTAAAAGTGAATTTCTTAATCACGTTAAAAAGGGTGATCGCGGTATATTCCAGTGTGACGGAGTAGCAACCGCTAAAACTGCGTTTAAAGATGCTAATAGCTTGGCGCCAGAAGGCTATAAAGCATTGTTAATTCATCAGGAAAATCAGCATAATAAAGAACAATCAGCGTACCTAAAATCACCTAATGTATTTGGTAAGAAGTACGATCTAATAATTTTAACCCCCATTGTATCAAGTGGTTTTTCTATCGAGCTTGATTATGATTTTCATATTGGTATCTTTAGCGGTGTTCTGAGTCCAACAGAAATCATTCAAACATTAGGCCGTAGCAGGAAATCTAAATCAATTATTCTAGGATTTGATGCTAAACGAAAACAAATCCCGCTAAGTGCGAGTGAACAATTAGCTGGAATTACTGCAGCAGAAGGGCGGCTTAAGTTATCTGGGGGAGTTCTAGTGCATGAGCCTAATGCTTTTGACTTAGTTGCAGTTGCAGCGATTGAAGAGCGCGAGAAATCATGCCAGCAATTTGCACATACAACTTTATTGATTTTAATGCAGAAAGGTTATCCGGTGGAAGCCTTTACAGAGCCAGATAAAATAACTGAAATAAAGGGCACTGCTAAATTAGTTAAAATGGAGCATACGCTTAATGTCATAAATTCAGATGATATTTCAGACGTTGAATACACAAAGTTACAACATGCGAACAAGATTCTTGAATCGGAATATTTCTCAATAGAAAAGCACGAATGCAAAAGTCAATTGGCATTAGACAACGAGCCTTTAGAAGAAGACGTTTTATTCTGGGATGGTGGAAGAATAAAACCTGCTTTTGAACGCTTCGAAATCGTAACCGCACAGATAGATGATATTTCGATGTTGGATGAATACGAGTCTGAAACTATGACTGCAGATAAGGATAAGTCTTACGCGACTAGTCAAAAGATTATATTTAGTTCGGTAATGAATTTATTACAGGATAAAAAGCAACAGAAAGCGAATCCATTAGAACCACAGACAGATAAACTCTCTATAACAAAAGAAACTTTTCATCTGTCTGTAATATCAGACAATACTAAGCCTTCACTAAAACGCTATAATTCAGAGAGGATTACAGCTGCAATTGACTACCTGATTGCGAATTATGCAGAAGCTTCTGCCGCTGGATTAGGTAACTTTAAATCCCTCAATCGGAAGTATGATGCACGAACACTCGGTTATTTCCTTAAACGATTTGGCTTAAAGCATAGTGCGGTTGGTGATAATAAGGATAGAAAATATCAGATTACAGAAGAATCAGTGCTAATGATGAAAGGGATAACAAATCGCAGACAGATAAAACAGATTAGTGTCTTTAAGCAGGCTAATGAATTTAATTTTAAGTCGGTTACTAATGAAGTCAGTACATAATTTATGAACAAAAATAGATCAATATTCTTTGTTGCCTTTATTGTGATTTCACAGTTGGCTTTAAGCGATGTTTATATACCTGATACTGATGTTGGAGAGTCTCAGCAAGGTAAATACCACTCCGCATACCAATCTATCTTAAAGGACGAGGTAGAGAACAAGCCACTTGATGTTTCACTTCCTCAGATATCTAAGTATTTAAAAATAAACAGTGCGTTATTATCTAATGACGATGATTTTCCAACGACACCAGATGCTGAGTTAGCACTTAGAGCAAAAGTTTCAATAAGGTTTGCTAAGCAGTTTCCAGAAGCGGCAGAAAGTATGGCAAGATACAGGCAGCAAGCAAGGACTCGATTGAGTGAAGCAGCTAAGAATGAGATAGAAAAGAACTCAGAAGCAACAAGAATATTGAGAGATGATTTTGAGAATCTTGATAAATTCTATCGGATGCTCAATTATAGAGAGCATGTAGAGGGTAATCCTAACGATAGTTTCTTAGATAAATTAGGAATAGCTTGGAACTGTGGAGGTGCAAAGAATGATATTGGTAATCTTGCATCGCCTATTCGGGAGGAGCTCAGTAATGGACGGCATATTTCTGATGATTTAAAAAATGAACTCGATGAATTAATTTTTATTGCGGCAGCAGGAACGAGAAATGGGGCGTTTCTATCGAGAATGTTTGTTTCCTTATCTGGGTCACTTAAACCTATTATTGATTTATCCGTAAATTCTATTTCTAGTGGGATAGCAGGTTCTGGATTTTTGGATGGATTTGCAACGAGCATTTATGACCAGATGTATGTACTGGCTGCCTATGATTATTCCAATATAAAGGTTGATGAACAACCTATTGCCCCTTCTATTGTCAATCAGGCAGCCACAATGGAAGCTCTTATTTTAACGGGACTTGAACTGCATTCCTTTAAAGCTCCAAGTGGAATGCTTGGTCAATCAGGAGATATCGTAAGACAAATAATAGTGTCATCACTTAATACCCATGGTGGTAAATTGATTTTAAGTGAGATGGGCAAGAAAACATTAACGGTTACAAACGGTATTGTTAAGATAACTTACGGTGAATCTTCGACAGAAGAAGTACAGGAAATAGTATTGGATACCTTTCGGGAAATATCTGAAAAATATTGGGATAATCACCCAAACCTTGGTATTCGCTACCTATTGTTAATGTAACTATAAGAACTCTTCCTTATGCTATCGTAAACTCGGTGGCTTGCTAAGTAGCCCCTCCTCCGCTGAAAATCATGGAAACGGAGCTTAGCGAAGTGGTGATTTTTAGTCCCTGATAGGCGACAGGGCAATTCGCTGATTCGACGTGTGCTAGCAGCACGCGAGAGGAGCAAGAATTGCATTCCGAATAGCCGTCCAGCCAGTGAGGTAGTAATGACGAAGCGCTTTTGTGCGTAGTCGTTGCGGACGCAGGGCGTTCAGGGCATCGCCCATCCGCTGCGTAGGTGAACGAATTATGGCGACAGGAGTCCCAGAATTTCGTGAGGTAGCATGGCGCGCCTGGGCGCGTATAACTTAGGAGCATAGTAAAACGGTGAATCAAATGTAGCTTAATAAATGCCCTGTACAAAAAATGTACAATATAACCCTAGCCTATATGTATTGTGGCTTTCAGTCAGTTACACAAAAGTAGCACACACTTTTATCAACAGTTCTTGTGGCTAACTACGATATAAGAATTGTTGCTCACAATTTACGCATAGTAATGTCACAGGGTTATTTATCTTTGCACGGTGTGATACATACGTCTTAATGTGAGTTATCAAGATAATAAAGCCTCACTAATAGTAATTATTAAATGCGGATTGAATGGAAATCAAATATTCATTAGGGCACGTAAAATAGGGGTTATAAAATTTTCATGATGGGTAAAGGGTAGGCAAAAAACTGGCGTGTTCACTCTAAATATGTGATGATTTTGTGATGTGATTAATAGTTACACTCTCATAGAATAACAATTACGGGTGATAAAGTGGCATTAGTAACAATGACAGAGGCCTCACGATTAATCGGAAAATCGAAGCAGACTTTATACCGACATGTCTCATCTGGTAGGGTATCGAGGAATAGTGATGGTTTTCTTGATACTGCGGAATTAATCCGTGTGTACGGTGAACTGAAACAAAATACAACGTCAAAGGTTACAAAAACATCCGTCCCAGTGGTGCAGGTTGAGAGGTCTCATATAGAATGGCTTGAGAAACAGGTCGATGGGCTTAGGGACGATATAAAACAAGTTAGAGACGATTCCCTAGCTCGTGAAATTCGATTAATGGCATTACTTGAACATAAAATTGATACGAC
>NZ_BDMN01000020.1 GCF_002189065.1 Bathymodiolus platifrons methanotrophic gill symbiont
TTGTCTAAGGAAAATATTCCTGCTTATAAGCAGTTTATGGCTTTAGCAGGATAGTTATGCCTGAAGACCAGGAGGACTACGCTTTTGATAATTATTGCGACAGAACCCTTGATAACTGGATAGCACAGCGGTTTTAAAAGAATAAAACATCCCTGTTTTTAAACCACAAAAAGCAGGGCTTCCCTGCCCTGCCCCTACGGGTAAAACGGCAAAAACCCGCCGTTTTATTTTGGCAGTTTCGACCTGTTTTTGACAAAAATTTAAAATCCTTCCTATAAACAATACTTCGCCAAAATGAAAATACACTCATTTTTATGAATTTTAAAGCCTATAAGCGATTGATTTATATAGGTGTGAAATTGTCATTTTTGGCTTAAATTAAAATTGGCGAAGGTTTTGATAAAATAAAAGAACCGAGCCAAGGAAGGCGGGTACATGATTTTACAACATCACTTTATCTCTTAAATCTTGATAGGTGGTAATAACATCATATTTTATATCTGCATGACCCAAAGCTTCAAAATGCTTTTTAGCGTAATCAATTCTTTTCTCTTCAATTGCCCTTAATTGCATACTCTCCATGCTACCTTTTGTTTCTGCAATAAAATAAACATATTTGAATTTATCGGTATCAAAAACAATTGCCCAATCAGGGTTATAGTTACCAACAGGGGTAGGGATTTTAAAGTCGTTGGGTAGCTTGGCGTAGACTAAAACTTCACCGCTCTCTAGCTCTTTTGCAAATTCTTGTTCTATTTTAGAATCTGTTTTTAAGTAATCATAAATATGCTTTTTTACTTCTAAAATATTACTGTTTAAAGAGCCTTTAAAATTATTAACTGTAAATATTTTATCTTCGTAAGTGTTGTCGGTTTTAGAGTAGACAATATTATTGATTAAGGTGGCTGCTTTTTCATCGTTGATGATTTTAGATATTTCTTTGATGAAACTTTCAGGGTTTACCTGAAAATTATAAAAGGTATTTGCTTTTATTTTTTGCAAAATAGAAACAACCGTTTTTCTATTTAGTCGGGTTTCTTTAGCAATTTCTCCAATTAAATCATATTTAACCGCTCCTAATAATGAGTTTGCTTTCTCGGTAACATCATTGGTCTTAACCATACTATTACTTGCTTTTAGGCTAATTTCATCAATTGTTTTTTTCTGTTCCCCTTCAGTAATATGAACAATGACTTTTTTAACGGTTAATTTGTCATCTATCGTTAAAACACTCTTTTTAATTAGCTCTTCATCTGAAAAATCAACTTCATAAACAGTTTTGATATTTTTTTATGCGCTTTGCGCTCTTCTCGGTTAGGACGTTTGCTAACTTTACTCATAATTTCTATTGAGGGTAGTATTAGAGCTTAATAGGATAGGAAAGCATTATATAGCAAATATAAAATGGCTTTTTATGCGGGTTTTATTTCATGCGTCAGGGCTGGTTTGGAGTCGAAACTCAACAGCTTTTCTTTATCCTTCATAATCAACTCGTAAGCAATACCGTCAGCCAAGGTGGTCCCTTCACCTTTGGATTCTTTGAACAGAGCCTGACCTTTGCTGTCTTTTTTTTTATCAATCGCAAAATAGCCATTATGTACGCTATTTACTAGGGACTCGGTATCCACTTCTTTAAATAAAGAATTATATTTTGGTTTCTTAATGGCTTTACGATATTCCTCTTCAAATATTAGCGCATACTTGCCTTTTTGTGGAACCCCATCATCATCGTAATAGCGGTAGTTACTAACTTTATCTAGAAAGAACAGACTTAACACCTTAATGCCTTCAGCGTTAAGGGCAAGTTCCTTGTTTAGATGCTCATCAATGGTCTTACGGATTTGTAGTCGCTTATAGTCTGTCTCATCAACGTTACCAATAGCTTGTTGTAACTGAATTACATCATCTGTGCTGGTAAAATCGATATATTCTTCATCTTCTTTGCAGTATATTTCATTGATGATGTATCCAGTGTAGACAGAACGCCCACCAGACTCTTCAAATAAATCGCTACCACTTTTTAATTTCTTCTTGATTCGTTTAACGTGTCCATTCTTTAGGGTATCAAATTCAACCGTAGCGGTGATTGGACTCTTTTTGTTGTCAACTGCTAACAATTTGATATACGCCTTGTTATGAGCGTCTTCGACACGAATATGAGCGACTTCTATCTGTTTTACTAGCTTCTGCTCATAAGCATCAATAGAATCCAGTTTATACAGTAAGTTATATTTTTCCTTATGTGCCGCAGAGTAGCGTAAGGTACACAGTGGGTTTAATGATGCTATCGCATTTTTAGCTTTTGATGTGGCATCCACACTTTGTGGTTCATCAATAATAACTACAGGGTTTGTAGATTGAATAAACTCAATAGGTTTAACGCCGCTCATCTTGTCATGGGCGCGATGGATAATATTGGCTTTGTTTTCTTTTTCCGGGTCAGTAAAACTTCTTCTAAATGCATCAATGTTGATGACCATGACTTGAATAGCATCATTGGTTGCAAAATTACGAATTTCACCTAGCTTGGACGAGTCATAGATAAAATAGTCATAAGTGACATTGTTGTAATGTGCTTTAAAGTGCTGTTCAGTAATCTGTAAGGTTTTATATACACCTTCTTTGATGGCAATGGACGGCACAACGATGATGAACTTGGTTTAACTCAAAAATGGAACGTAAATAAACATAGGTCTTACCAGTCCCTGTTTCCATTTCAATAGTGAAGTCCATTGAATCCAGTTTGTTAGATTGTTTAAGACCATTGCGTAATTGATAGCTTTAACATTATCCAGAACATCTTCTTCTACGATGCGCAGGTTATTACCTACACCCAAGTCATTTTGATTGCCGAATATATCTTTTTGAGCTGTAGTGCTAATGGACGGTACAGTAAAATGACTTTGTCGGGTTTCCTGACCTTCGAATAGTTTTACTACAGATTTAATCGCATCCTGTTGGTAGTCAAGTTCTGAATCGAATTGGATTTTCATATGTCGTCCGTGTCTTATGCAGTTTTGATGAGTTTTAATAGTCGTTCTAAAGACTGAATTACATAGTTTGCAATAAGCATATGAAAGTCAGATTTATCTTGTTCAAGATTACATTTCTCCAGTGCATTGTAATAAGAGAGTCGTGCTTTGGTATCACCACTGATATTAGCAATAGGGTAGCCTGCTTGTAATAAAATCAGATTCATAACTAAGCGTGCGGTTCGACCATTACCGTCAATGAAAGGATGTATGGTTGCTAACTGTTCATGTAATTCGGCAGCCAAGATAACAGGATGAAGGCCAGAACGGTTCTGTTGATAAAACAGAAAGTAGTCTTCCATCAATTTCTCAATCTGCCAAGGTTGTGGCGGTGTATGTTGACTACCACTAATCATCACAGGCACTTGTCGAAAGCGACCTGCATTATCTCTATCTAATGCATGTAGGATAAGTCCGTGAATAGCTAATAAATTGTGTTTATTAAACGGCTCATTGGACTTAACTAAATCACGAATAAAATTAATCGCTTCATAATGGTTAATAGCTTCCAGATGTTCGTTCATCGGCTTACCATCGATGGTCAAGCCTTTATGAATGACCAAATCAGTTTCACGTAGTGTTAAGGTGTTACCTTCAATACGGTTGCTGTCATAGGTGTATTCAATGTGCAGTGCTTCAAGAATTTCATCACTATGCCAATCCCTATGCTGGTCAAGTTCTGCTTTTAAATTATCTACGTGTTGGAGTAAGGTTTTAATTTCGTCCATTTGTCACTTCCACATTGGAATGTTATATACTTTTAACATCATCAATCGTATAACGTTTAAGAATTTGTAAAGCGTTAGTCTTTACTACAGGGTCTGCAAAACCGTTGTCCAAAAATACAACTTTCATGACTTCGGGGTCTAATTCTTCTTTCAACTGACCAATACCTTCGATTACTTCTAAGGTAATATTATCATCCAAACAGACCACCAAGGCACCAAAACCTATGGAGTAAAGTGTTTTACGCTCTTCAATGGGTAGGGTTAAATCTAAGCCGTATTTCAGTAGAACTTCATACAGCACATCTTCCGGTTCACGTTCGGGTTTAATATTGTCAATGGCATCAAGTAGTGACTGTTGGATATTATCTTCATCTATATCCCAAGCTTTGATGTTGGAAGAGTCCAGTTTGAAAACCTTGAAGCCAATGTCTAAACTTTCTATACCGTCTTTATCTTGATTGGCAGATAGGATTTTCTCACCAGCACGTCGGATACGTTCTTTGCCAATATCGGCAATAGTGTTATAGCCAGCTTTAAAAGCATCAGTTTTTTCATCACAAGTTTCAGGGAGTTGAACCATTATGTACTTTCGACTGCCGTTGTCTTGGGCATTTAAGTCCATAACTGAATGGGCACTAGTACTAGAGCCTGAGAAAAAATCAAGAATCAGGGCGTCATTACCTGAAGAAAAAGAAATATATTTAGATAATAAACTTACTGGTTTTGGGTTAGTAAATAATTTTCTTACTTCTGGGAATAAATGTTTTAAGTCATAAGCTCCTAAGCGCCCATCAAGCTCAATAACACTGGATAGTTTTTTAACATAGTCTTTAGCATAAACCTTCAATTCGATAATTTTATTATGGTCTTCACCAAACAGTATCTTTCCCTCTTGTAGTAGTTTTTGAATAGTCTCTTCAGGAAATCTATATCCCATCAATGGTTGTTTGCATGGTAAATTTGTTGATGGATGAAGAATGTCGTATCTATACCCCTCTTTACCAGGGTTATGAACACTTTGACTACCTGTATAAACTCCATCGTTGTCAATATATTTATATCTATCTAGTGAGCTAAGTTGGTTTTTATTTTCACGGAACCATTTAGAATATGTGACTTGAAGCTCACTTTTATCCTTAATATCTGATGTTAATTGATTACCTAATTCAACAAGAATATCTTTGATTTTTGAAACTTTTAATTTCCATGTGCTTTCTAAGCTATCTTTGTTTTTAGCGAACACAACAATACTTTCGTGTTCAGTAGCAATATTTGTAGGGTTATTATCTGTAACATTTTTCCATATAATATTTCCTACAAAGCTTTCTTCCCCAAACATTTCATCACAAAGCTTTTTTAAATTTGCCTGCTCATTGTCATCAATAGAAATAAAAATAACCCCATCATCTTTTAATAGGTTTCTAGCTAACTTAAGACGTGGGTACATCATGTTCAACCAATTGGTGTGATACCTACTATAGCACCCCAAAGAGTCAAGACAGATTTTTCAACAATCCTTATTCCATATTCCTAAGCCGCTTCATTCTGCTGTTCATTAGCTAAAATACTTTCTCTATATACATTCATTGGTTTTTTATAGTCCAATTCGCTCAAATTGTGCATTACGATTTATATGCTCGCCTGTAGACTTTTTTTTAACGCTTTGCGTTTGACGTAACCATGGTTTTTTAATAATTTCCTGACAATGTTTCGACTCACCTTAAAGCCTTCTTTAGTTAATAGACTAGCAATATCTGAGCAACTTAAATTTGTCCATTTGATCTTCTCATTCATTGGGTCTCCTGCAGTATGTTCTTTTAAGAGCTGTAGAAAAACATTATTAATATCAGGGGGCTTTAAAAGTATAGGGCTTCGACCACCCCCTGTTTTCCGATTGCGCTTTTCCAGAACATCTTCTTCGTCAAGCTCTGTAATTCCGCGTAGAATAGTATTACGCGAACAATTAAAAAGACGAGCAATATAACTGACGCCTCCTCGCCCAAGCTTTGAGGCTTCAACTCCAGCATACAAACGTCTATTTTTTCTGGTAAGCGATTGTAT
>NZ_BDMN01000021.1 GCF_002189065.1 Bathymodiolus platifrons methanotrophic gill symbiont
TGTGTATACGGCAACGTATCAAGGGTTCGAATCCCTTGCTCTCCGCCATTAAACGAAAAAACCGGTTCTCTGTAGCCGGTTTTTTTATGCCTGATGCCCATGGCTACAAGCCTCCCAGCCCATACAAGCGCACTAGGCTATTCTCATTCAATCCCGACATTTCCCCTCGCTGGCTCTCTCTACGGCCAATCTTCTCTGTGACTGGCCTTTGGAAGCATACCCATCAAGTGCCGTTGGTACGCTTGGTTAATCTTAATATATCAAAGGGTTAAAGTCAGAGGTATCGGAGTGATTATATTGGGTTATTTCTACCAATCTGATACGCAGTAAATTTAAAATGCTTACTCACGGGTATTTATGTCGGTGAATTCAAAAACCAAACTGTTTCCGCTGCAACTCCCAAACTTGTGGAAATGGGCTCATGAAATCAGCGAGTGTTAAAGTCGCGGGATGAGTGCTATTAAGAATCGTTTCCTGTATGTCCGGAGCCAGTAATGTGAGGCGTAGGATACGGGATGCATAGCTTGGGCTTCGGATTCCTTCATCGGCAGCGATCTTATTCACGCTGTTGTATTTGCCTTTGTTTAGCCAGCGATTCCATCGATGAGCTTTGATCAGCGCATTGAGCAAGGTGACATCTGCCTCCTCGTTACGGTCTGGATTAACCGGCTGCCCTGAGGGTGACAAGATAGTTTTTCGACCAGCATGTCGTCCTAAATGTGCCGGTATGAAAATTTGGATCAGATCGCCTTTACGGTTCAGGTTAATGGTTGGTTTCATGCGCTCACCTTCTTAGTTTCTAATGCTGCAGTTTTTAAATCCAGCACCAGGCTGTTGATGCCGTTGGTTCGAATGTCGATATGGATACCTTCAGGTTCAACCCTGATCTTCTCAATGAAGAGCTGTAACAGTCTGGTCTGTTCTTTGTGGTAAAGGTGATCCCAAATAGTCTCGATATTTTGTAGGCCATCTCGAACATCGTTTTCGGTAATACCATCATCCATAGTCTTGGCGACAGACCATGTGCTGATGATTAGACTCGGATTTTTGAAGATGCTTTTTATCTGATCAAAGACGATGCCTTCAATATCACCGGCGCGTACCATGCGTATCGGACATTCTTCATGACTACGTTTTTGGGCAGTATGAGTCACATAATAGCGATACTTTTTGTCGCCTCGTTTGGTGTGGGTTGGTGTCATTGCTTTGCCATCAGGACCAAAGAGTAGACCCTTGAGCGGCGCAGGTGTTTGACGCCTTACATCGGCAGCACGTTCGACTCTGTTAGTGGCCATAATGGCATGCACTTTATCCCACATATCTTGGTCGACAATGGCTTCGTGTTGACCGGGGTACCATTTATCAACATGCCTAATTTTGCCAAGATAGAGTTGGTTGTTCAGTATTTTGTAGATGGTGGTTTTGTTAAATGGGTAGCCATTGTTCATCCTGCCATCTCGATTACGCCGAGGCTTGGTGCGAAAGCCTAATTCATTAAGTTCTTTACAGAGTAATGTTGTTGACCCTAATCGAATGAATCGATTGAATATGCGGCGTACCAGATCGGTTTCCTGTTCATTAGGGATCAGCTTACGACTGGCAACGTCGTAGCCAAGCGGTACATGACCACCCATCCACATGCCTTTTTGTTTGGGCGGGGAGTCGCTATTTTTGCGAAAGCTTGTTTTGGGCATCCCAGCCCAAGCAAGCAGCAAAAACTTAACGCGACCACTTATGCCTCCGGCGGCCCCGATTCGTCCTCGTCACCTCGTCCCGACCCAACAAGGGGTCGGAACATAGGCTCCAAATGACTTGACGCCGTGTCGGATGGCCTTTTATTTTGTCTCCACCTTCGCTAACGCTCAGACTCCGACAAAATAACGGCCCTACGGCTATCGCGGACTAAAAATCATCACTTCGCTTAGGCTACGTTTCCCTGATTTTCAGCGTAAGAAACTAATGAAATAAAATAATAGAAACACAAGAGTACCCGGGGCTCTATGTGAATCCTAGTGGGTAGTGCGATAATAATACCATGAATAGTGAATCTTTATTTAGTATGGCTTTAGGCTTACAATAACCCAACAAGGGGTCGGAACATTGGCTCCAAATGACTTGACGCCGTGTCGGATGGCCTTTTATTTTGTCTCCACCTTCGCTATCGCTCAGACTCCGACAAAACAACCGGCCCTACGGCTATCGCGGACTGAAAATCTTCACTTCGCTAAAGCTCCGTTTCCCTGATTTTCAGCGATAGTGCGATCTTGTCCCGTATGCGCTCACCGGTTACCTCACGCTCAAACTGTGCAAAGGAAAGTAGAATGTTGAGCGTTAGCCTTCCCATGGAACTGGTGGTGTTAAATTGCTGGGTAACCGAAACAAACGAAACATCATGCTTATCAAATAAATCGACAATTTGTGCAAAGTCTCCCAATGAGCGACTTAGTCGATCAACCTTATAGACAACGATGACATCAATTTTATTTGTTTCAACATCGTTCAATAGTTGTTGAAGTCCTGGGCGATCCATCGTGCCCCCAGATATACCGCCATCATCATACTGATCAGGTAAAAGCACCCAGCCTTCATGCTTTTGGGAATTGATAAATGCTTCGCCTGATTCGCGTTGTGCATGCAATGAATTGAACTCTTGCTCTAATCCTTCTTCGGATGATTTTCGTGTGTATACGGCGCAGCGTTTTATTTTTGTATTGTCAGTCATTTGCTACTCCGGCTAAGGCCAAAAAACAACGGCCCGGACCAACGAGTGCCAGTGATCTCTCTGGCAACGTGGGATAGGCTGCGGTATGTTCGATCTTGGTATTCGAAGCCGTTGCGCACCACAGTGACATGGTGCTCAACACCCTGATATTCGCGTATTAGTTTGGTACCAACGGCAGGACGTTTCATTCGGCTGCTGCTGGGTTTCATTTTCTCCTTACTACGTACCAATCGATTGATACGATCCTGTGCCTTGCCCGTAAGCCCACCATAAGCAAGCTCCTGAATTCTCCACGCCAGTCGTGGGATCAGATAGTCTCTCTTTTTTCGTGGTGCAGGTTCGCCGAATAACTCACGCCATAGACTTTTCAAGGCATCGTTTTCCAGCGTTGGTAGTGCGGCTACTTTGCCGATGACATCTTCGCTCATGATTTATTTTCTCCGTTGTTATAACGGTCATGAACGCTTCCGGTGGGCAATAAGTCCAGTGGAAAATTGTTATCTTCTGGTGATGATTTAAGACGAATGATGGCGGTTGCTAGAATTTCTGAAGCTTCCGTTATCCTTTCGTCATCGGAGAGGTTTTGCGCAGATATAAATGTTTGCATTGCTTATCTTGGTTACCATTTGAAAATTCAAATTAATTGATAAGCAATATTGTCTGGGATGAGGATGCAGTGTGCATCTCGAAGGAGCGCAATAGCGCGTAATAATGTCGGTTAAAACCCTTTGGCAAAACGATCTGCTACATCTTCTTCCGGCTCTTCATCAAGTTGATTGTATCGACTGATGTCATCAAGCAGCAGTACGGTTAGTGTCTTTTCGTAATCTTCTGAATAGATAGTGTGCTCAGTGACTTCTTCATCTTTGAACCAGATACCTGGGCCATGTCGAACACCATCACGCGCCATGAATGAAAAGGATTGCTCAAGGGCTTGCGATCCGGCAGGAATCTCAATGGGACCAGAACGAGTAGCAAAATATCTGCCTGACTTGAATGCTTTGGTACTGGATTTGGCCCAGTGCATATAACCGTCTTCTGAAAAAACAGCAATGGCACGTTTGGATGTAAATTCAATCCAGCGAAGCACAGCTGAAGTCAGTGACACCTCATAACGATCTGCACAGTGACCAAGAAGATCAAAGCTGAATTTTTCTTTTTCAGTTTGCAGACGAAAGTCGTTTGCGGGCATCAATAAACTGGCTGCAAAAATATTGGCTTCATCTTCAAATTGCCTATAAGACGAGTCAGGACTGATTGTATCCTTCATTCCGCATTCGAAACCATTAATACCGGCTTCTTTACGATGGAGCATATAGTGTCCCAGTTCATGAGCCAGCGTAAAATTGATTCGTCCAACATGCTGAATATTTTTGTTATAGAAAATGGCCCAACGCGGCTCCGCCGGATCTTTGGCAAGTGCTCCTTCAAACTTATTTAAGTGGTGACCCTGAACATCGGTGATCGGATCATCATTAAATGATGGTGTCAGTTCCAAAGCGACCTTTTTGACATCAACGGGAAATCTTTCTTCTGGCGGCAATGTATCTAAAATTCGAGTGATCCGGTTGGCTTCCTTATGCGGCCGATTTTTTCTGCCACTTACGTTTTACTCCAGGCATTGATGATGTCTTCGATTTTTTTCTGCTCATCTTCACCCAGGCTTTCAAATTTGCGAAAGAACACTGCCTTTTTCATTTCATCCGTCGGTTCTGTCATGTCATTATTGATCAGAAATTCAGTACTGGTTTCTAGTGCCTGTGCGATAGCAGTTAACTTTTCGGCTGATGGTCGCTTAACACCACGGTTCTCAATTTCCCAGATATAACTTTTACCAGAGCCTATTTTTTCGGCAAGCTGCTCAAGAGTAAATCCCTTGTCTTTGCGCAGCTCCTTTATCTTGGGTCCAAGCTGGTTGGCCACATTAAACCTCCTCGTATTTGAATAAGAAGTTCAGTATAGACATACAAATAGTCATTGACAACGGGTAGTACTGATTATATTCTTATAGTTCACTAAATTGAACTTATAGTAACTGTAGAGAAAGAGGGCCTTATTTATGCCAATTGTTCGTAATTTTATCCGCCACGCCTCTCCAGAAAGGCTGAAAGAGTATTTCACCCAAGCAAAAATTGCTGTTAATGATGTTGATTGGAGTCAAGATCAGAGCATAGTCGCCAAAAATGTGATCCAGCTTGTTGATCATCTTAGCGACTCTGATAAGGCACGTCTGCGTGTTGATGCCGAACGTGTATGTCATATGGCTGATGACATTGGGCAGGCAGCGTTACTGAGTGTGGTGAAAGATCAATCAACATTTACCAGTTTATCGAATGGCATTGAGCGTAGTCATTGGGTTTACCTTAATGATCCTGACTCGTTTCGGCATGCTGAGGATATCCGTTATGCGGATCAATATCGCCATGGTAAAAACTGGAGTGGTTTTAAGGTTGATGCAGGAATTGATTTAGCTACTGATTCCGCGTCGCTGGCTACATTTACGGCAAAACTCAAATCGCTTTTTGGTCTCGGCGACAAGGTAAAGCTAGAGTTGTTTGAACGCACCACAGTCGATGATGACGGTAATGACATCAATATCGTGCAGGTGATGATTTATCAGGAAGGCTTTTGCCCGATGCCTATTTGGAATTCCAAGGAGACGACGTTGTCTCCAGGATCAGGCGTTCTGTCTCAGAGGATGCAATTACTTATGATTCTGGCTCAGGTGTGATTGAAGTGGTGGCCGCACGCAGCGAGCGCAGAAATACTATTGCAAAAGCATTTACCGAAGACCTGTTGAAGCAAACTGAGTCTGAAGATGTACCTCTGAGACGATATGATCTTGCACCATTAATGCAAAATCAAGCTCTGGATTGGGATGCAAGTGATGGCATTGAATCAGTACAGATCGTCATGTTGAAGCTTAAAGATCTAGCGGGCGATGGACGTATTCAATTGGAAGTGCCTGCAAAAAATCAGATGGATTTTCATGATTATGCGCAAGAGTATTTTGGTGAACACAATCCGTTGTTATCAGGGAGTTTTGTGCCAACGCAGGCGAGAATATCAATTCGATTTCATCCTGAAAATAATTCCAATCGTTGTAAAGTCTTACCGGTAAAAATTACCATGCCTAATGGTTGTGATTTGCGAAGCCGAACTGAGAAAGAACGATTGATTGGAGAAAAATATCTTACGCGTTGGGGCTTGCTAGAGGTGATTGATTGATGCGAGAAACAACCAATCTCAGTCGAGACTCCTTTGAACTGTTGCTGCGCATTTTCGAACATCCACGCATGACAGTGAGCGCTGGATTGTTGCAGGATAATTTTCCCTTGCTAGCAGAAGAGTTAATGGAAAGTCGTTGCTTGGTTCCTGATGCTAATCAGTCATCAAGTAGCATACCAAATGAGGAAGATGCTTCATTTTACGAGTTGATCTGGGATTCTGATCGAATGCAGCATAAATATTTTACAGCGGGTGCTGGTTGGATATTTGTCGATACTGAAACCATGAAACGTCATGTGATTGATGACGATAAGACAATGAAGTTTTTTCAGCACAGCTTAGGGATTCCTGCTAGCCAAAGAGTAATCTGCTTGAACGATACTACGTTATGGCATCTGGGTGCGGCTCGTTTTTCTGGCCACCGGGTACATATCTACTTTGTACGCCGATTAAGTGAGCCCAATGTCCGCATGGACTTTTTACGAGCAATAAAACGTGAAGTTGGAAAAACACCGGCGATTATTTTATATGCCGGAAGAAATGATCCTATTGAACTGGACTTGCCAATTGACCAAGCATTGATTCCATTCCACCAGTTATTGGTCAGAGATAGTGTTCATTTTTCTATTGATGAAAATGCAGTGCATGAAATTTTAAGCGGTAAGCCTGCTGCAACTGAATCCACTGGTGGTATTAGTCTGCGATTTACTACGGATTACCGAACTGTCTATTGGAATGGAGAAGAATACAAGTTAACGAAAAAACAATCGGCAATCATGGAGTGTCTATACACCGAGGGTGGTCGCGCACACAAAGATTTACTTCTCGCAGAGGGTGGTCGCGCACACAAAGATTTACTTCTCGCAGAGGCTCGCACCAATGAACAAATGCATCGAATTATGCGAAATAAAGTTGATGGTAATTGGGTGGTTCATCCTTTGTGGAAAACTTTAATTAAAAGTGAAGGCAATGGTTACTATCGCCTGAATGCCTAAGTTTGTTTTATTCCTTTTGGTGTACTTTAAATGCATTTTCCATCCAGCCAGGCATATCTGTTTTTATCAGAATTTCAAACTCCTTTACACTGAGGGCAGCTTTAATAGTGCGAATGACTTTGGAATTGACGCTATTTTTACCCAGATACCATAAGGCAGAAAGTGCCAATCCCGATCGTTTTCCAGCCAAGAGGAGTTTCCTATGGCTGACATGCCGAAGGCTTACTTTCAGATTGCCGATTTTAAGTTCTCGTGTTGGCCCACTGGTGTCAAAAACAGGCGTCGTTGGTACCTAGGTAACCAACTTAAATCGCCTCGCTGCTTCTGCGCCATGTACCTGAATAATTTCACCATGGTCTTTGGCTATTACCTCAATAATTTTGGATACGTCTGGCGTGACCTTGCCAACAAAGCGACTTTCTTTTGGCCGCACAAATACTCCTCGAACAATTCTCTGAGTAACTCCTTCATCGACTAGGCGGGACAACGTCTTATCCACAGAGGCGCGTGACCCTAATTTGAGGAACCGTGTATTGGTAAATGGCTCTCCTCGGCGGATACGCACTATGTGCTTACGGATTATTTGAGCCGTAGGCATAGTATTAGTCTTATTCATGTCATAAAAACTAGCATTCTTTCTGACATTATCCAAGAGAAGATAATTTATATCGAGTATGCGTAACAAATTAACTGAGTAACCGTCTTAACGAAAATACCACCGGTTTTCCCACCTTTCAGACCACCTAATTTCCCACCACTCCACCGCCATTATTACCCCGTGTTAACAACAATCACGAGGTAAAAACAAATGAACGTAAAACACTTAAATCAGGCCGAGTTGGCCGACCGCTGGGGTGTCTCTCAACGGACGCTGGAACGCTGGCGTGCCATTGGATGGGGACCCTGTTTTCTGAAGATGGGTGGGCGCGTTGTCTACCGTCTTGAAGATATCGAGGCCTATGAAATTCGCCACATGCGCGCATCAACATCTGAAGCTGCAACTCAGGCTCAGATTGGAGGTGTCGCATGAATACCACTCTAGAAGATGCAAAGGTCTTTTCTGTTGCAGAGATGACAGGACTGCCCGCACAGGATCTGATGCAGCTGCAATTGGCTGCCAAGAAAGCACTGCAAAAAACCAAAGATTTAAAAGACTGGATCGACGGTTCCATTGCGCTGAAGTATGAGTCACAAGCTAAAGCGCTACGCACTCAGTTGGGTAAGGATACAGGAACCGTTAATTTCGATGATGACGGTATTAGGATCACCTGTGATCTGCCTAAACGACCTTCATGGGACCAAAAGAAACTAGCCGATATTGCTAAACGCATCGCTGTGGATGGTGATGATCCTGCTGAATATCTGGATATCACCTACAAAGTCGCAGAGCGTAAGTACACCGCATGGCCTGAAACATTAAGGCAGGCGTTCACTCCGGCACGCACGCTAAAAATGGGGAAGCCCACCTTCAAATTGGCGATAGCTGATGGAGGTGAGCAATGAGTGCACTTCCTATTATCAGTGCTGACCAGCGTATGACAGAGAAGCGCGGCATAAAAGGCTGCATCTTTGGCAAGTCAGGTATTGGCAAGACTAGCCTACTGTGGACCTTGGACACAGAGAACACTTTATTCTTTGATCTGGAAGCTGGTGACCTTGCTATTGAAGGTTGGTCAGGCGACAGCATCCGTCCAAAAACATGGCAGGAATGCCGCGACTTTGCTGTGTTCATTGGTGGGCCTAATCCCGCATTGCGTGAAGAACAGCCTTACAGTCAGGCCCACTACGATGCAGTGTGTGAACGCTTCGGAGATCCTGAAGTATTGAAAAAATACGACACCATATTTATTGATTCAATAACCGTCGCAGGCCGCCTCTGTTTTCAATGGTGTAAGGGCCAACCACAGTCGTTCAGTGAGCGTACCGGCAAGCCTGACAACCGTGGCGCTTATGACCTACATGGTCAGGAAATGATTGCTTGGCTTACTCATCTACAACACACCCGTAATAAAAATATCTGGTTTGTTGGGATTCTTGATGAGCGCATTGACGACTTTAATCGTAAGGTGTTTTCACCTCAGATAGACGGCTCTAAAACCGGTCTTGAACTGCCAGGAATTGTCGATCAGGTGATCTCCATGGTGGAGATGACTGACGATGATGGTCAGTCCTGGCGTGCCTTTGTCAATCACACACTCAATCCCAATGGTTATCCCGCCAAGGATCGTAGTGGTCGTCTAGAAATGATTGAGGAACCCCACCTTGGTCGCCTGATGGCAAAAATACATACCCCTGTAAAACCGGCCGTGGAGCGACTTGAGTTTGCTCGCCCATCCGCACCCACCGCCGACCCTCAACCCTCTAATGAAAGTGAAGGAGTTTAACCATGACATCTACTTGGAATGATTTCAATTCAGCCGACGATCAAAACAACTTTGATTTAATCCCTAAAGGCACCTTGGTAAAGGTGCGCATGACCATTAAACCAGGTGGTCACGATGACCCATCTCAAGGTTGGATAGGCGGTTATGCCACGCAAAGTCACACAACAGGATCGGTTTATCTTAACTGTGAATTTGTGGTGCTCGAAGGCTCTCATGCCCGACGCAAAATGTGGAGCTTGATTGGTTTGCACAGTAACAAGGGGCCTGAGTGGGCCAATATGGGACGTGCATTTGTCAAAGGCATCCTGAATTCTGCCAATGGTCTGCACCCACAAGACAATTCTGAACAGGCGCAACAGTCTTGTCGCATTAATGGCTTTTCTGATCTCGATGGTATCGAGTTTGTTGCCAAGGTTGAAATGGATAAGGACCAGTATGGTGATGATAAAAATGTCATCAAGATGGCGATCACACCAGACAAAAAAGAATACGCAGGTGTGATGGGTAGCGTAGCAACTCAAGTTGTGCAATCAGCACCGACTCCCCAACAGGCACCAGCTGCGTCACCTTCGGGCCGACCAAGCTGGGCACAATAAGGAGTTGTTGCGATGATCTTAAGGCTCCGCCAGAAGATGTTTGTTGAGCGCAGTATTCATGCGCTCAATGAGCATGGCAACACGCTGGGTGTTGCGCCAACCGGTGCCGGTAAAACCATCATGCTCTCCGGCGTTGCCGGAGAGTTGTTGGCTGATACCGACGCCAAAGCTTGTGTGTTAGCACATAGAGATGAGCTAACTTGCCAGAATGAAACCAAGTTCAACAAGGTTAATCCTGGTATCAAAACATCCGTGTTCGATGCACATAATAAGTCATGGTCTGGGCAGGCAACCTTTGCCATGGTTCAGACCTTGTCACGAGACAAGAATCTCAGTCAAATACCAAATCTGGATCTACTCGTCATAGATGAAGCGCATCACGTTGCTGCGCCCAGTTACATGCGCATCATCGATCATGTACGAGAAAATAATCCGGACGTTGCCATTTTTGGTGTGACAGCCACACCTAATCGTGGCGATTGCAAGGCACTACGTCCAGTGTTCAGTAATGTATCCGACCAGATTGGGTTGGGTGAGTTGATCCAGTCGGGTCACCTGGTATCACCTCGTACCTTTGTTGTTGATGTCGGTACGCAAAGCGCGTTATCAAGTGTAAAGCGTACAGCTGATGAATTCGATATGACAGAAGTCGATGCCATTATGAACAAGGCTCCCATCACTGAAGCGGTTATTAAGCAGTGGAAGGAAAAAGCAGGAAACCGTAAAACCGTGATTTTTTGTTCGACTGTCGACCATGCACGCAATGTATCTGATGCTTTTATCGCGTCAGGGATCAAAACCGTTTTGGTCTATGGCGACCTTTCAAAAAGTGCCCGTGATTCTGCACTTTATCAATATGAGCAAGAGGATGCTCAGGTGATAGTCAATGTTGCGGTGTTGACCGAGGGTTGGGATCACCCGCCAACTGACTGCGTCATACTGCTTCGACCCAGCTCTTACAAATCGACATTGATCCAAATGATAGGTCGTGGTCTTCGCACTGTTGATCCTGTTGAGCATCCCGGCGTGACCAAGACAGATTGTATTGTCCTTGATTTTGGCACCAGCACTTTGCTGCATGGATCGCTTGAACAGGATGTCAATCTGGATGGGCGGGACCTGAACGGTGAAGCACCACAGAAAGAATGTCCTGAGTGTGGCGCTCAAGTTCCGGCAGCCTCACTGGAATGTCCGCTATGTGGTCATCAGTGGGAGCGAAAAGAGACCGATGAAAAGATCGAACTGACGGACTTTGTCATGTCAGAACTGGACCTTCTTAAACGCTCATCATTCCGTTGGTGCGACCTGTTTGGTGATGATGGCGCGTTGATGGCGACCGGATTTGATGCATGGGCTGGCGTGTTTTTTTTAAATGGGCGCTGGTTCAGTATTGGCGGCGGTAAAAGCCTGGATACACATCTGCAGGCGCTAGGTGAACGTACCGTGTGTATTGCAGCCGCTGACGATTGGCTTAATGCACATGAGTCTGAGGACACTGCACTCAAGTCACGTCGTTGGTTAAGCCAAGCGGCGACGCAACAACAACTACGTTATTTACCACTCGCTTATCGTCAGGACTTTGGCCTAACCCGTTATCAGGCATCTTGCTTATTGGCCTTCCAGTTTAACAAGCGCGATATCCAGTCTTGTATCTTTGGCGCAGAAAAAAACAAGGAGGCTGCGTGATATGTGTAATTTGTGGACGAGAAGGACGCGGCTTTTGTTGGCTATCACCGAAGCTCGGGCAGCGTACGTCCGATGGCAAACGACTATTCAAACGCTTTTGTTCAATGCAATGCCAATCGTTGCATGCCAGGCGCATCAAGTCTGGAGGTGGTGTTGTGATTGATCCTACCCATAACGAAAAGGCAGCAATGGAAATGGTATTGCCGCGCCTTGGTGAATACGTGGCATCTGTGGGTATGGAAAAACCACTATCACTGTACAACCGTGAAGAAATTCTGCAGATGGTTGATGTGGTGTTGACGGCCTATTTCGATAACTTGCGAGACATAACGCCTGACGACGTGCCGTTCTAGAGGAGCAATCATGCTGGATTACAATTCATCCGCTTCCCTAAGTGAGCGGGTTACAACTCTTATTGATAATGCATTGGCATCTGAACGTGATCAACAAACACCGAGAACTTATCTAGGTGGATCACGTTTAGGCGTCAGTTGTGACCGGGCGCTGCAGTACGAATACTTGCAGACACCGGTTGATCTGGGGCGTGAGTTTTCAGGCACCATCTTGCGTATTTTTGAGGCAGGTCATGTGTTCGAGGACCTTGCTATCCGATGGCTTCGGATGGTTGGGTTTGAGATTCATACCGAAACATCACAAGGCGAACAGTACGGTTTCAGTGCGCCTGATGGACGGATTCAGGGCCATGTTGACGGTATTTTATCCGCAGGTCCTGATGCATTAAAACTGTCCTATCCAGCGCTTTGGGAGTGTAAATCGCTCAACAATAAATCATGGAAAGATACGGTCAAGCGAGGTCTGATACTTTCCAAGCCGGTGTATGCGGCACAGATTGCACTCTATCAGGCGTATATGGAACCGGTGATCCCTGGCATCAGTCAGAACCCGGCTATCTTCACGGCAATTAATAAAGACACAGCTGAACTTTATTTTGAGCAGATCCCTTTTAATGGTGAGTTGGCGCAACGTTCATCGGATCGTGGTGTACGTATTTTGCAGGCATCTGATGCGCATGAGTTATTACCTCGCATGGTTAATGACGCCAGCTACTATGAGTGCAAGTTCTGCTCATGGCAGGACCGATGTTGGGGAGGACATTCATGATGACAGACAACATCGTCTGGATGGACTTCAATGATGCGCCAGAACAAGGCATCGCTGTGCGAGAATCATTTGATGCGCAGGATCTAAAAACACAACTCATTGGACGTTTACCGGAAGCACTTGCTTGTTTGTTCCCTAATGGAAAAACACGCAGCAATCAATTTTTCATTGGTGATCTTCAAGGCAATACAGGTAAAAGCCTGGTGGTGGATCTGCAAGGACAAAAGGCTGGCATGTGGATCGATTTCGCAACCAATTCGGGGAGTCGCTATTTTTGCGAAAGCTTGTTTTGGGCATCCCAGCCCAAGCAAGCAGCAAAAACTTAACGCGACCACTTATGCCTCCGGCGGCCCCGATTCGTCCTCGTCACCTCGTCCCGACCCAACAAGGGGTCGGAACATAGGCTCCAAATGACTTGACGCCGTGTCGGATGGCCTTTTATTTTGTCTCCACCTTCGCTAACGCTCAGACTCCGACAAAACAACGGCCCTACGGCTATCGCGGACTAAAAATCATCACTTCGCTTAGGCTACGTTTCCCTGATTTTCAGCGTATGAGGGTAAAGATTGGACAACATCGTCTGGATGGACTTCAATGATGCGCCAGAACAAGGCATCGCTGTGCGAGAATCATTTGATGCGCAGGATCTAAAAACACAACTCATTGGACGTTTACCGGAAGCACTTGCTTGTTTGTTCCCTAATGGAAAAACACGCAGCAATCAATTTTTCATTGGTGATCTTCAAGGCAATACAGGTAAAAGCCTGGTGGTGGATCTGCAAGGACAAAAGGCTGGCATGTGGATCGATTTCGCAACCAATGAAGGTGGCGATGTTATCGATTTGTGGGCAGAGGTTAATGGCTTGGATAGCCAGCGTAATTTTCCACAGGTCATTGAGTCCGTAGCGCATTGGTTAGGCGAAACGCCCAGAACAACATCTCAACCGATGATAAAAAAAGAACCGGTTGATGAGCTGGGACCGTGGTCTGCCAAGTGGGACTACCACGACGGGCAAGGGAAACTCATTGCCTGTATCTATCGTTACGATACACCGGATGGTAAAGAGTATCGGCCATGGGATGTGTCGACCCGAAAAATGTGTGCGCCCAATCCACGTCCACTTTATAACCAACCACAATTGAAACCCGTTAATGAAGTGGTTTTGGTTGAAGGTGAGAAAGCAGCTGATGCCCTCGTCAGTATTGGCATCACTGCAACCACGGCAATGAACGGTGCCAATGCACCGGTGGACAAAACCGACTGGTCACCGCTTAGCGGTAAGCATGTGTTGATCTGGCCAGATAAAGATGAATCTGGACTGCAATATGCGAAACGTGCCAGTCATGCATTATCCAATGCCGGTGTTGCGACGGTAGCGATTCTACAGCCACCAGAGGATAAGCCAGACAAATGGGATGCCGCTGATGCTGTCGCCGAGCAAATGGATATTGCCGCATATCTTAAATCAGCAGTTAGTCAGGAGACATCCAGCCATTCACAAATCCCTGTATTTAGTCTGGCACAAATGCTAGCAGACACATCATCAATGCCGGATGACCTGATTGCGCCACGGCTACTCACGCCAGGTGGCATGATTGTTTTTGGTGGCGCGCCTAAAGTCGGTAAGAGTGATTTCCTGCTCACCATGCTGACGCATATGGCCGCCGGTGAGCCTTTTCTGGAATTGAAACCACCCAGACCTCTGCGAGTATTTTATCTGCAAGCCGAGGTGCAATATCACTATTTGCGTGAGCGTTTTAAGTTGATGAACTTGCCAGAAGATATCATTGAGAAAGCCGCTAATAATCTCAAAATCACACCGCAGTTGAAGTTGGTATTAAACGATGAAGGCATGCCTTGTGTGCTGGACGCAATACGTGAGGCTTTCACTGACCCTCCCTTAGATGTGCTAGTTATCGATCCTATTCGTAACGTTTTTGATGGTGGACCCGATGGTGCTAGCGAGAATGATAACAACGCCATGTTGTTCTTTCTGCGTGACCGTGTAGAGAAGCTCCGTGATGCAGTCAACCCTGATGCAGGTGTGATTTTGGCGCACCACACCAAGAAGATCAGTAAGAAACAAGTCGAGGAAGATCCTTTTATGGCGTTGTCTGGTGCAGGCAGTCTGCGTGGATATTACACCGCAGGGATGTTGCTCTACCGCCATGATGAAAATCGTACTGATCGTCTATTGGTGTTTGAATTACGCAATGGGCCAAGCATTACAACCAAGCGCGTCGACAAATCTGCTGGCCGCTGGGTGGAGCTGGATGCAAACAGTGATCGATTAGTTAACCAGGATCATGGTGAGCGTTTGGATGCAGAGCGTCGTCGAAAACGTGATGTGATCTTACAGTTGATATTTGATGAAGCATCCGCAAACAAAGTCTATACCGCCAATCAGTTTGCTGAAGCATTTGAAGGCAAGGCCGGGCTTGGAGCCAATCGCACCATCAACGAACGATTGTCGGTGTTGGCCACCAAGGGCTATATCAAGTTTTTCCGCAATCCCGAGGACTACGGGCTGCCGCCATTGACGCGCAGCAAGTTTGGACATGTCTGCGTAGAACAGATGGTGCTGCCCGGCAAAGAGCAGGTTGATATCGATACCGGTGAAGTTACATCAAGCTGTGTTGCCATCAAACCCACTCATTACAAATGCCCACAAACCGGCGCGGTACTGCCCGTCGAAAACCCCAATATCTGGATCTATCAAGAGGAGGACCAAGAATGAATCAAGCGACAAACACCGTCACCCATACCCGTGTCAGCAGTCTGCAATCTGGGGTAGTTTGCTGCAAACTGCAATCTGCTTGCAAACTGGAACCGACTAAAAACAACGACTTACGCCAGTTTGCAGATTGCAGAGACCAGTTTGCAAAGAGCACCTACAAACTGCCCACAAACCCAGTTGTACCAAGGGTTTCAGCGGTATTCCCAGTTTGCACACAGATACCCTCTCCCTACGGGAGAGGAGAGCCCCAAGGGGTAGCTCTCCATCCCGAGGAGAAGGATATGTCAGATTCAGATGACATCACTGTGCTTTGTTTGGATCTCGGGACAAAGAGTGGCTGGGCACTACGTTCATCCGACAGGGTTGTTAGCAGCGGAACAGCTGAGTTCAAGCACGACCGTTATCAAGGCGGTGGAATGCGCTTTCTCAAGTTCAAGCAATGGCTGAATCAGATGTTGGCGGCAGTTGATCAAATTGACGCGATCTATTTCGAGGAAGTTCGACGTCATTTAGGCGTTGATGCAGCGCATGCCTACGGTGGCTTTCTAGCGCACCTGACTGCATGGTGTGAGCAACACGGATTGCTTACGAAGGCGTGCCGGTTGGCACGATCAAACGTCACGTCACCGGCAAGGGCAATGCCAATAAGGCCAAAGTGATTCAGGCAGTACGGCAGTTGGGTTATTACCCAACGGACGATAACGAGGCCGATGCACTGGCTTTGTTGCACTGGGTGATTGATACCCGTCTGGGCGGTGCATCATGAGCTGGACTGAGAAGATGGTGGCCGAACGTTTTGAAGCCTGCGTGAAGACCTTGCGTAAATTACCCGCAGTTCGGATGGGCGGCTATGTGTCGGCATGGCCTGACATTGTTTACACGCCAAAGGAGATCAACCGGCAAGAGCCCAAGCCTATTCGCTTCACTGCATTACCCGATGAGATCACTCGCATGGAAGAGACGTTAACCTGGATTCATTGGGTGAATGAAGCTGAGCGTCACCTCATCTGGTTACGTGCCTATCGTGTCCCATGGCGGGTCGTTGCCAGAAAAACAGGCGTCCCTCGGACCTCTGCCCAGCGTTATTGGGAGGAGGCTTTGCGCAAAATAGCGCGATGTTTAGAGGCAGAGCGTAACGCTGCGTAAGCGTGGCGAAATCAGTGATGGGACAAAAGACCCGTTATTTGTTTTAATACTTGCTAACATCGCGAACGAACTCAAGCCAAGGCCATGACATCATAATCGTGGCCTTTTTTATTGCCCATGAAAACACCAAGCACTCTGTCAAGCAGGCAATTGCGTAGACATGTCGTCTACGGGTCCTTCCTGCGCTTTAACGCGGTGCGGGGCGCAAGGCCGCCTTGTTTCGCTAGCGATAAATTATAAAAACGGGTTCGCAGGTTCGCGGTACGCACCCAACTTTCAAGGTAAACGAATGCAAACAACTTTTGTTGAAACGGTGGAGCAATGGCCGCTCCAGCAGTTGATCCCGTATGCGCGTAATGCGCGTACCCATGATGATGGGCAGGTTTCACAGATCGCAGGATCGATTGCCGAGTTTGGATTTGTTAATCCTATTTTGGTCGGTTATGACAATGTCATCGTTGCTGGCCATGGTCGTTTGATGGCAGCACAGCAGCTGGGTTTGGAAAAAGTGCCTGTCATTGTATTGGCTCACTTGACCGAAGCGCAGCGCAAGGCATTGGTTATTGCCGATAATAAAATCGCCGAGAACGCAGGATGGAATGAAGATCTTCTGAAACTCGAATTGAGTGAAATTGAGGAGCTTGGTTTTGATCTGGATGTGATTGGTTTCTCGGATGATGAGCTGAACGAATTACTCGAGGACGAGGATGCTGGTCTTACTGATGACGATGAAATTCCTGAACCTGAAGATCAGGCAATTAGACAACCCGGTGAGGTTTGGCAACTTGGTGAACATCGTCTGCTTTGTGGTGATGCCACCAATCAGGATGATATGGAACAATTGATGGATGGTGACTTGGCCGACATGGTCTTCACCGATCCACCGTACAACGTGGACTATGGCAACACGGCCAAAGATAAAATGCGCGGCAAAGACCGACGCATTCTTAACGACAATCTGGGTGAAAGTTTTTACGGTTTTTTGCAAGCAGTCTTAGGCAACTTACTAAAAGTTTCAAAGGGTGCTTGCTATATTTGTATGTCATCCAGTGAGCTGGATACATTGCAACAAGCCTTTCGTGATGCTGGCGGTAAGTGGTCTACGTTTATCATCTGGGCTAAAAATACATTCACATTAGGGCGCTCAGATTATCAACGTCAGTACGAACCGATCCTGTACGGATGGGGTGAAGGTAATGATCATTTTTGGTGTGGTGCACGTAATCAAGGTGATGTTTGGTTTTTCAATAAGCCTGTAAAAAATGATTTACACCCAACTATGAAACCAGTCGAACTGGTTGAACGTGCGGTGCGCAATTCAAGTAAGAGTCGAGATATAGTGTTGGACCCATTTGGTGGTTCAGGAAGTACTCTGATCGCCTGTGAAAAAAGTGGTCGTCAGGCGCGTTTGATGGAGCTCGATCCTAAATATGTCGATGTCATTATTCGACGTTGGCAAGATTACTCTGGTAACAAGGCAGTTCTGGCGGCTACTGATAGGAGTTTTGATGAAATATCTGAGGAACGATCAGTCTTAAATGAGGCGAAAAATGATCAGGCATTTGTAGAAGTACCGGAGTAATAAGGTGTTGTCTTCTAAACGATTTGATAACGCCTTGGAGCATCTTCATCTTTGTGAGATGTAATGGTTAACCCGAGCCGTTTTTTAAGTGTGTTTGAAAACACGCCCCTCACGGTATGTTTCTGCCAACCGGTTTGAGCACAAATTTCTTCAATGCTGGCTCCATCTGGACGGCGCATCATCTCAATCATGGCGGCCTGTTTTGTGCCTTTTCGATGCGGTGATTTTTTGGCTATTGGTTGTTTGCCAATAGCGGTGTATCCGGCTGGGCTAATAATGTAAGTGTCGCCAGACTGTTCAATCAGTTGGCGAGTTAATAGACCATTAATGACGCGAGGTTTAATGCCTGCGTTGATATTGTCTGGCAATGGTTCAATGTTTCCGCTTGATCGATTCGATGCTGCATTGAGAATGTTTTCTTGGGTAGTGGTCAATTTCATGATTTTTGTTCTCCTGTTAAAAATTATTCGGCGTGCTCGCCTTCTTGAAAGGCGGCGTCGGTAATTTGTTTGAGTAATTCGGCATAGTGGCCAAGGTCGCCAACATGTCCCCAGTTGATTTCATCGGGATGTGCATTGAAATGGTTATCACTTAGTGCTTTTAAGCGTTCGAGTGCGTTGTCGATTTCTGCTTTTCGGGCTAAAAATGTATCTAATGCGTTGCTTTGTTGGCTCATTATCTTGGCTCCATGTGTTGTTTCGTTGTACACATGAACGCTTCATATAGGCATCTAATCAACTGATATCTGCTTATCTTTCGGATAAAGCTGCAATTAAAAAAATGAGGCAAAGGTATGGGGATTTCCAACCGTGCTTATGGCCGCCATCGAGGTGTATCTGAAGCTTCGGTACGTAAAGCAATCAAATCTGGGCGTATTTCAAAGGCGTCAGATAGCACGATTGATCCAGTAAAAGCCGATGCGCAATGGGTGAGAAATACCGATGTTGGGCAACAGCGAAAGTCAAAGCAAAAACGTAAGGCGGTTTCGACCGCTGCAATCGATGCGGTAAACGATACGCTGCAAGAACAAGGCGGATCAGGTGGTGGAACCACCTATATGCAGGCCAGAACCGCCAACGAAGTGCTTAAGGCACAAACTAACCGTATTCGCCTGCAACAAATTAAAAATGAGCTCGTTGATCGATCCAGTGCATTGGCACATGTATTCAAACTGGCACGATCAGAGCGTGATGCCTGGGTGAGTTGGCCTGCGCGTATTTCAAGTCAAATGGCGGCTGAACTGGACGTTGATGCGCATAAAATGCATGTAATGCTGGAAGCTTATGTCAGACAACACCTCTCAGAACTCGCCGACGTCCAGCCGCGTGTGGACTAATGAAATAGAACATTATGATGGCGCACTTGAGATTGAAAAAAACTGGTATGAAGGGCTGAAACCTGATCCATTTATGGCGGTTTCCGAATGGTCTGATAAATATCGGTTTCTTTCCTCCAAGTCTGCTGCAGAACCTGGACGCTGGCGTACAAAACGCACACCTTATCTGAAAGAGATTATGGATTGCTTGTCCGTATCATCACCGATACAACGTGTTGTCTTTATGAAAGGTGCACAGGTTGGTGGTACCGAAGCAGGTAATAATTGGGTTGGCTATGTGATCCATATTGCACCGGGTCCAATGATGGCTGTTTCACCCACGGTGGAAATGGCCAAACGTAACTCGCGCCAGCGTATTGATCCACAGATTGAAGATGTTCCTGAACTGCGTGAACGGGTTGCCCCGGCCCGCAGTCGAGACTCAGGCAATACGGTGCTCTCTAAAGAATTCCCCGGTGGTGTTCTGGTTATGACTGGAGCGAATAGCGCGGTTGGCCTTCGTTCAATGCCTGCACGTTATCTGTTTATGGATGAGGTAGATGGCTATCCGGGTGATGTGGAGGGTGAAGGTGATCCGATCCTGCTTGCAGAGCGTCGTAGTGCTACTTTTCAACGCCGCCGCAAGGTGTTGTTGGTGAGTACGCCAACGATCAAAGGGCTATCACGGATTCAACGTGAGTTTGAGGCGTCAGACCAGCGTTACTATCAAGTACCTTGTCCTGAATGTGGCTTTGAACAAGCACTACGATTCACTCAAATGCGTTGGCCTGAAGGCAAGCCAGATGAGACGAAATATTGTTGTGAATCCTGTGGTGTTCTGATTGATGAACACCATAAAACAAAGATGTTGGCAAAGGGTCGTTGGGTACCCACTGCTGAAGGTGATGGACGAACTCAAGGCTATCACCTGTCATCACTTTACAGTCCTGTAGGTTGGTTTTCATGGGCTGATGCCGCACGATTATTTGAGGTTGCAAAGAGCAGTCCTGATTTAATGAAGGGTTTTGTTAACACAGTTTTAGGTGAACCTTATGAAGAAGAATTTGAAGCACCTGAATGGGAGCGGATTTATGAACGTCGGGAAAAATATCCGATCGGCGTTGTCCCTGCCGATGGATTATTCCTAACAGCAGGCGTCGATATTCAACGTGACCGGATTGAATGTGAAGTGGTTGCATGGGGTCGTAACAAGATTTCATGGTCAATAGATTACCAAGTCCTCGATGGTGACACTGCCCAGCAAGGTGTTTGGAAAAAACTGGATGCCTTACTGGCTAATGATTGGTCACACGCAGCAGGTGGAACACTGCCTATTCGTGTGATGTGTGTTGATTCAGGCTACGCCACTCAAGACGTTTATGGTTGGGTGAGAAACTATCCGCAAGCGGTTTGGGGTGGAGCTGGTGCCAGAGCATCTCAGCCAAGAACGGCGGTTGCAATTAAGGGTCGTGATCAAGATACAGCACTCATATTGAGTGTTTCCAAAGCTGATACCGGCGGTAAGCGTAAAGGCTTACGTGTTTGGAATGTCAGTGGTCCGGTTGCCAAGGTGGAACTGTATCGCTGGTTAAAACTACCGCGACTTACTGATGAGGAATTGGACGCTGGTGAAGATTATCCACCCGGCACCTGTCATTACCCAGAATATGGCGAGGAATATTTTAAACAGCTTACCGCTGAGCGCCGCGTGATTCGATTGCACAAAGGCTTTCCCAAGGCGACTTGGGAAAAAGATCCAGCGCGCAATAACGAGGCATTGGATTGCCGCGTTTATGCACGTTCAGCAGCCAGTATTTACGGTCTTGATCGTTTCAAGGAAATACATTGGAAGCGATTAGAGAAAGCGATGGGTGTCATTACTCCGTCGTTAAAACAAAACAATGAGATCAAGCAATCTCAATCTATTCAACGAGAAGAAAAGAGTCGACCCAAGTTAATGCAGCGGCCATCGGCGCTTGTCGATGATCCTTATCTATAGAGAACAATAATGGCTGATTTAATCCTATTAAAGCAGCGGCTTTTTGAAGCCGAGGCGGCATTGCATCGCCTGATGACTGGCGAATTGGAAGTGACCGTTTCTGTCGGCGGATTTGGTGCGACAACTTATAACCAAGCCAGCGCTGACAAGTTATCCGCCTATGTAGCGAAATTAAAAAATGATATCGCTAAGCGTGAAGGTGGATTAAGGCGAGGACCGATATTAATGAGGTTTTAAACGTTATGTCGATACAAATTCTTGGGGCCAATGGTCAACCACTGGCGCAGGATACCGCGCATCGCGGAGCCTCACTTTCGGCACGTGAATTATCCAGCTGGTTACCATCATTGGGTTCAGCTGATACGGATCTTCTGGATGAACTGCCAACCTTGGTAGCCCGTTCACGGGATCTGGTTCGCAATAACGGTATTGCAGCAGGTGCTATTCAGACCCTGGTGGATAACGTTGTTGGAACAGGTTTGCGATTATCCGCCTTACCTGATTACAAGGCATTGGGTCGGGACAAAGAGTGGGCAGATGAGTGGTCCAGAAAAACAGAGGCGCTATGGCGTAGCTGGACGGAAACAACTGACTGTGATGCAGCACAAGGTCTCACCTTTGCAGGTTTAACAGCACAGGTTTTTCGTTCGGGATTGATCAATGGTGAGGCACTGGCCTTACCACTTTGGATCAAAGACCGTCCTGGTCAGTTTTCAACAGCAATTCAACTGGTTGAAACTGATCGCCTGAGCAACCCATCGGGAAAAATTGATAGTAAAACACTTCGTGGTGGCATTGAGGTTGATCGATATGGTGCGCCGCAGGCTTATTGGATCAGTAAGCGGCATCCAGGTGATCGATTTCTTTCTATTTCAATGGAAATGGAAAAATGGCAACGGGTTTCTATCCGCACTCAATTTGGTCGTCAGCGAGTTATTCATATCCACGATAAGGAACGCACCGGTCAGAACCGAGGCAAGCCTATTCTCTCTGCGATCATGCCACTGTTCAAGATGCTCGATCACTATGAACGCTCGGAGCTGCAGGCATCCGTTGTTAACGCGATGATCGCAGCTTTTATTGAAACACCTCTCGATGGTGAGTCAATCAGTGAACTCTTTGGTGGCTCGTCAGAAGATTATATGGCTGCAAGAAATGAATGGCAGGTCAAGCTGCAAGGTGGTGCTGTGATCCCAATCTTTCCGGGAGACAAGCTAGCACCCTTTACGCCGAGCCGACCAAACGCTGCTTACGGTACATTCGTTGAAAATATATTACGCCATATCGGCACCGGTTTGAATTTACCGTTCGAACTGCTGATGAAGGATTTTTCTAAAACCAATTATTCATCGGCGCGCGCGGCCTTGATGGAAGCTTGGCGTTTCTTTATGGGACGTCGTCAATGGCTTGCAACCTACTGGGCCAGACCGGTTTATGAATTGTGGCTAGAAGAAGCAATTAATAAGGATCGGGGAGTCGCTATTTTTGCGAAAGCTTGTTTTGGGCATCCCAGCCCAAGCAAGCAGCAAAAACTTAACGCGACCACTTATGCCTCCGGCGGCCCCGATTCGTCCTCGTCACCTCGTCCCGACCCAACAAGGGGTCGGAACATAGGCTCCAAATGACTTGACGCCGTGTCGGATGGCCTTTTATTTTGTCTCCACCTTCGCTAACGCTCAGACTCCGACAAAACATCGGGCCTACGGCTATCGCGGACTAAAAATCATCACTTCGCTTAGGCTACGTTTCCCTGATTTTCAGCGTAAGACACCATCCAGGAGAAAAACTTTCTCATCCCATCCGATAAACTAGTGGGAAAGTCAGGTGCCATATGACATTCGATCTGATCGAAGCTCCCGGATTTTATGACAACAAAGCACTCTGGACACGATGCAAGTGGATTGGTCCAGGGCGAGGATGGATCGATCCTGTCAAAGAGGCACAGGCATCCAAGATCAGAATGGAGATTGGCCTTTCCACGTTGGAAGACGAATGCGCCATACAGGGTCTCGACTGGGAAGAAGTGCTGGAACAACGCGCTCGAGAACAAACAAAAATGCAGGAGCTGGGATTACCGCTTCCGTGTTTAGACCCATCAACCAATAACAACTCGAGTGAAGCAGATAATGAGAATTCGGGGAGTCGCTATTTTTGCGAAAGTTTGTTTTGGGCATCCCAGCCCAAGCAAGCAGCAAAAACTTAACGCGACCACTTATGCCTCCGGCGGCCCCGATTCGTCCTCGTCACCTCGTCCCGACCCAACAAGGGGTCGGAACATAGGCTCCAAATGACTTGACGCCGTGTCGGATGGCCTTTTATTTTGTCTCCACCTTCGCTAACGCTCAGACTCCGACAAAATAACGGCCCTACGGCTATCGCGGACTAAAAATCATCACTTCGCTTAGGCTCCGTTTCCCTGATTTTCAGCGATAGAACAGAGCAACGGGCGAACCGTGGGCAATAACCGAGGGCGCACTGCAGACGATAATTGAAGTTGCCGCTCGTGAAAATGATTCACCACAAGCCGTTGCTGCCCGTTTGGGACGAGATCTCAATAACAGCTATGTGAGTCAGGAGCGAGATGGTGTTGCCATCCTTCCTGTGGTCGGGCCACTTTTTCGTTATGCCAATTTGTTTACGGCAGTAAGCGGTGCTTCCAGTTATGAAATTTTGGCGAAAGACTTTACTTCGGCACTAGAGAACCCAGATATCAAAGGCATTGTTTTGGATATTGATTCTCCAGGTGGTGAGGTCAACGGCTGCGCTGAGTTTGCCAACATGATTTATGAGGCACGAGGGATAAAACCCATCATCGCATATGCTTCAGGTGATGCCGCATCCGGGGCTTATTGGATTGCATCAGCCTGTGATCAGATCATTGTTTCTGAAACATCGGCACTGGGATCTATCGGTGTGGTGGCGGTTTATAAATCCAGAGATGAGCAAACTGCTCAGGCTACTGAGATTGTCTCGTCACAAAGTCCTAATAAACGGTTGGACCCTGAAAGCGATGAGGGTCGTTCACGCTTGCAATCACGTATTGACACCATGGCGCAGGTTTTTATCGAGAACGTTGCCAGGAATCGAGGTGTTGACCCACCTAAAGTGATCAAAGACTTCGGAGCCGGTGATGTGTTGATTGGCAAGAAGGCGGTACACAGTGGGCTGGCAGATAACACTGGATCACTGGAGAAAACGATAACTAATATCCCTGATAGTAAACCTAACAATAACCCGGCCAATAAGCCGGGTTCTTCATTTAACCATGAGGAAAAACGAATGGACATAAAAATGCTGAATGAAAAATACCCAGATCTGGCTGCCAGTCTGATCGCTCAGGGGCAACAACAAGAACGTGAACGCATTGCCGCGATCATCGATTCAGAGAGTGCTGATGGGCGTGGTCCGCTTGCCAGACATTTGGCCTTTGAAACGGATATGGCACCTGATGCTGCAAATGCAGCGCTCAAGGCTGCACCAGTATCTAAGCCTGTGAAAGCCGTTGAAGCCAATAACACATCAGGCTTTGAGCGTGCAATGGCAACAGTCAATAACCCTGATATTGAACCTGCATCAGATGAGCAGGAAGAAAATATCGATGATGTGGCGCAGCGTTTAGCGTCATACCAATAACAAGAGGAATCTAAAATGAGCATACCCGGAACAGCAGAAGGATTTAACGATAAAGGATCGGTTACGCCTGAGAATTTGATCGCAGGAGAATACCCAAGAGTCAGTCGCATATTCACTGTAACCGGCGGCGCAATTTTACCGATTGGTAGTGTGCTGGGTCGCATTGATGCAGATGGTCGCTATTTATTGAGCGCGGCAGATGCAGTGGATGGCTCGCAAGTCCCCGATATTATTTTGGGCGAAACCGTGGACACTACCAATGGAGACAAACAAGCGGTTGGTTATTTCACTGGAGAATTTAACGAGCTAGCGCTTAACGTAGGCGCTGGTCACACGTTGGAATCCATACGCAGCGTATTTCGCACGCGTGGATTATTCCTGCGTCAGAATCAACCCGTATAAGGAGACAATTATGATTGATATTTTTTCTACCCATGTGCTCAATCGAACGGTTGAGCATCTAGAGCGTTCGTCCTCTTTTTTGCTGGACAGTTTTTTTGGTTCTATTCAGACAGAAGAGTCTGAGGAGATCCATTTTGATATTGATAAATCACGTCCTCGCATTGCACCTTTTGTATCCCCATTGGTTGCAGGCAAGGTTGTAGATGCTGAAGGTTTTGAGACCATGAGTTTCAAACCAGCTTATGTAAAAGATAAGCGACGCTTTGATCCTAACGCACCACTAAAACGCATGGTTGGTGAACAGATCGGCGGTGCATTATCACCCCAGTATCGGCGTGAGGCAGCGGTTAATCGTGCCTTGGTCAATCAGCTAGAAAACCTAACACGGCGTGAAGAAGTGATGGCATCAGAGACATTGCGTACGGGTAAAGTGACGGTTGCAGGTGATAATTATCCAACAGTGGTTGTTGATTTTAAGCGTGATCCGATGCTGACGATGACCCTGAGTGAAGGCAATACCTGGGATATGCCAACAGCCAATGTGCTGGATGATATTGAGGACTGGGCTGGTTTGATACAGTCTAAGTCTGGCGTTGCAGCTAGAACGGTCATCATGGACCCAAAGGCATGGCGACTCTTCAAGAATAATACAAAGGTTGAACGCCTTTTAGATATTCGACGTGGTACCGGCATTGACATCAATGTTGATCCGATGGTGCGTGGTCAAGGTAATGAGAAGGCCCGATATGTTGGTTCAATTGGTGACTTTGATTTCTATGTCTACAACGACGTCTATGTTGATGACGATGGTAGTGCGAAAAGCTTACTGCCAGAGAATACCGTCATTATGGCGAGCCGGGGTCTGCTTGAAGGCACCCGTTGCTATGGCGTGATTCAGGATGAAAAGGCAGGTTATAAAGCCACGCGTTATTTCACTAAATCATGGTTAGAAGAAGACCCTGCTGTTCGTTGGTTACTGATGCAATCAGCACCACTGATTGTGCCGTATCGTCCGAATGCTTCTTTTTGCGCGACTGTACGTTGAGGTTATTGATATGAAAATTATTCCAATGACCGCATTACGGTTAGGTAAAGGCGAAGATTTAGAGGTGGTATTGCCGGGTCATCCTGTCGATGTATCTGATAAAGAAGGCCAGCGACTGATTGGCCGTGGCTTGGCTAAAGCGGATGAAAGTTCGGTAGTTAATCCTGCCGATCTTAACGATGCCATTATTGACGCCATTGGTGATTTATCACCTGATCTGTTCGGTAAAGACGGCAAACCAAATGTGAAGGCTATTGAGTCAGTGTTGGAGCATGATATCACCGCAGCAGATCGAGATAAGGCATGGGATGCTTATCAAAATCTGATGCAAGATGATCGGCAGTAAAGCGCGTTTTTCAAGATCTATCGATAGTCAATTTCGGCATCTGGGAACAGATGCCGAATACCGATCATTGTCAGGTTCAACTCAAACCATTCGCGTCATAGCCAGGCGGCCAGAAGATCTTTATCAATTAGGCGAAGGCAGGATACATGCAGAAAATCCGCTACTTGAGTTTCGGGTCAGTGAGATTGCCCAGCCGCACATAGGCGATCAAATATGTCTACAGGAACAATACTACCGAATAGAGCGTGAGCCACAATTGGACCAGCATCATTTAATTTGGTCCGTAGAATCTTTGCCAGAATCAGGATAATGCCATGTTGAATATTACAGTGATGCCACAGCCTCAATTTAGTGAGTGGAATATTGCACTGGGTGCGAGTGAACGTCAGATTAAAACGGCGGCTGTTCGTGCATTGAATAAAACGGCGCGTTGGATGAGAACTCATATCGCAAGACAAGCTGCGCAGTCGCTCAACGTGCGTGTGGGCGCTATTCGTAAAGAATTGATCCTATTGCGAGCCAAGGGAAGTAATCCCTATGCGGGAGTGGCTATCGGTAAAACAGCAGGTGTGATCAAGGCGAGTGAACTAGGATCGCCTCGTCAGAACAAGCGAGGTACCCGTGTTGGCAAACGTCAATATGATGGGGCATTTATTTCCACAATGCCGAGCGGTCACCGGGGTGTTTTTCGGCGTAAAAGAAAATCACGCTTACCCATTCGAGAGGTCCAGCTGGTGACAACCGGTCGTATTGCCTCGGTCATGGAGGCCTTGGCAGATAAGCAGGCCATGTCACGTTTTGAAACGTTGTTTGAACATGAACTCAAATATGCAATGAAAGCCGCATGACAAATCTTGAATTATTACATCAGGAAATACTGGAAGGCATATCACAGTTAACAGGTGTTCAGCATTGTGGAAATTATCCACGGCGTATGGATGAGGTGACATTACCCGCTGTATTTGTCGATCTGGTCGAACTCGAACCGGACACTGATCCGGGTACGGATGAGCTTGCGCTTATTACGCATTGGGAAGCACGCGTCATCGTTTCTGAATCCCAAAAAGAGACGGACAAGATAATTCGATCTTTAATACTGTCAATAATGACATGGCTATTTAGCCATTCGTGGCCACAGAAAAATATTGGTCGTGCACAGATTAAACAAGCGGCTCCTGATCATTTTTCACCAGAACTTCAGGGACATATTATTTGGCTGATCGAATGGACGCACTCAATTCGTGTGGGCGATTCTGTTTGGGACGGAAAAGGTGTCGTCCAAAACAGGTATTCATCGGTAGCAATAATGCCTATGAGGAAATAACCATCGATGGAGTCTGACTTTGAAATCACTGAATTGCATCGACGTGTTGCGAACCTACTTAAAATGGGGCGTATTGAAGAAGTTAACTACAGTGGCGTGATACCTCTTTGCCGGGTCCCGTATAGCAGACTTGCTTACAGGCTGGCTACCCATGTTGGCGTTGCGTTCAGGTCCAGATAATTGTTGGTGGGCCTTTGAGGTCAATGAACAAGTCATGGTGCTTTCACCCAGTGGTGATCCTGCACAAGGTGTTGTCTTGGGTGCTATCAATCAGCAACGTTTTCCTGCACAAGGTGATCGGCCTGATGTGCATCGTACCGTGTATGCCGATGGCGCTGTTATTGAATATGATCGCGCTGCCCATCATCTTGAAGCCATATTACCCAGTGGTGGCACAACAAAACTTGTGTCGGATGGCGGCATAGCCATTATTGGTGATGTCACTGTTACTGGTCACATCAAAGCCAGTGGTGATATCACAGACCATACGCGATCAATGCAAGCTGATCGCAATATCTATAACAGTCACACTCATAGTGGCGTGAAATCAGGTGGCTCCAGCACAGCATCTCCTAACGAGAGTCAGTAAACATGCAAGGTATGAATAGTGTCACCGGCCAACATCTGGCTGGTGAGGCGCATTTGCGTCAGTCGATTATTGATATTTTGACGACTCCCATTGGTACACGTGTGATGCGTCGGGATTACGGTTCACGATTATTTGAATTAGTGGATGCGCCTATTAACCGAACAACCTTGGTAGAAATTTATGCAGCAACTGCTGAGGCACTCCTTAAATGGGAAGCAAGGCTGGAGTTGACAAGAGTGCGCGTGACAACCGCAGAGCCTGGGCAGGTGGAGTTGCTTCTGGAAGGAACCTATTTACCAGATGGGAAGAAAATTGAGCTAGAAGGCATTATATTATGAGTGGGTTCACAGCAATTGATCTTGCCAAACTACCTTCACCGGAGGTGGTAGAGCAACTGGATTATGAACAGATACTCGCGACCATGCTGTTCGATCTACGCAGCCGTGACAATCAGTTCACCGCCATTGTTGAAAGTGATCCAGCTTATAAAATATTAGAAGTTGCGGCGTACCGTGAAACGTTACTTCGTGCACGTATTAATGATGCTAGCAAAGCAGTCATGCTTGCTTATGCACGCAAAACTGATCTGGATAATTTAGCGGCCTTTTTTGGTGTCGAACGCCAATTAGTTGATGCGGGTGACAGTGAAGCCATACCACCGGTGCCGCCGACCTATGAAGACGATAATCGTTTTCGTAAACGTGTGCAGTTGAGTCTTGAAGGTCACAGTACAGCAGGTCCGATTGGCAGTTATGTTTTTCATTCATTGGCGGCAAGCGCTCAGGTGAAAGACGTTGATGTTTCGAGTCCATCACCGGGTGAAGTTGTCATCACCGTTCTTTCAGATGATGGTCAAGGTGTGCCGTCCAATGAATTGTTGGCCGCAGTTGAGACAACACTCAATGCTGAAGATGTGCGCCCATTGACGGATCATTTAACCGTCCAGGCAGCAGATGTACTGACCTATCAAGTAGAAGCATCATTAGTGCTGTATACCGGGCCAGATTCAGAAATAGTTAGAAGAGTTGCAAGGCAAGCTGTCACTGATTATGTGATCCGTCATCATCTATTAGGCAATGACATTACATTATCTGGCCTTTATGCGGCATTACATCAAGAAGGTGTCCAGCGTGTAGATCTCATCTCACCGCTAAGTGATTTTGTGGTTGCACCCCATCAGGCAGCTTGGTGCACAAACATAAGCATTACCGATGGTGGGCGTGATGAGTGAATCTTTATTACCGCCTAATGCTATTGCTCAAGAAAGAATACTTGAAGAGGTAGTGGGTCAAGGGACTGATTTACCGATTCCCATCCGCGATCTTTGGAAACCAGAATCCTGCCCAGCAGAATTGTTGCCTTGGCTAGCATGGGCGCTTTCAGTTGATGAATGGGATAGTGATTGGCCTGACTTAATTAAACGCTCAGTCATTGAGCAAAGTGTTGCTATTCACAGAAAAAAAGGAACAGTTCATTCGGTAAGACGAGCGTTAGAAATTCTTGGTGTACAGGTTGAACTTCGTGAATGGTTCGAACAAAAAGGCGAACCACATACTTTTTCATTGACGGCTTGGGCTGGTGAAAATTATCGCGCTGATGGTGAGCCACTTTTAACGCCGCACTATTACGCAGCATTACAGCGATCAGTCAACGCCGTAAAGCCGGTACGTTCTCATTACAGTTTTAAAGTCGGAGCTCGGTTTTGTCGGGACCTCGGCGTGGCTGTACTGATGGGAACATCTTTAAGTTTGCGACGAGAGTTTGAAGCGAAACAAGGTTCCATCACCGCATCGATGGGAATGATATCCGCATCATTAATCAAGTCACTGATGTTGGCTAGAAATAACATCCGTCCTGTGGTCCAGGGATATTTAAGCGTATCAGCACCCGTGGCCGTGGTGACACAAAGAACATTCACTCTTGTAAGAGTATCGATGGAGATCTAATGAGTAGCACATTAATACCCGTGATTACACAGGTAGGTTTGCAGGCTGTATTTAACGCCAGCAACTCAGGCCTGCAAGCAGAGATCACTGAAATTGCGCTGGGTGACCAAGCTTGGGAACCAGATAGTTTTGCCACAGCATTAAAGAACGAACGTCGTCGGGTACCGATCAGCAATGGTGAACGCATCGCGCCGACGCAAATTCATATTACTGCCGTAGAGGATGGTACTCAGTTGGAATACTGGGTGCGTGAAATTGGTTTTTATCTTGCCGATGGATCACTGCTTGCTATTTGGAGTCATAAAACACAAGCGCTAGCCTATAAAGCTGCTGGTGTGGATTTGCTACTGGCTTTTGATATGGCACTGGCGGCATTACCCGCAGAAAGTGTCACCGTCGTTGGAACCGGTGGCGTTAGTTTACCTCCAGCGACAACGACCAAACTCGGTGTCATGCGTTTTGCAACAACCACAGAATCAAAGGCAGGAGCCGTCACTGATGAGGCAGTCACTCCCAAGGGTATGCGTTCTCATGGGGATGCGCGTTACTCAAAATTAGCACACAAGCACGATGCGGCCTATGCCGCTTTGTCACATCAACATACGTGGAGCGAAGTTAACGAAAAACCTGCTTCGTTCCCACCATCGGCGCATAACCATGATGATCGTTATGTTGTTTTATCCGGTGCGCCACGGGCGGTATATGTCGATGTCCGGTCTACCGGCAATACATCGAGTTCATCAACGGCTTTGAACTGGGCATTAGCCATTCACCCTAACAGTGGTTTTAACGAAAATGATCACATTATTGTTCTTTATCGTAATCGCTATGTCCGTGGTACAGGCAACGGTAGTGCCTGGTGGACGGATGACAGAACAACAACATTAATTAAAGCCGGTAGTTGGCGCGCTATCGCTACTAGCAACAATGGTTACTGGGGATAGACAATGAATGTGATTTTAATTTTTAACAAGTTTACCGATGCCTACATTGGAATGACCTATGGCACTGATGCCATGTCATTGACCGAGGCAGGCTGTGATGACACACACTTTAAATATAAAACCGTTGTTCTTGATCCCGATACAGAAGTCTGGGAAGGCGATTTTAATACAGGGCAAATAAAACCGATATCACAACAAACTACAGTGATTTCGGAGACTGAACTGGATGCGGATTGTCAGGACAAAGTTTTTCGCCAGTATCGTTATTACCACCAGCTCAATGTTGTTTATGGCGTGTTAGATAACTTGATCACTGCCGCTGCACTGGATGAGACCTTATTGGCCGATTACAGAAAAATGCGTACCTACATTCAACCGCTGAAAATCAGGGAAACGGAGCCTAAGCGAAGTGATGATTTTTAGTCCGCGATAGCCGTAGGGCCGTTGTTTTGTCGGAGTCTGAGCGTTAGATCGCGTTAAGTTTTTGCTGCTTGCTTGGGCTGGGATGCCCAAAACAAGCGTTCGCAAAAATAGCGACTCCCCGCAAATTGTTGATAACAACGAACGTTATAAAGAAGCTTACGCATTACAAGAAGGCTACGAGTACCTGGATAAACAGGCAGAACGTGATCGACTCAATGCCCAGCTTGAAGGTGGCCTACATGAAGTGATGGGGAGAACGACCCATCCGGGTACGCCACAGTGATATGGACGAGCCATCACTTATCACCACCATTAGCGCAAAAGCTCCGCAATGATATACAGACATTAGACAAAGCCTACTGGCGTGATCGTTCTCGATTTAATCCGAATCTTGGTTTGGATAACACAGCAGGCCAATATTACTCCTGCGGTAAGGTTTCTTGCCCGGAGCACCTGTCAAATATGATCAGTCTCATCGCGCCGGAATATACCGGTCGTGAGCTTGATGACTGGGTCATTAACTGGACGCCTGAAGGTGGTTATATGCCACCGCATATCGATAACGAAGGCTATCTGGAATTTACCGTATTAAGCCTGCAGTCAGGTAGTGGCTCTTTTATCTGGTATCACAATAACGATACCAGCAAGCCTGAACACATTGCCGATAAGGCAGGCCAAATTATTCACATTGATGACATCACACAGATTCACGCTGTGGCTCCTGCCACGATGGACCGTTATGTGATTATTTTTCTCTACAGGTAACCTCACTATGACTCAACTTAAACCCGCACTGTTAAGTGCGACGCAGTCTGCTGCGCTGCTGGCGGCTACTAATGATCCTTTGAATGTCTTTAAAAGCAGTCATGGCGTGTCACGTCGCATGGGGATCAATGGCGTTAATGCTTTATCGGAATATGAATTTCTGAAGCGTTGGAATTTTCCGGCTGCACTTAAGCAAGTTTATGAACAACAGGTGCCTGCTGCATTACAACAAACCAGTAATGAAGTATGGCTACTGCGTTTTCCCATCGGTGGTTTTCTGGATCAATACTGCGCGAGCAAGCCGTTGTTTAATTGCCTGTCTATTCCACTTAATGATGGTGGGAAGTTTACTATCTGGGAAAACGGTGCGCCCGTTACTCATACCAATATAGCCGGAGATGGCTACCTGTTTTCATTGGCTGATTATCATCAGGTACAGCCAACTACACAGGATGATGTGTATCTCTGTTTTCTGTTTCTTAATCATATCGAGGTAATGAACAATGCCTGAACAATTTTTACATGGCGTGGAAGTCGTTGAGATTGATAGCGGCCCACGTCCGATCCAAACCGTTCGATCCAGTGTGATTGGACTGATTGGTACAGCCTCTAATGGCGGATGCCACTAAATTCCCAATCAATACGCCAGTGCTTATTGCCGGTCGGCGTGGTGAAGCCGCACCTCTAGGTATTAGCGGAACCTTGCCTGCAGCCATCGATGATATTTTTGATCAAGCTGGAGCGATGATCGTTGTTGTTCGAGTCGAAGATGGTGTTAGTGAAGCCGACACGTTGTCGAATATTATTGGTGGTGTCGATCCTGACACCGGGCAATATCAAGGTGTACAGGCCTTTCTTGCGGCAGAAAGTGAAGTTCATCTGACACCCAGAATACTAATTGCACCTGAGTTCACACAAAACACCGCATTGGTCAGTGAAATGCTTGGTATTGCCGAGCGACTACGAGCTGTGATTATCGCTGATGGTCCTAATACGCAGGATACCGATGCCATTACATATCGTGGAAATTTCGGTAGTCCCAGAGTCTTTCTTGTTGACCCATGGGTGCGTGTCTGGGACACGCAATCGGATGGTGAAGTTATTCGACCAGCCAGCGCACGCATTGCTGGGTTAATTGCAAAAAGTGATAACGAACGCGGATTCTGGTGGTCGCCCAGTAATCGAGAGATTAACGGTATTACCGGCACGGCGCGTTCTATCGATTTTTCCTTGGGTGATACCAATGCGCGGGCTAATTATCTTAATGAAAATGAGGTGGCAACCATTATTCGCAAAGATGGCTTCCGCCTCTGGGGTAATCGCAGTTGCAGTGCCGATCCCAAGTGGGCCTTTTTATCAGTGCGCCGTACAGCAGACATGATCAATGAAAGTTTGCTAAGAGCACACATTGTGGGCGGTGGATCGCAATATCACCAAGACGTATCTGGAAGATGTCCTTGAAGGTGTGAATGCCTATTTGCGGCACCTGCGAACCGTCGGCGCCATCATCAATGGCCAAGCATGGGCAGATCCTGAACTCAATACTATCGACCAACTCTCCCAGGGGAAAGTCTATATCGATTTTGATTTTACGCCGCCGTACCCGGCAGAACACATCACCTTCCGCAGCCATCTGGTGAATGACTATCTGACCGAAGTGCTGACGAGCACTACTTAAGGAGTAAACCATGCTGAATGATATTTTAAAGAATATGTCCTTGTTCGTAGACGGACGAGGTTATGCCGGAAATGTTGAAGAACTGAACCTGCCAAAACTTGCCATGAAGACAGAGGAGTTTCGTGCAGGCGGGATGGATGCGCCAGTTGAAGTGGAAATGGGTATGGAAAAACTCGAATGCGATTTTATGCTCACACGCATTGATAAAGACTTGTTGAAAGTCTTTGGTCTTGCACCGGGCAATATCGTTCCGCTCACTATTCGTGGTGCCTTGGTCAGTGATGATGGCACTCAAACACCGGTTGCGGTGAACTTACAGGGCACGTTGCGTGAGATTGACTGGGGTAATTGGAAGGCTGGTGAAAAGGCATCCCTTAAATGTGCCGTAGCCCTGCGTTATTACAAATTAACCCACGGTGGCGAAGTTGTGCATGAAATTGATATTCCCAACATGGTACGCATCATCGGTGGTGTCGATCAGCTGGCAACAACTCGTGATGCGCTTGGTCTTTAACTAATAGAGGAAAACAAGATGGAAAAAACAACTTACTACGTGATTAAACCTACCTTGCATGACAAGGTAAAAGTCAGATTCGGTGATCGACTAGACCTGACAGAGAAACAGGCGCAGCCGTTATTGAACGGAGGCTTTATCGGTACGCATCAACCCAGCGCTGTTCGCATTGGCGAATTAATTGCTGAGAATGAAACCCTTAAAAGTGAACTGGCTGCTTTGAAAAGTAAAAAAGATAAAGTAAAGGCTGAAGAGGCAAACACATGAGTGACGCGACGACTGTAAAACTAAAATATTCCGTTGAAGTCGATGGTGTCAGTGTAAACCAACTCAAGGTCCGCCGACCTAAGGTGCGGGATATGCTGGGTGTCGAATCGACTAAGGTTTCTGATGCTGAAAAGGAAATAAATCTGTTTGCAAACCTTTGTGAAGTGACACCTGAAACCTTGATGAGTTTAGATATGGCTGACTACGCCAAACTTCAAAAGGTGTACCAGGATTTTTTGTCTTAAGCGCTGTTGATGCGCGCCGCGCTTGTATCGCCTTGGCCTCTCATACAGGGTGGCCGCTTTCAGAACTACTCGAACTTAATGGCTTTGAATTAATAGCATGGCTTGAGGCGTGCCCCAAAAATGGAGTGAAGTAAGTGAAGAGTTCTTTCAAACTAGCAATCCAGATTGGTGCAGCAGTCAGTGGTAGTTTCAAAACGGCAATACGTGGCTCGCAAGTACAGCTCAATCAATTGGGTGGTGCGTTAAAGAAACTACGTTCTCAGCAACAAGCCATTGGTAAATTCGAGATAGCTGAGGCGAATCTAGGCAAGGCACGTGTGGCTTACAATGCGGCAGCTAAAGAAGTGATGCGGTTACGCAAAGAAATGGCGGCGACAGATCAGCCGAGCAAAAAACTGAGCCAGTCGTTTGAGCTAGCAAAACAGAAAGCGGCCAGCCTGTCGATAAAGCTAGGCAGCCAAAAAGACAAGTTACGACAGGTGCGCCGTGAACTGGACGGTGCAGGGATCAATGCCCGGAAACTTGCCAGTGAAAACAAGCGACTCGGTTCGACGCTTGATCGATTAAATACCAAATACAAAAAGCTGACCCAGTCTATGCGTGCCCAGGAGGCCGTTAAGGCCCGGCGTGCAGGATTGCGTGGTCAGCTATTTGATGCAGTGGCTTTAGGTGCCGTTATTGCCGCGCCAGTTAAGATCGCTGTGGATTTTGAGCAGTCGATAGCCAAGCTGGGCGCTATTACGCGTGCGGATGAGAAATCATTACAATCGTTAGAAACAACGGCGCGTAAATTAGGTGAGACAACGTTGTTCACCGCCAGCCAAAGTGCTAAGGCCATGACCTTTTTAGGTATGGCTGGGTTTAAAACTAATCAGATAATGGCCGCAACACCGGGTATGTTGAATCTGGCCCAAGCAGCTGGGAGCGACTTAGCTGTGACGGCAGACATAGCCTCGAATATCCTCAGTGGTTTTTCACTTGAGGCTGAGCAGATGGGTCGTGTGGGTGATATCTTGTCAGCCACTTTCACTAGCTCGAATACCACTTTGCAGATGCTTGGCGATACGCTGAAATATGCAGCACCGGTTGCAAGTGCAACGGGTGCATCATTAGAAGAAGTGGCCGCCATGGCTGGGTTGCTGGGTAATGTCGGTATTCAGGGCGGTATGGCAGGTACTGCATTACGTGCTGCATTTTTACGATTATCAGCACCACCTAAAATGGCAGCCGATGCCATTGAGCAACTCGGTCTGAGCGTCAAAGATACTGAAGGTAACTTACGCTCTATGCCGGTGCTTCTGAAAGAAATCGGTATGGCAACACAGTCTATTGGCACAGCTGAACAAGCTGCGATTATCAAAAAATTATTCGGTAGTGAAGCCGCAGCGGGTATGACCGAACTGCTCAAGCAAGCAGGCTCTGGTGCCTTGGATGATTATATTGCTCAGCTGCAAAAAGCAAAAGGCACCGCTAATGAAATGGCCCAAAAGATGGGCGATACCACCAGTGGTGCATTAAAACGATTAGGCAGCGCCATGGAAAGCATGGCCATTAGTTTAGGGAATGTATTGCTACCTACCGTTGCTGCGGGTGCAGGTATCTTTGCCTCATTTGCCAGCGGGATATCGTCTGCATCGCAAGAATATCCATTTCTAACAAAAGTGGTTGTCGGTGCCACAGCTGGTTTGATTGTATTAAAGGTTACGGCCATTGCCGGTGCTTATGCATTTACCTTTCTTAAAGGTGGCGTGTTGACACTGGTGACGGCATATCGAACCTTGAGTGCAGGTATTGCGTTGGCACAGTTAGGCATGGCTCGAATGAATGTGCTCGCGGGATTGAGTGCGATAAGAATGGGCGTCATTACTGCAGCGCAGTGGGCACTCAATATTGCCATGACATCTAATCCTATCGGATTGATCGTGGTAGGTATTGCCGCACTGGCTGGTGCCGCCTATATGCTCATTCAGCACTGGGAACCTATCGGGGAGTTTTTTAGTAGTCTCTGGCAAGGGGTGAAAGACATGACCTCAGCGGCCGTTGACTGGATCGTTGGCAAGCTGGATTTTCTCGGCAAGCCAATGGAAATGTTGGGCAGTGCCTGGGATTCAGTGACAGGATTTTTTGGTGATGACGATGAACCAAAATCCAAACCTAAAAATAACCTCGGAAAACTAGCTCGCGCTACGGTTGGAAGAGCACTGGTGGCATCAACACCCGTAATGGCAGCGACACAATCGCCAGAATTACCTGCAGTGATGCAACAGAGCCGATCCCCAGTTGAACAGGTTGTCCAAATTGACGCGCCAATCACTATCAATGCGCAGCCCGGAATGGATGAGCGTGCGATTGCGTTAGAGGTTCAAAATGCACTTAACCGGCAACAGGCTCAGCGCTCAGCGCTTTACGACAGAGATTGATAACACCTGTCCTCTAACTGTGTTGTTCAACTGCTCGACATCGGCTATCGCTTCTTGTTTGACTGAGAAAGCACAGACCCAGCGAGTTCTTTTGTTTCATCATTGTACTTAGGACTACTTAAAACAGTAGAGGCTAGATCTTCAAGTTCTGCTCCAGTCTGTTTTTTGTTACCACTTTGCGATAAAGCTGATGCTGCCAACTTTTTCGCGGTTTTAGATGAGTTTTTGTCAGTCAAAATTTTCGCTGCATGTGACGCTACTTGTTTTGATGTTTGCTTCTTGTTAGCCATGATCAAGCTCCATTTGCTATTTGGTTAGTTATACATACTTTACATGGGGTGTCACTTATGATTTTCAACCAGTGCTGGGTTTTTTGATATGAGTGAATACCATTTTTCATTAACGACAGCTGCCTATCAAGAATTACGCCGCAGCAATGCCTATCGCTGGAAAGCACAGGAACGATTGCAACGATTACCGGCACAACAGTTTATTGGTCTGGGCGCTGAAACACTGGATATCAAAGGAACTATCTATCCCCATTATCAGGGCGGCATTAAACAACTCGACATAATGCGTGCGCGAGCAGGCAAAGGTGAACCGTTATTACTGGTTGATGGTCTTGGGTTTATTTGGGGGTCGATGGGTTGTTTTACAGGTCGATGAAACACAGTCGGTCATGCTTACGAATGGACAACCTAGAAAACTGGAATTTCAGCTTCGGCTAACCCGATATGGAGAAGATCGCTAATGGCGCAATATCGTACTCGTGATGGCGACATGCTCGATGCTATTTGCAAGGCATGGTATGGCGAATCATCACGATACACCGAGGCAGTATTTGAAAATAATCCTGATCTTGCAGAACTAGGCGCTGTATTACCATCGGGTGTGATCATTGAACTACCTGACTTTTCAGATTTATCCGTTAAGCCGGGAGCAATCAGATTGTGGGACTAAACTATGACACCGGATTTTCGAATTCACGCAGACAGTCAGGATATTACCGAACGTATTCGAGATCGATTATTATCTCTGCGTGTTACCGACGAAGCGGGTATCAAATCAGATACAGTTGAGCTCACATTGGATGACCGGGATGGTTTAATCATCTGGCCAATCCATGGTGCTGAATTAGAAATATCGTTGGGCTACCGAGAGACAGAGCTGGTTAGACTTGGGCTCTATATCGTTGATGAAGTTGAACACAGTGGCCCACCTGATACGTTAACGATCAGAGCAAAAGCATCAGACATGCGTCAGAGCTTCAAGGCTCCACAAACGCGGGTCTGGGACAATGTCACATTGGATGATTTAGTTTCCAGTATCGCTAATGAACATGGCCTGATTCCAAAGATAAGTAATTCGCTAGCCTCAATCAGTTATACGCATTTGGATCAAACTGAAGAGTCAGATTTGCATCTGCTTACTCGGTTAGCCAGAGAAAATAGTGCCGTAACCAAGCCTGTTTCAGGCAACCTGATCTTTGCCACTCGCGGTGAATCCAAAAGCATCTCTGGAAAAACCCTACCTACCATTGAGGTTGTTGCATCACAGGTGATTCGCCACCGTATCACCCAAGCCGACCGTGGTAAATACGTCGCAGTAATAACCCACTGGCATGACCCAATGAAGGCAGAGCGTGTGCCTGTCCGGGTTGGTAAAGGAAAACCCGTATACACCTTGCGCCACAACTATTCAGATGCCGAACAGGCAACACGTGCCGCACAGGCAAAGCTGGAGGCGCTAGAGCGAGGTACTGGCACCTTAAGCCTGACACTGCTTGGAAACAGTGAGTTGATGGCAGAAGGAAAACTGGCATTAAACGGCATACGCAATCAGGTCGACGGCGAATGGTTAATCCAGCGCGTGGAACACCAATTAGATAGTCAGGGATTAGTGACTAGCATAGAAGCGGAAATACCCAAGTAAAGAACATTGATTTTAGAAAACCTTTCCGTCACCTGGCGGACAATTTATTGGAGGACCAATGAACGACACACAAAATAATAAACCTATGGTTAACCTCCGACGGGAGGAGTTTGAAGAAATGCTCAACTGTGCGGCCGAGCGTGGTGCATTAAGAGCACTACATGATGTTGGCCTAGATGGCGCAGACGCAGCAGAAGATATACGTGATCTTCGTTCACTTCTAAAAGCGGTTCATGTCGCCAGACATACGGCATGGCAGACCGTTATTCGTATTACAACAACCGGCGTACTGTTAGCCCTAATGGCTGGGTTGGTCATCAAACTAAAACTTTTTGGAGGGCATTAATCATGCTGACATTATTAGGTAGCCTACTGGGATTTGTATCCAGTGCATTTCCGGATTTACTCGGTCTATGGCGAGATGGTCAAGATCGAAAGCACGAGCTGGCAATTCTGGATCGACAAATGGAACAGATGAAACTGGGCCACAACCAACGCTTAGAAGAAATCTCTGTAGAGGCAGATATCTCTGAAAGTCAGGCGCTGTACAAACACGACAGCCAGCCATCTGGCGTGACATGGGTCGATGGTTTGCGTGCATCCGTTCGCCCGGTGATCACCTATGCATTTTTTACGCTTTTCACTGTGGTAAAAGTCAGTGCTTTGTATGTGCTGGTGAGCGAAGAGGGACTATCCGTCGTACAGGCTATGCCACAAATTTGGGACCCAGAAACCCAAGCATTGTTTGCAGCTGTAATGAGCTTCTGGTTTGGTCAGCGTGCGCTAAACAAAATGCGAGGAAAATAACATGCGCCACGTTACAGAGGAAGGCATCAATCTGATCAAACGATTTGAAGGATTCTCGTCATCTGTTTATATCTGCCCGGCAGGATACCCTACGATTGGTTATGGACATGTAGTTCGTGATGATGAAAATCATCTGTTTGCTGAAGGTATTAATAAGGAAGAATGCGAAGAATTACTCCGGCAAGATGTTCATTGGGCCGAGCGCGGTGTTCTCAAGTTGATTGATGTGCCACTGACAGAGGGCCAGTTTGATTCATTGGTATCTTTTACCTTTAACCTGGGGTCTGGCGCGTTGCAGCGATCCACCTTGCGTCGTAAAGTAAATCGAGAAGAACATGGTGATGTGCCTGTTCAATTGAAACGATGGGTTTGGGCTGGTGGACGGAAGTTAAAGGGACTTAAGATGAGGCGTAATGCTGAAGCTAATATATATAGTCAGGAAACATTCACATAAAACCGGCCACTTTTTCCAAGACATACACCTTTTTTTATATCCACAGCAAAACACTCTACCCAATGCGTGCCTTTGTATTCGGTATGTTCCCAAATATCAGATCCAACCTGATTAATATCACCACGTAAAGAACGAGCAAGGCGGGCAACCAAACCAGTATTCACTACTTGCCATTTAATTCTAATATGTTGAGAAAACGTATGATTTGCAGAAAAATGTATCCATGTATCAGGTTTCAATCTTGGCCCATCAGATGTGTAATTCCCTAAAAAACCACCTTCTTTTGAAGAATGTAGAGAAGCATTAATATTTAAGCTGCCAACTCTTTGAATTGGCCATGGTGGCACTATCACATGACTCGTATCTTCAGAGGCAATAATAGTTGATCCAGATGACCTAGATTCGATTATTACACTTTTAGCAAAATCACCACCAAAGACTTTACGCCATTTCAATATACATTCTTCTCTATCCTGTTCTGCTATCGCATCCTCAATCCATTCCCTATATCGCTGAATACAATTTCTAAAGTTGTCATATTTATTCTGATCCCAGTGTCGATTAAAGTTTTCAGACGGCATGCTGGGATTCTGAACGGTAGGCATAATTGGATTTTCTTGAAGATAGTCATTTAACCGATTAAATATGGTTTGTAATGACGTTGATGTATCACTGAAATTATTTGATAGGTTGTCAAATAGATGAATACGATTACCTAGAAGAGTAGTGAGCAGTACAGATTTGGCTGAAAATGTCTTTTTATGGTCTCTTAAATATTTAAATAGTCTGACAACCTTTATCAAGTATCCATCAGTTTCCCTGGTTTTATCAGCAAACCATTCAGAATAGCCATCAGGGTTAGTTTGCTCTTCAGAGTTATCCTGGCGATTTAATATCCATTCTGTTTCTCCATCCCAAACACTATCTCGCCTAATGCAAGGAATAACATCAAGGTGAAAATCTCCAGCATAATCCAGAGTGACACATCTTGTATTCCGACTAACCATATCCTTATATGTATTACTGGCCATAAAGCAGTGGTACAAGGTATCAATATAATCTTTGGGTTGCCAATCTTCATTTTCATTGAGGAAGAACACTAGATCGGCATCAAAGTCATCGTTTCCTACGGGTCTAATTATTGTTTTATGAGCCCATGATCCTTGAGGAGTAGTTTCAATGAATAAATCTTCAAATTCATCTAGCTGTTTAACAAATTCGGAGATCGTATCGACACGTTGTTTTAATGTGTCGATTCTACTTTGATTGAGATTGACAGTATCTTTTAGAAAGTTTGTTAAATAGTGGTCAAGCTTCATCGCTGTTCCTTAGCAGTTGTTTGATTCTGTCTGACGCTTTTGTGAAATCACAATCAGCTCGTGATTTTAGATCGGCTAGCATGCTCGGATCGTCAAGTGGTAAAGCTCGGTCAGACTCAAAGTTTATGCGGATTAATTGATCTTCATTCAATAGCAGCCCTACAGTATTATGTGCATTTGCAGATTGCAGATTGAGCAGCATTTCAATAAAGGACTTAATGCCCCAGCCAGTTAAAAATCCCCACATGTTATTTCTTTTATTTACCGGATAATAGTTATTTCCAATGCCTGTTCCGATGGATAGGAGTTGAATTGAATCAAGGGAACTGGAAAGGCGTGTCATTGCTTCAGTGACAGCAACAAGACTTGGGTTATTTGCCCAGAGTCCGCCGTCAGCCAGTAAATAGGGGTCTACAAATGCAGGGTCAAAATACTTTGGTGCTGCGCATGATGCTAGTACAGCATCAGCAATTCTGATATTGCTGTCACGGGTGAATTCATCTGAATAGGACGATTTGAACACATGAACCTGGCCGTTCCCTATATCTGTTGAAGGGATTAGCAAACGTGTTTTCGTGTCTGATAATGTATTGTCACCAAATTCTTTATGCAATAAAGAATGGAGTGATTTCTGGCTATAATGTGCGCGAAGTAATCCACCAAATGAAAATGACGTGGGCTTAAATATTTTACGACTATGCTTCTCGTATAGGGTACATATTCTTGCAATGGGTATGTCTAACGCAAGAGCTGCAGCAATATGGAGCCCGTGCTTGTTCCAGTGATTAGATCAAATTCTTCAGAGAAGTTAATGCCGAAGGATTCTTGAATTCTTTTGATGATATGGGCAGCGTAATATCCTCTTATCCCACCCCCATCAATGGCAAGTATCTTCATGAAAACTATAGGCTCAAGAACCAATCAGGTTGAACGGTAACTTTTTCAACGAGTTCAGTTTTTATTCCGAGTGACAATTCCTTTAACTTATCTGCCAGTTGATCACCATCTACAAGATCTATAGGTGATGCACCATCGCGATTTGCTTCTTCGATGGCTGCTTTCGTAAAACTACCTGTGGTAATAAACATACCTCGATCAGCACGACCAACAGTTGCACCACGGAAATCGCGGATTTCAGGTGAGCCGACTGAGCCTTTATATTTTTTGCATTGAAAAGCGATATGGAAACTCATTAAGCCATTTAGTCTAGCAATACCTTTTCCATCAATTCCACCATCACCAGTTCTTCCGGTGACCTCAACATGAACGAAGCCAGATTCACGCAATAAACGCTGAGTAAGACGTTCAAAGGCATCAGGGCTCATCTCTTCGATTAGGATATGGTGAAGACGTTCACGCCACGCCAGCATTTCTTCCGGCGATTCTTCAATAGCGGTGGCGGGATCGGATAGATCTTGATTACCCTGAGTTGAAGCTCTGTCCATTGAGCGGACATTCGACACTATCTCTCTACTATCAATATCTTCAACCTGTTTGGCTTTGTCAGTTAGTGCCCAAACACCACGCGACGAGTTTTCAAGATACCCAGCCTTTTTTAAATAAGTGCGAGCCCATGCCAGTCGATAGCCAATTTCAGTCTGGCTACTTTTCTCAGGGTTATGCAGGGTAGCAAGTATTTCTTCATCAAACTTTTCGAGTTTGACAACTTCTTCATATATTTCATCGATACTGCCTGAACCACCGAGGTTCACCAGTGCTTTCATTAACGGAAGCATAAGTTGGTCAAAAGTTATCATATTTATTACCTGTTTCAATATCACCATCCATTAGTCATCAACTCCGTAAAATCTCGACGAGAAAGAACATCTGAACAATCTCTCCAGTCTTTTTCAGATGGACTCATGCTGGTGTTGTAACGTAGGTCAAAGCCATTGGCTTCTTTCTGAGCGTCGATGTAGTCATCCATTTTTTCACCTAAGGTTTCAATATCTTCAATCCATTCATCTTTGATTGTGTCGGGGAGTGAGCCAAATAAACTGTAGCGGTCACGCATTCGTTCCGATAATCGCTCATAGACTTTTTCATCAACCGTTTGCTCATTGACAAGATTAAGCATGTCCACTTTTTCACGCACCTGACCAAAGCGTTTAATTCGACCAATACGCTGTTCCAGCTTTGTTGGATTCCACGGTAGATCAATGTTTATTAACGTGCCGAGTGTTTGTAAGTTTAAGCCTTCACAGGCTGCGTCGGTGGCAACCATGATAGTGAGTTCATGTTCTGCCACCATGTTTTTAAGTGTTTCACGTTCAATGTTAACGCTATCACCTTTTTGATATAAACGGCTTCGACCAGCACCAGCATATAAACCAACTGCTTGATCTGGGTAGCGTTCAGCAAGCGAGTCTGCCAACCATTTAGCCGTATCGTAATATTGACTGAATATTATGATGCCATAACTAAGCCATTTCTCTTGTTCGAGGTAGTGAACAACTGCCTGTAATTTTGGGTCTTCAGTAATTTTTTCCAGTCGAGAAATCATACGTTCAAGAACAGCTTTTTCTTCCTGATTATCAACTGCTAATACAACTTCTTGTTCATCGTTTTCTTCTTGAAGTGTACGGCCCTCAAGTAACTTTCTTGCGGTACTTAATCCTGCTGCAATACTGGAGCAAATTCTCTGTTCCATTAGATTTTTCATAAAGCCACTACCTTTACCGCTTTTGGCAAGTGCTTTACCGAAGTTACGAGCTTCAGCGTAGGCTTGACGAAAATCTTCGCTGGTTCTGAGTGCATTCCCTTCAAATAGGCTATTAAATTTATGTACCTCTTTAGCAAGCTGTCGGTCAGGGTGGAGATCAACACCAATGCGAGGCAATAAATCGGCGTCTTCTAATGAAGCTCGCTTGCGTAAAACAATGTGCCTGACGAATGGGTTTTCACGCTGGAAGAAACTGGCACCTGAAATTTCACGATCTAATTCATCCTCAAGGTATTCGCGTGAATCATCAGTTAAATCGGTTAGTGGGCGTGTTATTTCCCATTCGGCATTGGCCTCTAAGTCTTGACGAATAGCACTGAACAAGCGTCGAGCAAAAGGCTCTTGCGTCGAATCAACCATAGGCAATGGTGACCTTAATAATTCCCAGGCAAATGATGGTTCATTCACTTCCTGTTCACCTGAGAGTATGGGGAGAACTTCTTGGGGACGATGCCATTTGGCTAAATCGTTTCCCAGTACAAAGTTACCAACGCCTTGATGCAAAATGCCGACTAAATCCCAAAGGTCTTCTGGCTTGGTTTGGATGGGCGTAGCCGTCCCTAATATGACATGATCAGAACGAGCGGCGACTTCTCGCATAAATGATAGTAGTTCATTGTGTGTGCCTGCATCTTTTCCAAAACCCTGACGACTTCGAGCTTTATGGGCTTCATCCAAAATGGTGAGGCCATAGCGCAAACCAAGGAGGTGCTGTTTTTCGAGTGAGTCACGCATCATTAAACCGGTAGAAACAATGCCAATACGCAATGGGCATTTAGCAATGTGTTCATGTCCGGTGGGGGAGATAATTCGGTTATCTGGGTCTAGCCAAGCCTTCTTCTGGGTATGCCAACGTGCACAAGGGATACCCAGTTTGTCTATCATTTCTGTCTGCCATTGTTCACACAATGTTGCTGGGGCAAAGATAATAACCGGTTTGCGTTTTTTCTTTTCTTTGTCACTTAATAAACAAAGCGTTAGAGCGGCAGTACCCATGGATAAAGTTTTTCCTAAACCTACCTCATCAGCGAGTAGCAAACGGACAATGCCGTGATTATGGTAGTGACGAACACATTCACTGACAAAGCCTTGCTGCCAGGGTCTCAATGCAAAACCTTGGCGATACAACGGTGACTCGATCAATGCGGCAGGTGCTAGATCATCGTCTTCATCAATTTCATCAAAGATAATTTCACGCCGGTAACCACGACGTTTTACCTCGCGAATAACGGCATCGGGTAACGAGCGAGCGGCATTCCATAAGAATTCAAATTCCTCTTCAATCCATGCGACACCTTCAGCTGATTCATCTTCCCACAAAATTTCATAGTGACGTTGCCAACCGCTACTGGTTTCATTCATTGAACCGATGAATCCAAGCTTACGACCATCCTCAAGTTCTATCACACCGGCCTTGCCATGAAGGAAGCCACAGATACTATCTGGCGCAACACGAATTACCTGACCATGTTTTGCCAAAAAACTATCAAGACGACGATATCGGTCTCTATTGAGGAGCGCCTCTGTTTCCAGATCATGCTCATTCCAACGGCCTATCATTTTGGATTCACGTAGTTGGGCAATTTTGAGGTCAGCAGGATGTATATCTACGTTGCAGACAATTTTTACATCAGGGATAGACTCTAGTAACTCATTGGCCACTTCAAATAACGAGCTGGTGAAATAGCCAGCAATGCGTTTGTAACTACGAGCACCTTTAAGATGTTCGAGCAAAAAACTGTTATCCAAACGGTGTGTGCGTGATGAGAACCTCCTTATCGTCATTACTGATTATTCCCCTAAAGCTCGCATATTGCGTAGACGTGCGCTCAGCACCTCGGCAACTTCTCGTACCGTTTCATCCATTGCTTTTCTTTCAATAAAGCTAAGCATGTCGATAAGTAGATGGCGGGTTTCCATAAAGTCGGGTAACTCGGCCTGTAGTTGGCTAATAATCACCTGAGGGTCTGTTTCAGCGATAAGTTGCTGCAAACCAATAATGATGTGACCTAACCAGCTTGCCCCCAACTCGGTACTTTCAGTCAGGTCACGAGATTCAAATTTTGTAATCTGTTTCAGGTGTGCCTTATTGGCCGCCATGCTTCCCATCACTCGACCATAGTCTTCAACACGAAACGCCTTGGCAAAGTTTTGGTAGTTATCCAGTTTTGTAGCTCCAGTGGTTTCCATATCCATCATGCGTAAATAAAAGCGTTGAATACCATTTAATTTTTGCCAGGTATCGGCTTTCAGTCCTTCGGGGACCAATAGACTGTTTGCCGCCTCTGCTGCTTGCTGCACGATCTCATCAACAACGGTAACTTCACCGCTAGCGCGAGGCTTTAGCGCGAAAGCCGTCACATCTTCACCACCAATTTGTGTGTAGGCAGTCAACACTTTTAACGCCGCAGCATAACCTGCCATTTGCAAATCGGAGTCATTAAATACAGGCTCGCCCATTTTATCTTTAACCTCGTCATTAAGGTGCATCATGGTTTCAATTTGGTGTTTAACCTCTGCACGAACCGCTGGTAGTAAACGCTGTTTGAATCCTGCGTTTTCACCAGCAGGGCGTTTGCGTAGCATGAGAATAACGGTACCTTGAACATAACCACCTTTTTTAAGTTCAGATGTTGTCTCAGTGGCGATATACCAGGCAGCCACGACTTGTAGGCCTGCAGCCCAGAATATGCCGATCATGTCCGACCAAACACCAGTGTCTTGATGGGTGAACATGACACTCTGCATACCATTGTCTGGCATGTGCTCTGCCATGGCAGAGTAGGCATTAACCATGCCTTTGCGGAAATCATCACCAGATCCTTTAACGGCAAGGGCTCTTCTTGAATCCCAAGTCCAATCTGCAAACTCTTTTGCAGGTTTTTTTCTAAGCCAGGCAATAAAAAACTCTGTTATCTCATGGTAATGGACTGCATCAGCATAAGGCGGATCAGTTACCCAAATATCAGAAATGCGTGTTATTGATTCTGCGCTAGAAGTCTCAATTAGGACATTAACTTTTGATTGAAAACTTCTTTCTTTTTCAGGAAAGGTTTTAAAGAAAATGTTTTCAGTTAATATATAGTTCGAGTATTGCCCATAGTTTAAATTAGTATTTAAAGCTTGATTTGTGAAGACATGGACTGGACCGCCGTCCCATTTTATACTAGTACCCCAACCACACAGTTTAGAGTTGAAATCCAAGCAATTTGCGATTCCTAATAATGTTTCCGCACTATTACTTAAGCTGCCTAAAGCTGCAAAGAAATATATTTGACGAGCATTAAAAAGGTGATGCCAGTACGTCCATCCACGTTCTCTAGTCGGTTGGTCAGTGTTATACCCTGATTCAATAGCCATATCTGGTACTAAGCCATCTTTCTGCCATTGGTCAATGTTTTTAAACACTAGATTGTTGACTATGGCTTCCCGCTCTAAATCTTTTTCTGTAACAGTTGAAAAAAAAGTTTCCTCTCGGGATTTTCCTATACTTTCTTTTGTGATCCACTGGACGGCATATAACCTTTCTTGAAAAATATCATCTAATTGAGGTTTAAAATCTGTTTTATTCCATTTTCGTAGTCTATTAGCATTGTTTCCCTCTGAATCTGTATAGTCACCTCTTAGTGTTTTAATCGGAGTACGGTACGTTTTATTGCCAAGCTCATAAACAAGATGACCATCTTGAACAGTTCCCTGTTCAGCTAGTTTCATTTCTTCCTTAGATACACCGATGACAACCTCAATATCAAATCGCTTTTCATTATGATTGGGTATAAGCTTCGCGATAATATTTCTCATCTTTGATATTGCCCAATTAGAAGATAGAGGCACTAGCCAACCTGTTTCTGGACATTTAGTTTCTATACAGTAAAGATATGCTTTTGCTCGGTTGCCATATTCATCGTGCTCAATTTTTAATTGAGTTATTTCATCATCAAGTTTTTGAAGAATACTCCGTTGCTCTTCTGCTATCTGAGTGCGGTGCTCTTTACTAGCACCAACAATATTGACTGCTCCCCAAGTAAGCATGCATGCAATAGGGTTAAGATCAGAGGCATTTACATCACAACCAATTCTTGCTGCTTCAAATGGTATTGAGCCACCACCACTAAAAGTATCACCAACAACTGGAGTGTGCCCGTATCTTAAAACACCTAGCTGTTGGGTTAATTCACTAATGGATTCGGCCTTAACGCCAAAATCAGATAGGTGCGAATTAACGTCAATCCAAATATGTTCATATAGCCAGTCTTGATCGACTTCTTCAGGACGTTTGCAAAGTAATGAGCGCTCTTCATAGCTTTCAACTGTTTGAAGTGTTGCTTCAAATAACTTCAGTTTGTCTGTCTGAGATATATCTCTACGCCACCGAATATTAATCCCTTGAGCATCACTGTCGAGAGGGAATGTCAGTGATGAAACCTCAACGAAAACAGGATCATCAATCTTAATATTGTGCGTGAAATAATCCCATGGATTATGTAGTTCAATTTTACATGCGATATCTTTAGGCTTTATGGAGTTTTGGATCAGCGCACGTTTAGATAAACTTTCACTATCGAATGCCATTAACTTTTCAAATATCTCTAAATCTTTTTCAGTATCTTCTGTTTGTGGTAACAGAGTACCAAGCACAATAGCTCTAACAAGAATAAGTGGTTTACGTCCTTTCCAGTAGGAACCTACCGAAGGCAATGTTTGCGCAGGCCCTGCTTTTCTTTCTCTTTGCGCCTCGCAAGAAACTTTCTTTGCTGGAAATACAGCCTCAATCAGCGCAGGGGCATTCTGCAGGGCTAGTGGTTTTAATTCTGTCATAAGGTCTCATCACCAAATGGTGGTGGGTTAAATCTGTTATTAGGCATGAATATCTCGTCCAAATTCGACTTTATTAATTAATAGTCCAATGACAATATCATGCATTTGTTCTATTTTGGAAAAACAGATTGTTCGACGCGTTAAGCGTTTAATCCATGTTCTAAAATTTAGGTTTTTTCGTTCAATTTTTTGAGTGTTTTGTTTGCCTATTTCATGTTCATTTACATCTAAGTTTCGCTCATAAGCCCCCCAGTCATCTGTATAATATCTGCTTATTTCAAAAGGAGTCAGTAAGGCTTTTAGCTCTTTGAAAACATCATCTTTACGCTTGCCAAATACATAAGCAATGACTGTATTAGTCGCATGATCAACAGCATGCCATAACCATCGCTGATTCGACTTTTTACCTACAAATGACCATTGTTCATCAATCTCAACTTCTTCGCAAACAAGCTCCAGCCGAACGTCTAAAGGTGTTTCTGATTTTTGAGATAGAAAAATAGGATTTACCTGTACAAGGCTATCTTCTTTGCTTTTCAGGATGCTGATGACTGTATTTTTATTGATTTTCAGAACCCGTGCGGTGTCTCTAATACCACTGCTATTAATAGCCATTTCGACGACTTTTTCTTGGACTCCAGGCACACATGCATTATAGCGATAGTACAGCATAAATGTTTGAGTTTGGCAGGCACTATTTTTGCAGCGATACCGCTGTATATTTTGAGCATTCTTTCCTGATTTCATGATAGTGCTACAGCGACAATTTGGGCAACTTACTTCTTGATAACATTTCATTCGAGGAATTATGATGTAAACCTTTTACTTCTCCTAATTATTTAAGTGAAATAACAGATTTAACCCACTACCCACCAAATAAGTCCAGCATAGGTAAGCGGGGATCTTGATATTTATTAGCTACAATTTTTCGGCTGCGTGGTTTTAATAAGTCGCTTTGAGCAACATCGCCCAAGGCATGCCTGAGTGCTAAACGCCAACCTTTCTCACCATCTTTCATTCCACCGGTATTCATAGCAGTCATGCCAAATAGCCACCAGCGTTCTTCGGGGCGTAGTGCTAGCCAATTACGCACAGCGACTGGTGTTTTATCCATATCCATATCTTCAACAGCCCATGCCAATACACATAGTTCTTTGCCTAAAAGCCGATCTACCATGTTGTCTCCAACTTTCCAGGAAGAGGGCTTAACGCTGTGTGCCTTCAAGCGAGCGTTAAAAGTGCGTTGTACTTCGCTACGAATTTTTGTCCAGCGTGGGCGTGCTAGGAGCACGCGATCAATAACAGCAAATTCATCACTTTGGGCTTGTAAGCCTAAATACTCACTGATTTGAACTTTGCCGCCATTACCCTTTGGAATAGTGACCTTAAAATGATGCGGATCACTCGTTGCAGGTACACCAAAGCCCAACGTTGGTTGTGTAGACGCTTTTCTTTGTTTGGTTGGTGTAACCTCAGCCATTATTTATTCCTCTTGTGCAATATCGCCGGGTTGTAATTCCATACCGACTAATTTGGCAAATTCCTTTGCCTCAAAACCATTTTCAAAATCAATACCATCAGCAATCATAATGGCGACTTGTGCATCATCTTCTTGTAATACCTCACGAAGGCTATTGACCGTTCCTTCAATCATGGCCGCAGTAATTTGACGTTCTTGAAAACGCACTGTTACGGTTTTCTCACCTTCTCCAATCTCAATTCGAACACCTTTAAATTTTGTTGCTACTTGTTCACGGAAATGATTTATCACACCGTAAACTCTATCGGTGGTATCCAGAGCAACACGTTTCCCACTGTTAAGGCGAGCGGGTTTGGCTTCATCAATTTGAATCGTTTTATCGCCACTGTGTGGGATTTGGAAATCAGCCGTTTTTGTTGCCTCACCCGCTTTTGCGTAGACCAGCAGCCTAGTTGCATCCGAACCTATTTCAAATGGTTGTTCATAGGTTGTTCCGTCTTTTGGATTTGAACCATCCAATGTGTATAGCATTTCTGCCTGAGGCGTACATTGCAAAGTCACTTTACGTTTATCTGCGGCAGGTTCGACTTGATGACGAATTTTTAATTCTGCAATCCAGCGGGTGGGTGATCCACTCTCATATTTTCCACTTGGATCCTTCACCATAAAATAAAGTGTACCTTCTGAAGTGCTAAAGTTTTCAAGGTCTTCCACTTGTGAATCAGTTTCTAAAACTTCAGGCGTAGTCGAGTAATAGATAACAGGGCTTTCGCCAGAATTTCTTGGTGTTAAGCTGACAATGGATTCGCCGGTATCAGAATGTGAACTCAGTAGTGATATATTGACACTGGTTTTTTCCTGAGGGAATGGTCCTTTTTCTATATAGCCATCTTCGCCTAAACGCCAACGACCTTGTTTTAATGCTTCGGTTTTCAATGTATCCATACCGCCATTACCGGGCATCCATGGCCAAATTGAGTTGCACTTAGCTCTACTTACAACATCTTTCCATGGAGTACGACGATTGTCTTTACCTGAAGGCCAAAGCTCTGCTTCAGCCATTGCAAAATATTGGATGAATTTATCTTTCAAGTCTGAAGCCAGTTTGTAATTAGCGCGTGGACTAGCAAGCAAGTTTTCGATTTGTACTTCAGCTGATTGATCACCTTCACCAACTTTGAGGCCATTGTCGATAGTTACACGAACCAGTTTCTGAGTGTTATCAATGTCATCCAAACCGGGAAAATAGATGCTGTTATATGCAGCAGATAAAGCTTTGGTGAAACGTTCCTCAGATTCTTCAAGCCTATCTCTGGCTTCTTCAAAAAGTGTATCGCCAGGTTTTAAGCGTTTGTCAATTTGCTCAATGGCATAGAGATCACGCAGACGGTCTTCAACCGCATCAGCCATAAGGCTATCTTGGCCAGTCAGCACCAGTAAATTATTTTTCTCTTGCTGGAACTCGAAGAAGTTAGTTAATTCACTCGGTGGAACTTTGCCATCTGGTTTGATAACGATGAGAACTCGTGGTCCAGTCAACCTTAGTTCATCCATTCGAGGTAGAATTTGCACCTCTTGATATGTGTTCCGACGTACTGGTTGTAAAATACCTGTCAGACGATTAATTAGCGCCTGATCAATTTTTGGCTGTGGCACTTCTTTAGCATTGCGTTCAATTTGCCGTGATAAATTTTCGGTCTCTTTTATAAAGAGGCGTTGTTCTTCTCGGTGCAAGTACCAGGCTTGCTCCCGTAATTTCTGTATCGCATCAAGGAATTCATCCGCTTTTCGGTTTGGTGCTGCCAAGAACTCAATGACTTCGCTTTCAGAAAGACCGATTCGTCCACCAACAGCGCGTGATAATGAAGAGGCAAGTAGTAGTGTCATGACCTGTCTGGATGCATCACTATCAATTTCATCATCAAGTGTTTCGGCAATGGCACTACCTTTATCTGCAATGTCGCGAGTAACCGCAGGCACTAACTTAGGTGCGATACGTTCAATTTCATCTTTGACCTGTTCATCGTTTAGATCAAGATGCTGTGTGCCGATTAGAAATACGTCATCCACTTCTCGTTGGGCCACACTTTTCAGCAGACGAGCTGTAAACTGCATCAATCCCCGTGTTTGCCGGAAACCTTCATTTTCTTTGAAGAGTGCAACAAGATGCTTAAAGGATGGATGGAATGGATATGTTTCCCGAATTTGTTCTGCTATTTGTTCAATGCTTGAGGCGATAATGTAACCGCCATCTTCTGCCTTTTTAATTTGCTGTGCATATTCTTCAGCAATCTCATTGATGACATGCTCATCGGGTAGTTCATCTATTAGACGCTTTTTGAGAATTTCATAAATCTCATTACCAGCTAACGAAACAGGGGTTATTGTCATCGCTTGACGACGTGTTTCTTGCTGAAGATTGGAAATCGCTTCAGTTAATGCTTTGGTCTGTGCGTTATAACTTCCAGACAGGTTAGCTATAACAATACAGCAGTTAGGTAATTCAAGAGCTGCACTCATTAGTGCGGCTAGGCTATATACCACCATATTTGCCAAGGTACCTTGGCCAAGTACCTGTGTGCTTGCATTGTCTAAATAGGGAGGGAGTTCATCTAGCATTATTAGCGTTGGGGTGTCGCCAATGATGTCTTTCCATTTTTGTTGGTCGACTGCTTTTGGTCCATTAATCCAATAAGGTTTAATCTCTTCTTCCGCACCCAGTTGAGTCGCGATCTCTCCCCATATGTGATTGTCAGGATTATTTCTACCATTGAAGGCTGCAATTCGAGCTCCTTCAAAATCAAGACGGCTATTTAAATCTTCCGGCAAGACACCTGGCCTGAGTTCAGCATGACGAGCAAGGAGACCAAGCGCGATCATCATGTGGGTTTTACCGCCGCCCATGGCTTGAGTCAGTTCAAAGACGGCCTGATCCGATTTCCCAGATAATCGCAACATGCCTTCACGGAATAATTGTTCCATGCCGTGAGTAACAAAGTTTCGAGTGAAGAAGTCTTGGCCGTCCCCAGCATCCTCAATGAGATCAGCTAAGTTCTCTATTCCTTGGCTCATTCGATAATCCTGAATAACAGGATTAAATCGGCACGCCTGATTTACCGTTTTGATCATTGTGAATGCTCCCCATTTGATTCTTTTGATTGTTCTATGGCTATACCATTCTTTTCGCAATGCTCGCGTATTAGCACTTCGATCATATTTGAGATGGATCGATGTTCCGCTTGAGCTGCAGCACGCAACGCTTCTTTCAAAGTCGGATCGACTCGGAAAGTCAGCGTCGTAGTTTTGGTAGTAGCCATTAGATTCTCCAAGAATGCCTGCAAATGTACTGCAATATACTGTACTACTGTTTGCAGTACAATCGAAACATGGGAAAACGTTCATTTTATTGAATCTGCAAGATAATTCTCGCTGGCGGAGTGGGGAAGAATATTCATGATGTTGGTAGTGTTTATCTACCTTATATATAGACTTGTGATTGAGTCGAGGTGTTTAAATGTGTGTTTTCGTACTCTCGGATGTCTTCTTGCCGATATATCACTCGGCCTCCAATTTTGATGAACACGGGGCCATACCCAATTCCTCGCCATCGTTCTAATGTACGTTCTGAGATTCCCCAGTAGTTGGCAAGTTGTTTCTGATTGATGCGGTTAGTGGATAATTTCGATTGTGTCATGGCGCTCGCTCCGTTGCGTTGGTTTAGCCATGAACGCTTCCTGTTGCGCAGTTATCAAGTTAATAGTGCTGTTGGCGGCTGATTGATACCGGTCAGTAGTGTATAGTCAGCATTATTTGGTTTGCGGTGTCTTTCCACCGCCATTGTTTTATTCTCAATGCCCAGTGACTTGCGAAAAGATTCACAAAGCCCACGCCGTGCGGACTTTGGTTGCATTGTCTTATTTAGAGACGCGCACTTATCGCTGATGATATACCCGAAATAGCCTAGCGTCTCAAAGCCACTTTTTGCCAGTGACTCGATTATGTTAACGGCAATTTAATGACGTTGACTTTTACTCGATGTTCAAGTTTTTCCATCCCATTGCCATCAAACTCTTACCTTCACCCAGCAGAACAATACTTTAATGATGCTGTTGGCTCTAAGCGCCCTAAATCTCTGCCAATCATATGTTTTCCTGATGGCATCAGTTGAAACACATCCTTTATTAATTCA
>NZ_BDMN01000022.1 GCF_002189065.1 Bathymodiolus platifrons methanotrophic gill symbiont
CCCAGGGTATACTTGCTTTACGAAACACCCAGGATAATGCGGCTACTTTGCAATCTCCAAGGCTTGCTCGCTCAAACTTAGCCCAGCAAAGAGAGTTCATTAGCAGTATGCCCGTTAAACAAGTGCCCAACCAAGCGGCTTGAATCCGTGTCAAAGCGGCTCCGGGTTTTAGCTGATTGAGCGCATCATTTAAATCGTCAATATAGCTTTGGATAAAGGTGGCTGGGGCATTCATTAACATGGGCTTACACCGATAAAATTACAACAACCTCAGAATACCTGATTTTACCTTCTCAATATCAAAAACTTGAACATCGAGTATAAAGCTTTTAAGTTGTAACTTAAAAAGTGTAACGTTCATGGTACATTGATTATTTTACGGGTTATGTTACAGAAAACAGCCAGTATTCATGCGTTACAGAAATGTAATATAAACGAACGTTTAGGTGACAACTATTTAAAAGGGGGGGGGTATATAGTATTGCTTAATCTCTTGGGTGGGCTCTTCATAGGGGGAATAGCCTGCCTGTGCAACATTTGATAAAAGCACTAAAAGTAAAACTGTATATATTTTAGCGACCCACCCCCGATTTTATATTAAAATACCCCGCACAGTCACGAATGCGGGGTATATGTGGATAAACATCCCAAGTTGTTCAATAAGCAGATCACGATTTGAACAACCACCTAAATTCTTAATCTATAGGTACTGAACGTGCTAAATTTAAGAATTCCGCTTTCATTTCTTTACTACTTGATGCGTTTTTCTCTAGGGTTAATTCATAATATTTAGAATCTGTTGTCCATACTAGGGAAGTTGTAGCTTTCCCGCTGGGGCTTATCCCCACTTCGTATATAGCAGGATTCCCATTAATATTTTCATTAACTGCCTCTTCGGTAAATACCACTTTACCCCCTCCGGTATGGTAATCATCCTCCGAAAGTTCAACCAAGCTTAAATTGTCAAACTCATAAACTCTTGTTAAAGTAGTCCACTTCCCTTCATCATAGGCTCCGCTCACCTGTCTGGAAACCACCTTTTTACCTTCGAAGGGTGTTTCATCTAAATTAGTGGGTTCTACCGTTAAAAGTTTAACCGCTTCCTCATGGGTCTTCTCATATTTTTTACTTTTTGGAGTCATCTCGTCTCGGATTGGAGTTATACTATTTTCAGTCTTATCAATATACCCCCGTTCTTCCATTTGTCGTATAGCCAACTCCGTTTCCTTTTTCTCATAGTCAGGTATAGGAAAATCTTCTATGGGAGCGAAGGATACATCCTCTCCCTGCCCCCCAAAGAACTCTTCCAGAGCTTCAAATTCTGAATTTAGATCTTCTTTATTTTCATGGGAATATTCAGTATCCGAATATTCAGTATAGGAATATTCCATATCTGAAGGTGGCTCCCACGCCTTATATCCCGAATGTACCATCTCTGATACCTCAGGGGGTTTTGGGGATGGGTTATGACGAATTTTTTCTGGAACAAAAGCCGGTGAAACTTTTTTAACTTTACTTACTTTTTCAATTACACCCCCCGCTTCAGAATTACCTTCGTCCCCGGTTAATGTGTATCTCGCATAAGCTAAAATTGAAAACAAGCCTACTAGAAAAAGCACCGTTAACCCGTGTTTTTTACATGTACTCATAGTTCTATCCTCTTGATAGTTAAAACGATGTAACCCTCTGAGCTACATCGTTTTAAGGTTAAGTTAAAGAAAAATTACAATTGTTAAGTTTAGTACGGTAAAGAAAAATTACAACTGTCAGTTTCGGTACGTCTAGAAAGGAACGTTTTATTATTTGGAGATTTCAAATAATGGAATCCCACAACAGTCCATAAGGATTGACCTGTAGGATCTCTATGGGCTGCCCCGTTATTATTCCATAAAGATACCCATCCAGTGTCAAGCTGATGTCTCATTTTTCCATGCTTATAGTGCCTGCTAAAAACCCTCGACCTTCTCTTCTCCGAGGTATTGAATGTTATTGACTCATTTCCATAATCAGCTCCTCCCGGCGGAAAGCAATTTGCTCTACTAAACTCATACAACTTAGCACTAGAAACACTACTAAATGACATTAAACCTACAGTTAACACGATAGGCAGTGAACGGGACAATTTTGATTTTTTCATTTTAATTTACCATTAAACTAAGAATCTGTCTCATCAGTACGGGTGGATTAACCCCCGTAGACGCCATCACAGAGTTTCGACTTATTCAGAATATTGTGATCAAGTTTGCGTTCCACAAATGCCAACAGACCTTCAGTAATGCCATAACGTTTTAAAATTAAGACCACACTCACCCGTAGCAACCACTCCCAGGGTATACTTGCTTCACGAAACACCTAGGATAATGCGGCTACTTTGCAATCTCCAAGGCTTGCTCGCTCAAACTTA